>DASRWN010000176.1:0-12899 GCA_035654595.1 Gallionella sp. | reverse complement strand
ATATCGAATTCTGCAAAAGCACCTTTCCGGCCAAGCTCGATTTACGCGGCATGAAAATTGTGGTGGATAGCGCTCATGGAGCAGCCTACCGCATTGCGCGACATGTATTTCACGAGCTGGGCGCCGATGTTGTTGCGATAGGGGCGGAGCCGGATGGCAAAAACATCAATGCCGGATACGGCGCAACAGCGCCACAAAATTTGTGTAAGGCAGTGATTCAATCCCGTGCCGACCTTGGTATTGCTCTGGATGGAGATGGGGATCGATTGGTAATGGTGGATGCAAGTGGCAAACTTCATGACGGAGACCAGTTGCTGTATGTGATCGCCAAACATCGTCAGACACAGGACATGCTACGTGGCGGTGTGGCGGGTACCTTGATGACCAATCTGGCGTTTGAGCATGCCATGCAGCGCCTGAAAATTCCATTCAAGCGCGCCAAAGTCGGTGATCGTTATGTGATGGAGCTGCTGCAACATGAAAATTGGCAGCTTGGCGGAGAAAATTCCGGGCACATCATTTGTCTGGACAAACACAGCACCGGAGACGGCATCATATCTGCATTGCAGGTATTGCACGCCTTGCGCGACAACCGGCAAACTCTTGCTGAAGCGGGTAGAGAGCTTAATCTCTATCCACAACAACTGGTCAATGTGAAAGTCAAAAAAGGCGTTAATTGTCTAACGCACCATCAAGTCAAAACAGCGGTGGTTAATGCCGAGCAGGCACTCAATGGTAAAGGACGTGTGCTGTTACGCATGTCCGGCACCGAACCACTGCTAAGAGTGATGGTGGAGGGAGAAGATCGGGATACGGTTGAAAAATCCGCTCAACTTATCGCCGAAACAGTGCGTTCCGTTGCCTTGCTGAATGCATAGCAGCGCTGAATTAGTCTGACATCATCTAATCGCACGTAAAGTCGGATTGGTGTTGAGGCCACCGATTTGCAGCGGAACCGCACTTTGCCCGGTGATGGTTAAATCGGCGAATGCTTTTCCTGATAGCTGCTGTTTTATCATGTCTATAGCGCCGCTTGCATTCAATATGCCAGCCGACATTTTTAGTTGTCTGAAATGGTAGGTGTTGTTGGCATAGGAGCAATCACCGCTTAATTCGTCAAAGTACGTTCTGCCGCCGGGCATGATTTCGGTACTTCGCAGACGCGCCGTCTCAACCATATCCATGCCATTGATGATCCCTTTCTTGATGACAAAGTTGCCGTTCATAATCGGCTCGTCGGTCAATTTGGACAGGCTCTCTGCCTGCATTTTGAAGTGTACGGTGCCATTCATGTCTCCGCTCAGTGAGGAGATCATGTTCTGCATGGTGATGGTTTTGGC
Organism: Gallionella sp.; assembly: GCA_035654595.1. Classification (GTDB taxonomy): domain Bacteria; phylum Pseudomonadota; class Gammaproteobacteria; order Burkholderiales; family Gallionellaceae; genus Gallionella. Next base: position 11,559 of record DASRWN010000176.1, on the reverse strand, counting down.
CACCAGCGTGCCCTGCATGGACCAACCGGAATGCCAGTCAAGGCGGGCATCGCCCAGTAGAATGCCGCCGTAGATGCGGCTATCGAAATCGGTAATGATCAAGTTGTCTTTGTTGATTTCACCTGTGGCCGTCAAGTCATCGAACGTCCAGTTCGGTAGCAGGGGCAGGGCGCTGCCATGCACGGTGATTGCAACCAGGGCATGGCCTGCTTTGCTGGCATCGATGTCGAGCAAATATTTTCCCGCGTTTGCGCTTAAATGCGCTTGGGAGAGTCTGCCGGCTTGATTAAAGCCGATCTCGCCATGAATTTCTCCGAGCTGGATAGCCTCCGTGTCCAGCATGCCCTGACTGATCAGTATACGTTTTATCGGGAACGTATTATCAACTGCCAGCTGCTGCAGCCAGACGGTTATTTGTTGCAGTTTTGCCCCGCTGGCTTGCAAGCCTTGCAGATCAACGCTGTCTATTGTTTTAACCGGACTGAACAAACCAGTCAGAGAAAAGTTTGCTTGAGCTTGCCGCAATTGAACTTGCCGGTCTGATCCTATTGATACGTCGTGCAGTTCGATGCGTGGCGCAGGCAATATCCGTCCGGTTAACGAGCCGATATGCACGGGCTGTTGAAATTCTTTGCTCAGTTGTTGTTCCAGTGCGGGGATATAACCCCGCGTGGGCATAAGAGCGGGGGCGGCAACCAAGGTAATTAATGCTGATACGAGCAATGCTGCGCCAATCTTCCCCCATGGCACAGGCTGTCGAGGCTTTTGCGCGCGTTGTACCCTAGTTGCGGCGATTGGCGTTACGCGAGGTTGTGCGGCTTGTTGCGCAATTTTCTCGGCGTTGACTCGCGCCATTGAAATGGCACGCTGCTCGGCCTTGGCCCATGATTTGGCTTGTGCGTCAGCCAGTCGTCGGGTCTCAGCAAGTTGCTTGGCCGCAGTTTCAGAAATCTGCTCTTCAGCCGACTTGAGCTTTTCTGGCTCAGATTTTTTTTCACTCGGTAGCGACACATCCTGCTTGGGTATGGGCAGTTTTTCTTTGCTGCTGTCGGGTTCTATTGCCGCTGTCGGTTCGATTAATGGCAAAAGTTCTGCTGGTGTTTCGGGCGCTACATGATCAACACGCGCTGGAGCGATTGGAGTTTCTGTTGTGGCGAAGGTAAATTTGTCGAATTCAAATGGGGCAAGCCCGCTGTCCGCAGGCAAATCGGCATGACTGGACTCATCAATTGGCGGTGATGAAGCATCTACCAACTCGTAGACTTGGTGTTCACGTCCATGTTTGTCATTTTGCACGCCACGATATTGGAACAGATCAGCATATTCATCATTGAGCCTGGAGACGAAATCATGATAGGGGCGGGAAATATAAATCTGGTCTATACCCGCAAAACTCATGACTCGCTGCGCGTCATTGATGCCATCGCCAACCATATTGCTGCGCCCATTCATGTCTTCGACCACATTGATCGGGCCGAGATGAATGCCGATACGAACTTGCAGAGCGGGATAATCCTCATGGTTGTTGGCCGTGACGGCTTTTCGGAATTCCATCGCAACAGTCAATGCATCATCCGGATGCTGCAAGAATCCTATTGCCGCGCCATCACCCGTATCCAATATGATGTGCTCACCTGCGCCCAGCTTGTCCAGACACGTCGATACCAACTGATTAAACTGTTTTTTCAGATCAATTTGTTTGTTAACCGACAGTTTTGTGTAGCCAACCACATCGAAGAACAATACCGTTGCGCTGCTGGTGCGGCCTGGCAACACACCGGATTTTTGTTTGTTGAGTTCAAACGTAGCCTGATCGAACGCCAGCATATTCTGTGAACGCGAGAGCTTGATTTCTTCTGCAGCTTGAATTTTTACCGCTTCCAATTCAGCGCGGGCTCGGGCTATTTCTAATTCCGCTTGTGCTTTTGCCGCAGCGGCAAGCTCTTCGGCGCGCCGCTCAGCTTCAGCGCGCGCGCGCGCCGCTATTTCTGCTGCTATTTTGGCTGCTTCTAATTCGGCGCGGGCTTGCGCCATTTCTAATTCCGCCTGCGCTTGCGCCGCAGCGGCTCGCTCCCTGGCAAAACGCTCAGCCTCCGCTCTGGCCTGAGCCTCTTTTTCTGCGCGCACTCTGGCCTCTGCGGCAGCCCGTTCCCTGGCAATCAGTTCGGCCTCTGCCCTGGCTCGCGCTTCTTTTTCAGCTTGCACTTTTGCGGCGGCGGCCTGTTCTTTGGCAAGATGCTCAGCTTCTGCTCTGGCCTGAGCCTCTTTTTCTGCGCGCACTTTGGCCTCTGCGGCAGCGCGTTCTTTGGCAATCAGTTCGGCCTCTGCGCGTGCCTTGGCTTCAACGGCGGTCTGCTGTTTGGCAATACGCTCGGCTTCTGTTTTGGCCTGTGCTTCTTTTTCCGTTCGTGCTCGTGTTTCAGCGATGGCGCGCGCTTTATCAATGCGCTCGGCTTCCGCTTTAGCTCGCGCTTCTTCTGCCAGCAGTGTGTCAGCAGATGCTTTGGATCGAGCGGCAACTAATTTATTTCTCAGATTGGTAGCCTCGTTATCCAATGCAGCCGGAGATTGCTTGGGCGTGGCAGCCGGATCCGATTTTGGCATTGCCGTGAAATCGAGTTCCTCGGCAGCTTCGTTTGTTGTGTTGGCAGGTGAGGGCGAAGCCGGTTTTTTGAGTGGGATAACCAGCTTGGGGGTATGACCAACCTTAACCTTGCCCTGAATATAACCGTCGCTCTCCAACTCTTTGAGCACGGTTTCAAGGATGCCGCGCAGACTTGGCGCGGCGCGTTTGCTGATCTCGCCAAATGTTGCAGTGCCATCCACCATCAACAAGGTGCGTTTAATATCTCCGGATAGATGCGCAATACCGCTGCGTATCTCATCATCACCTTTGCGGGTCCTGACAAATACCGTTTTGCTATCCATTTCGCATTCTAACTCACGTCTGCACTATGTTTTGACAGAAAATCACTTTTTTGCGGGTGGCTGAGGCGGGTCAATTTGCCCGCCACTTTTCTCATCATTTTTACCAAATAATGTATTCAGGAATCCGCCCACTTTGATTCCGGCGGCAGTTCCCAGTCCCGGCCCCAAAATTGCCGTGCCCACCGCCGCACCAGCCATGCTTGATTTAGTCGGTCTTACCACTGGGGCACTGGCCGTGCCGGTTACTACCATCGGCACGCTGACCAAGCCGACTGTGTTCTTGATATTGGCGTCCAGCGCTCCGCTCAGTTGCGAATCCGGGGCAATATCTATTTTGCCGGACGCATTCAATACCCCTGACGCGAGTTTCAGATCTCTGAAATGATAACCACCGGCGTCAATGTTGAGCAAACCGGTCAGACTATCAAAGCCTGTCGCTGCGTCCTTTCCAGTATTTTTGCCAAGAATGTTGGCCGCCTGGACCAAATCCACTTTGCCTATTGCGCCATTGCGTAAACTTAATTGACTCTCCAGTTGCAAACCACCCAAGAACTGTCCGTGCGAGTTTAGTGGCATGCCAAGATGGACAGTTCCGTTCAAGTCTCCGCTGAACAATAGCTCATTGCTAAAAGCCTGCACCAAAGGCTGCATGGCGACCTCATAGACTGAAGCATCTGCAATCAATGATGACTTGTCAAAATTCAGCGTGGCAGAGCCGGTCAAGCCACCGCCATACGACTTTGCTTCGAGCTTGCTGAAATCCAGTTGTGCTGCCCGAAACACGATATGGGTGTTAATTTCGTCAAATTCCAGTGGATGTTTGGCCTTGCTCGCAACCCGAAGTTGCAGGTGGCTGATATGGGCGTCACCGGAAAACTGGAAAGCATTTTTCCCTTTGGTCGAGGCGCCGCTGTCCATCTGCCCCTGTAGCTTCAAGTCACCTAGCAGAATTTTCGGGAATTGCGGCACTGTCCAGGCATGCGCATTAACCAGCACGGAAAAACGCTGTTCCGGCAGCGGCAAAATGGTTACGGAGATTTTTTTTTCATTCATGGCAAACCACAGTTGCTGGGGTTTGCCGGCTTCGTCCAGCTCTATCTTGCCCTCAATCGGCCCGAACGACATTTTCGGCGTGGTTAAATTGATGCCTGACAGTTGCACTTCATGCACTGCCACGCTTGATGAAGTTGCTGGCGCATTGGTCAACGTGGCGATCAGTTTTTGTATTTGAGCGAAGCTGGCTGTGCCGCCCTGTAAGACTATGCTGCGTATCGCCAATTTGCCGGATAACAGGTCAAGCATATCCAGCTCTGCTTTTATCGACTGAAGGGATACGCCCGGTTTACTGCCCACATGCACACCCAGCAAGGCAAGATGAGGCAAGGGTAGTGGCGCGAGTTTCAGTTGTTGTATGTTGACCGTTTCGTGCAACTGCTCGGTCAACAGTTTTTCCGCTTCCGGGATATAGGAATTTAACGGGATCAGATATAGCGCAATAGCTGCCAGAATCAGTACAGCAAAAAGTGCGGCCAACAGCCGTTGTAAAAATTTTATCATCAGCCGCATATACTAAATCTGCCCGAGAGTTGATTTTCAGAAAATGCCTTGCAGTTTAACACCCGCCGCCTGCCGGACGGCTTTAGCGTGAAAATGACGTGCGGGTGGCATTCCGTTAAACTCATGCGCCATGAATTACCGCATCCTTTTCGTTTCCCTATTGTTCCTTTCCGCCTGTGGCGGTGGGCTGTGGAACAATCCTTATCCGGGTGCGGATGACGGCAAGTCAATACTCTATACCGCGTTTACCGAACGGCCCAAACACCTTGATCCAGCCCAGGCATACAGCGAAAACGAATACGAGTTTCTTGCGCAAATTTATTTGCCGCCGTTGCAATACCACTACTTGAAACGGCCATATCAACTGATTCCCTTGGCCGCCAGCGAGATACCGTCGGTGCATTATCTGGACAAGCAGCGCCACCCTTTGCCGGACAATACACCCGCAGAAAAAATCGCCTACAGTGTGTACGACATCCATATCAAGTCCGGCATGCGCTATCAGCCACACCCTGCATTTGCGCTGGATGCAAACGGCAAGCCGGAGTATGGCAAATTGACGGCCAGTGCGTTGCGCGATATTCACGGGCTGGGCGATTTTCCGCATAGCGGTACGCGCGTGGTGACAGCGGCAGATTATGTATATCAAATCAAGCGCCTTGCCAACCCACAATTGCACCTGCCAATTTTTGGCGTGATAAGCGAATACATCGTTGGTTTCAAGGACTATGCCGCGACGTTGCAACAGACGCTGAAGAAAAATCCTGACGCGTTTCTCGATTTGAACAACTATCCATTGCCGGGCGTACAGGTGGTGGATGAACACACCTATCGTATCGAGATCATCGGCAAATATCCGCAATTTCTGTATTGGCTGGCGATGCCGTTTTTTGCGCCAATGCCGTATGAGGCAGAGCGATTTTATGCGCAGGACGGAATGCGCGAACGTAACCTGCAGCTCGATTGGTGGCCGGCAGGCAGCGGGCCATATTACCTGTCCGAGAATAATCCCAACCAGCGCATGGTGTTGAGCCGCAACCCCTATTACGACAGTGAAACTTATCCGGCACAGGGTGAGTCAGGCGATGCGGCGGCGGGCTTGCTGGTCGATGCGGGCAAGCCTTTACCGTTGATCGACCGGATTGTGTTCACGCTGGAGAAAGAAACGATTCCGTACTGGAATAAATTTTTGCAGGGCTATTACGATGCTTCCGGCATCAGCTCGGACAGTTTTGATCAGGCTGTGCAAATCAATGTGGGCGGTGAGGCAACCGTGACAGACCAGATGCAAGCGCAAGGAATTAAACTTGCTACCTCCGTGGCAACATCCACCTTGTATACCGGTTTTAATTGGCTGGACCCGCTTGTGGGAGGAGACTCGGAGCGGGCGCGCAAGTTGAGGCAGGCCATCGCCATCGCAGTAGACTTCGAAGAATTTATTTCCATTTTCGCCAATGGCCGCGGCATTGCCGCGCAATCGCCGATTCCTCCCGGCATTTTTGGCTACCGTGCAGGTGAAGCAGGAATCAATCATTACGTATATGACTGGGTGGATGGCATGCCCAGACGTAAGCCGATTGAACAGGCAAAAAAACTGCTTGTCGAAGCAGGCTATCCGAACGGAGTGGATGCAAAAACCGGGCAGCCGCTGGTGATCAATCTGGACACCACGGCAACTGGTGTGGGTGACAAGGCAAGGCTTGATTGGCTGCACAAACAACTCGACAAGATCAATGTGCAATTAGTGGTGCGCAGCACCGATTACAATCGCTTTCAGGACAAGCTGCGCGAGGGAGACGTGCAGATGTTTTATTTTGGCTGGAATGCCGATTATCCCGATCCGGAAAATTTCCTGTTCCTGCTTGATGGCGCCCAGGCAAAAGTGGGCAAGGGCGGCGAGAACGCCGCGAATTACAGCAACCCGGAATACGATAAATTATTCGCGCAAATGAAGAACATGGCAAACAGCCCGGCGCGTCAGGCCATTATCGACCGGATGCTGGAAATCCTGCGCTACGATTCACCGTGGCTGTGGGGCTATCATCCGAAAAATTATGTGTTGCAACATGGCTGGTTGAGCAATGTCAAATCGAATGTAATGGCAAATAACAAACTCAAATACTGGCGCGTAGATGCAGTGCAGCGCGACGGATTGCGCCGTACATGGAATCATCCGGCAAGCTGGCCGTTATGGCTGGGAGAGGCGGTTTTATTGCTGTTCGGTGGATGGATATGGCGTGTCTTGCGACAACGTGAGGAGGCGAAATAATGAGCCTGTTCGCTTTGCTTGCCGCGCTGTCGCTGGAACAATTTCATCCGCTTTCTGCACGTAAATACCTGTTTGGCTGGTTATCCGGCTACGTCCATTTTTTCCAGTATCATTTTAATGCAGGTGAGCGCAAGCACGGAAAAATCGCCTGGCTGCTGGCGGTCTTGCCCTTATTAACTGCTGTAATTGCGGCATATTGGTTGCTGTATCAGGTGCACCCAGTTTTTGCTTGGCTGTTCAATGTGCTGGTGTTGTATCTCACTATGGGCTTCCGGCAATTCAGTCACTACTTCACCGATATTCAACAAGCGTTGCGTGACAATAATCTGGACGAAGCGCGCCGCCTGTTGTCACAGTGGCGCGGCCTGCCTGCGCACGAATTGAATACCGAACAAGTGGTGCGCGTCACGATAGAGGAGGCGTTGCTTGCCTCACACCGCAATGTATTTGGAGTGGTTGCCTGGTTCGTGTTGTTCAGCACAATTGGGCTGGGCGGTGCGGCGGGCGCGCTGCTGTATCGTCTGGCGCAATTTTTGCGCAAGCATTGGGGCGATGAAGAAAAGTTGCAGCTTGGGCAATTCGGCGGTTTTGCGCGACAAATATTCAGCCTGCTGGAATGGCTGCCAATTCGCATGACCGCATTGACCTTTGCCATTGTCGGTGATTTTGAAGATACCATTTATTGCTGGCAGACCCAGGCTTCAAGCTGGCCGGATCATGCGACAGGGATACTGCTGGCCAGCGGCGCGGGTGCGTTGGGTGTGCGGTTGGGCATGCCGATTCCGCAGGATGGTGTGCTGTTGGACCGGGCAGAATTGGGCGTTGGGGACGAAGCTGATGTTGATTTCCTGCACAGCACAGTCGGGCTGGTGTGGCGTGCGGTGGTGTTCTGGCTGATTTTGTTACTGCTGCTGACGCTGGCGAGTTTGTTGAGCTAGGACATTGCTACAGGGTGACGGGCGTGACGCCGGGCTGCCAGACCGGATATTTTTTCATGCTGGCGGCAAACAGTTCAGAGCGCAACCAGCTTTCCAGCCAGTTTCGCAACGCGACATAAGGCGTTTGCGCAAACCAGTCTTTATCCACTTCAGCAAATTGCCGGATAAAAGGGAAGATGCCCGCGTCGGCGATGGATATGCCATCGCCGAGCAGATAGCGCGTCGCGCGTAATTTATTTTCCAGTTTTTGTAAAAACACTTCGGCCTGCGCGCGGTAGTCGTTGCGCGGTTGCTCTGGGTAGCGGTCGGGATATTTGTAGTGATCCAGGTGCAGTTTGAAGGTCGTGTCGTTTTCGAAAATAAGTGCCGTCGCCGCAGCAACGTGACTATCATTTTTCCCCAGCCAGCAATCCGGGTCGTGCTGGTGTAATGCCCATTGCATGATGTCCCAGCTTTCATCAATCACACGGCCATCGGCAAGTATCAGCACCGGCACGCTGCCTTTTGGTGATGCTGTCAACATATCGGCAGGTTTGTCGCGTAATGCGACTTCGCGCAACTCAACCGTCACAGCGGCAGCGCAAAGTGCAAGGCGTGCACGCATTGCGTAAGGGCAGCGGCGAAAAGAGTAAAGGATGGGCAGCATGAAGTTGAATTGTTTGTTCAGCAGCGCATGGAACCTTGAATCAGGCCTGGAATATATGCCGTGGTTTGATGACCAGCATCACGCCGAGCAAACTCTCGATCAGATACAGAATGCTTGATATACCGTGCAACATTTTAAAGCGACCGGCGAGCGTGCTGTGCATGATGTCGGCAGGCAGCACCTGTGCCTTGAGGTTGGCTATGGCAGGCTGGAGGCCGCACTGCAATATCAGGGTGATGAGCAGCATGACCGCCACGATCCAGAACAACGGCTGACGCAGCACTGTGCCACCAAACAGGCGAATGCGATAAATCAATAGATATGCCGCGCACGCCATGCCCAGATAATTCACCCAGGTAAACATCTGTCCGGCCAACAAGCCCGCCAGTTGTCTGTCGGGTTGAGCGTAAAACAAAACCGGCGCAGCCAGATAGCCGATTGCCCACAGGGCGCCGACCCAGGCGGTGATGAGCAATGCGGCGACAGCGTGAGCTAAATTTTTCATGACGCCAAGAGTAGCATAGTTGTGTTTGCTGGCAAGCTGGACAAGCATGCGCACTGCTTGGACAATGGCAAACTACCATCCTGACATTGTTGCCCATGTGGACTGAACATATTAAATATCTGGTGGGGATTTTCGCCGTGCTCAATCCGCTCGGCGTCATCCCGATTTATCTCAGCCTGATGGCTGACCGCAGTTCGAATGAAATGCACCACACCTCCGGCAAGGTCGCCGTTGCAGTGGCAATCATTTTGATTCTGGCGATTTGGCTGGGCGACAGGTTACTGTCGTTCTTCGGCATCGGTATTCCGGCCTTCCGCATCGCGGGCGGCCTACTGTTGCTCATTATCGCCATTGCCATGTTTAACGCCAGCACCAGTCCGGCGCGGCACACCGATGCAGAGCAGGCGGCGGCAGAAATCAAACATGACATTGCTGTTGTGCCGCTGGCGATCCCTTTGCTGGCAGGGCCGGGCACCATCAGTCTGGTGATTGTCGATGCGCACCAAGCGGCCAGCTTCCCCAGCCGATTTCTGTTCAGTGTTGAAATTATCGGCATAGCGATGATTGTCTGGCTGGTGTTGCGGCTGGCCGAGCCTATCGGCGGACGTCTTGGCACGGGTGGCTTGAACATTGCCACACGGGTGATGGGCTTGATATTGGCGGCCATGGCGGTGCAGCTCATGGCGGATGGCATGCTGGAGCTGTTTCCCGGCTTGTCGCGCTAGCGTTGCCCCACCAACTTCAACACCTGTGACAAATCGGTGGGTAGTGTTGATGCCGCTTGCGGGCCTTCGATTTTCACCTCGGTCCAATCCACTATCTCTCCCGCGCCCCAAGACACCAGCGAGGCGAGGAAAAATACCAGCACCCCGCGTGTCATACCCCTGTTAATTTCCTGTTCGTCCAACTGCCGGTTGATATACCAGGCAGCGATGAAAAACACGATGGTCGAGATAACGATGTTCAACATAAAACTGCGGGTGCCGTTATGACAGGTGCCCCATTTTGCCGCTCTGATAGTCCATCATGGCCTGATGGATCTCCTGTGCGGTATTCATCACAAATGGCCCGCTGCCGACAATCGGCTCATCGATCGGCTCGCCGGCAAGCAATAATAGGGTCGCGCCTTGCCCGTTGTCGATACGAATAGTCTCACCGCTATGCTCAAACACGCCGACCTCTGCAGCGTTGATGAAATCGGAGCCGTTCACCCGCAACTTGCCTTTCAGCACCACCAGTGCGGTGGTGTAACCGTCAGGCATGGCGAGATCGACTTGCTGATTACTGACAAGGCGGATATCCCACACGTTAACTGGTGTGAAGGTTTTGGCTGGCCCTTTTGCTGTGGCGAATTCGCCGGCAATGACACGCACCGTTCCGGTGTTGTCAGGGAGGTTCACGGTGGGAATCTGCGCATTCAAAATTTCCTGATAACGCGGTGACGACATCTTGTCTTTGGCGGGCAGGTTTACCCAAAGCTGCACCATTTCAAATTTTCCACCGCGTTGTGCGAAGCCGCGTCCGTGAAATTCTTCGTGCACCAAGCCGGATGCCGCAGTCATCCACTGCACGTCGCCGGGGCCGATACTCCCACCCCCGCCCGCAGAATCCCGGTGTTCCACCGCGCCATCGTAAACAATGGTCACGGTCTCAAAGCCGCGATGCGGATGCTCGCCGACACCAAGGCGTTTATCAGTCGGTTGAAATTCCGTCGGGCCGGCATAATCAAGCAGCAGAAAAGGGCTGAGAATCGCCCCCTGCCCGGAATATGAAAACAGTGTCCGAACCGGGAATCCGTCGCCTACCCAATGACGATCTACATTGCGCCGGATGCTGTGCAGCTTTTTGATTGATTTTTTTTCGTGGTTGGTTTGCATGGTGGGTCTCCTGGTGAGAAAACTGTGACATTACGTTTTGGTTTTAGTTTATTGTTATTCAGATTGGTAACACTGTTAGGCGGTGTATAGGTGTTACCAATATTTCGGATATTTGGCATCACGAGTCACATTGTTGTAAATCAGGGCGACCGCTACTAAAACTAATGAACCAACCAGTGTAGGGAATAATAAAAATCCCCATGTGGGTTGGAGTAAAAAAACGATGACTGGATTTGAACCGGCAGGTGGATGTACCGTACGAGTGAGCATCATGAGCGCAATAGCTGTACCTACGGCAAGAGCCATAGCCCACCAGTGAGGGCCAAAGGTTGTCAGAAAAACGAGGCCAATCAGAGAGCTTATAACGTGGCCAGCAACTACGTTTCTGGGTTGAGAGAACGGCACGTCTGGATAACCAAACACGAGTACACATGATGCGCCGAATGATCCGAGTACCAGCGCAACCGAAAAATAGTCGGTCAGTGCCGCAATTGAGGCAACAGCAAGAAACCCGCCTAGCCACGCAAGGCCAACGGCCTTGTTTGTCGCTTTTGGGGGAAGCTGTGCCCCATCACCTTTTAGTTTTCTCAGAAATGTATTCATGTGCTTCCTTTCCTTGCTACCGCGAGATAGCGCTGCCATGAACCAAAAAGTGATGACTTAGTACAGCCGCTCGTTTCAGGGATGTCTTCGAATGGTAGACAAAATTAGAAGCGGTGTACAGGGGAAAAGAGCAGTGAGACGGCTGATGCGACCGGTGTTGTAAAAGTGAGTGCTACCCCGAGTACGCGATACCCATAATTTAAATTTTCTTTGTCAGGTGTTTGACTGCGAATGCA
>DASRWN010000175.1:0-2023 GCA_035654595.1 Gallionella sp. | reverse complement strand
CGTGAGCATATTTTATTCGGCCAGATGCACATTGGCGACTCCGGTTTAGGCGGCGCTTCCAGCGTGGTGAATATGGCGGACACAGCGGAAATATGCGGCTGCAACGGGGTATGCAAAGGAGCTATCGTCAAAGCCATCGTCGAGAAAAAATTATTCACCCTGGAAGAAGTGCGCGCCCACACCAAGGCATCCAGTTCGTGTGGCTCTTGCACCGGGCTGGTCGAATCGTTGCTGGCCAGCACCGTGGGCGGCGATTACTCAATCAAGCCGAGCAAAAAAACCATCTGCGCCTGTACCGATCTGACCCATACCGAAGTGCGTGAGGCGATTACCAGGCAGAATTTGAAAACACTGCCTGAGCTGATGAAAACATTGAGTTGGAAAACGCCGGATGGTTGCCATATCTGCCGTCCGTCGCTGAATTTTTATTTAATTTCTGCCTGGCCTGCCGAATATCAAGACGACAGCCGCTCGCGTTTTATCAATGAGCGCGTGCACGCCAATATTCAAAAAGACGGAACGTACTCGGTCATTCCACGTATCTGGGGTGGGGTTACTTCTCCTGCCGAGTTGCGCTCCATCGCCGACATTGCCGAAAAATACAAAGTGCCTACGGTCAAAATCACGGGTGGGCAGCGCATTGATTTGCTCGGCGTCAGCAAAGAAAATTTGCCCAAAATGTGGGGCGATTTGGTCGAGGCGGGATTTGTTTCCGGCCATGCTTATGGCAAAGCATTGCGCACGGTAAAAACTTGCGTGGGTTCGGAATGGTGCCGCTTCGGCACGCAGGATTCGACGGGCTTGGGCATCAAGGTTGAGAAAATGACCTGGGGTTCCTGGACGCCGCATAAATTCAAAATTGCGGTATCCGGTTGTCCGCGCAATTGTGCTGAAGCCACCATCAAGGATTTTGGTATTGTCTGTGTGGATTCCGGTTATGAGTTACATGTCGGCGGCAACGGCGGCATAAAAGTGCGTGTCACTGATTTTCTGTGCAAAGTTGCCACTGAGGCAGAAGTGCTGGAATACTGCGGAGCGTTTATGCAGGTGTACCGCGAAGAAGCGCATTATCTGGAACGTACCGCACCGTGGATAGAGCGTGTTGGTTTGGCTTACGTCAAACAGCGCGTGGTGGATGACGTGGCGGGACGCGCTGAGTTGTATGCACGCTTTTTGGAATCGCAATTACACAGCCAGGATGATCCGTGGAAAGAGCGTGCCGAAGGTAAGGATGCGAGTGAATATGCGTCACTTGCCACTGTTGAATAAAGGATCAGTAATGAATTGGATAGCAGTCGGTAAGTTGGAAGATATTCCGCGTCAAGGCTCGCGTGTGGTGAACACCAGCAATGGAGCGATCGCAGTATTTCGCAGTCTGGACGATGAATTATTTGCGCTGGATAATCGTTGCCCACATAAAGGTGGGCCATTATCGGAAGGCATCGTGCATGGCAAACGTGTCACCTGCCCGTTGCACAACTGGACGATTGATCTGAAAACCGGCTCCGCTGTGGCGCCGGATGTCGGTTGCGCACATCGGCATGAAGTGAAAATGGAAAATGGCAAAGTGCTGGTGGAGATAAAGGCCTAGCATGCCGTTCGTGCCAACGCAGCAAACCATACGCAGCACTTGTCCTTATTGCGGGGTGGGTTGCGGGGTCTCGATGGATGTTGCGGCAACGGACATTCAATTAAGCGGTGATCAGCAACACCCAGCCAACCTGGGACGCTTGTGTTCAAAAGGCGCAGCGCTTGCCGATACGCTGGATGCGGAAGGGCGGTTGCTCCATCCGTTGATTGATGGCCAGCGCGCTTCGTGGGATGAAGCGCTGGATCGTGTTGCTGCTGGTTTCAAAAAAATAATCGAACAGCATGGGCCAGATGCAGTGGCGTTCTACGTGTCGGGACAAATCCTGACCGAAGATTATTACGTTGCCAACAAGCTGATGAAAGGCTTTATCGGCAGTGCCAACATCGACACCAATTCACGTCTGTGCATGGCGACTGCGGTGGCGGCACACAA
>DASRWN010000174.1:0-24864 GCA_035654595.1 Gallionella sp. | reverse complement strand
AACGTCAAGGATAGCGGAGAGAGCTGCGAAGTGTCTGTCACTAATCAGGATGGCAAGAACGATGACACCAGCAAACAAATGCTTGAGGCGATTTTCAAGAATATCAATTCATAGGATATGCGCTTCGCTTCTTTGGGCAGTGGCAGCGAAGGTAATGCACTGCTGGTGGCAGTCGGGCAGACGCAACTGCTCATGGATTGCGGGTTTGGTTTGCAAGACACGGTGGCGCGCTTGGCCCGACTTGGCGTCACGCCAGACCAATTAAGCGGCATCGTCGTTACGCACGAACATGGCGACCATATTAGCGGAGTAGCACGGTTGGCGCGCAAATATGATTTGCCGGTGTGGCTGACCCACGGAACGTTGCGTAGCCAGCCTAGAGCGTTTAACGACATCACCGCGCTCCACGAAATTGATCCTCATCAGGCATTCACCGTTGGCGATATAGAAATTCAACCTTATCCGGTTCCGCATGATGCTGCTGAGCCGGTGCAATTTGTGTTCAGTGATGGCGTACGACGGTTGGGCGTGTTGACCGATGTCGGGTGCAGTACCCGTTATATTGAAGCGAGCTTGACCAACTGCCATGCCTTGGTGTTGGAGTGTAATCATGATGCGGATATGCTGATGAACGGCGATTACCCGCCGAGCCTGAAACAACGCGTCGCCGGTCGTATGGGACATTTGAACAATCAGGAGGCCGCGTATATTCTCAGTCGCCTGGATGTGAGCCGCTTGCAACATTTAATTGCGGCGCATTTAAGTCGCAAGAACAATACGCCTGAGCTTGCGGTGAGGGCGTTGAGTCAGGTGATGAACTGTGCAGCAAGTTGGGTGGGTGTAGCCAGCCAGCAAGCGGGGTTTGCGTGGCGAACCATCGTCTAGTCTTGCATCAACATCAATGAAAAAGCCGACGTAAGTCGGCTTTTTCATTACAGCTTTAGAAGTGAAGCTTACTTCTTCATTGCATCAGCAGCAGGTGCAGAGGCGGGCGCCATTGCAGCAGCAGGTGCAGAGGCAGGTGCCATTGCGTCCGCTGGTTTCATTGCATCAGCAGCGGGTGCAGGAGCGGCAGTTTCAGCAGTTTTTTCACCACAAGCAGTTAAAGTAAGAGCCAACAAGGCAGCAACAAGAGCAGAACGTTTCATTTTTTATTTCCCCAGTAGTTTATACGACAAAATTTTTGCCCGATTCGGAAACTGACCCAAAATCAAAGTCGTGCCATTTTACCTAGTCAAAACAGAAAATCCAGTGGTTTTGCAACTATTTTTTATAACCCCAGGGTAGTGGCGGGGACGGCAGGGAGGGAAACCGACCACATTTCCAGAAAGCGTGATCTCAGGGCAAGTGCATTTTCCGGGTCGTTTTGTGCTGCAATGCCGCGCGTATCGTCGAAGTGAAAGCGTCGTACATAATGGGCCGCATCGGCTACGGCAAAAGGTTCTGTGAGGTGTTGCAGGTTTTTCGGAGTTTGATGAATGAACATACTCGCGCTGAATTGCCTCAACAACATTGTCATCCGTGGGCACTGTGTAGCCAGGTAGCGCGTGTCATGAGCCAGCACAAACAAACGATTTGACGGGCTGGATAACAGGAATTTACGCAGCGTTTCGTAACGCTCCAACGCGTTGTACCCCGCATCCGCATAGTTTTTTTCAAAGAGATACAGGTGTTGTTGCGCCAGCGTGCAGAGCAAATTCAGCGCTGCTACGTAGTCACTATTCCCTTCCAGCTTTGTGTGTTGCAATGGGGCATTATTCATGGCGCACCTCATATCGGCCGAGAATAATATATCCGTCCAGATACCACTGGTAAAGTAGCCGATCCAGCTCGGCGGGACGGCCTGCCAGACCGGGCAGTTCTCGCCGGTCAGCCAGATCGCGCAGGACGGGATAAATACTCGCGCCGATGTGGTGCGCTTCACCATTCATGAAAATATTTTTGCCATGACAAAGCAGCTGGCTTTTCGGACTGAGCGCCAGCCCCTGTTTTTTAATGGTTTGCCGGAACTGGGCAAAACTCAACGGACGCATCGGCGCATCGAAAAAAACATGCGGCTTGGGTTCGCTCAAATAACAACCCAGAAAATTTGCGATATCTTCCCCGTCCCAGCGGATTTTTCTGATTACCTGTCCGACTTGACGCAGCATTGCAGCGCTGATTTCGGAGGGATGTTTTTGGATGGTCAAATCGGGGTCGGTATAGAACCCATCCAGACTGATATGGTCTTGCAAATACACCAGAAATTGTTCAGTCAATTCTTGATGGCTTGGCGCGCGAAAGCCAATCGAATAGGTGATACAGTCATCTTCGGCAATGCCGTTGTGGGCATAGTGCGGGGGTAGATATAGCATGTCGCCCGCTTCCAGCACCCACTCCTGTTCGGCTCTGAAATCTTGCAGGATGCGCAGTGGCGCACTTTCTATCAAGGTGCGATCCTGCTGGGCAGAAATTTGCCAGCGACGTTGACCCGAACCTTGCAGTAAAAAAACATCGTATGAGTCGAAATGCGGGCCCACTCCTCCGCCTTTGGCCGCAAAGCTCACCATCAAGTCGTCCAGTCGCGTATGCGGTATAAAATTGAACCGTTTGAGCAAGTGCACCGCTTCGGGAAAATAATGATTGATGCCCTGTACCAATACGGTCCAGTTGTGGTGAGCGAGCATCTTGAAGTCTTGTGTTGAAAATGGCGCATGGCGCAGCGCAAATTTGCCGCGCCGTTGTGTAATCAAACGCGCTTGCGCGCCTTCTGAACAAGCCAGTGAAATGATCTGTTGCGGATCAAGAAATCCGCGAAACTGCGGCAATGCCTGACGGATCAGCAACGGTTTCTTTTGCCAGTAATTGCGCAGGAATTCCTGAACGCTGAGGTTGCCGAGCAATGTGTAGGGTGGAGACATTCGGGCTATTATAGCGACCTGCCCGGTGACACGGGGACGCTGTAAATAGTTTTATGCGTGTTGTGAAAAGCATTAAAATACCGGTTCAGGAGGAAACAACTATGCAATTGACCGCTGGAATAGAAGCTCCGCACTTCGAGTTGCCGGATGCCGATATGCAGACCTTCAGTCTTACCTCACAGCAAGGCAAAAAAAACATAGTATTGTATTTTTACCCCAAGGATGACACCCCGGGTTGCACGGTGGAAGCCAATGAATTCACTGCCTTGGAAGACGACTTCAGTAAATTCGATGCGTTCGTGGTGGGTATCAGTCGTGACGATTGCATTACTCATGCCGCGTTTCGGGATAAGTACGGGTTATCGGTATTGCTGTTGTCCGATCCGGATGCGCGGGTCTGCAAGCGTTATGGGGTGATGTATGAAAAGGAAGTGGATGGACACATGAAAATGGCTATCAAACGCTCTACTTTTGTTATTGATAAACACGGTAAATTACGTCACGTCATGTATGGTGTTCATGCTCACGGACATGCACAGGAAGTTTTGAATTTGTTAGAGGATGTGAAATGAAAATTGCCAAAGATACGGTTGTTTCATTACGTTATGAATTGTTTGATTCGACGGGAGAGTTGCTGGAAACAGTTGAAGAGCCAATCAGCTATCTGCATGGTGGTTACGATGGTATTTTCCCGCTGGTAGAAGAGAGCCTGCATGGTAAAAGTGTCGGGGACCATTGCAAAGTGACCATGCAGCCCGATGATGCGTTTGGAGAATATGAGCATGATCTGGTCGAAGTAGAAGCGCGTAGTGCGTTTCCGAAAGAAGTTGCGGTCGGTATGCAATTCGAGGGCGCTCCGGAAAGCGCCGATGAGGAAGATTTTATTCTGTATACCGTTATCGAAATCACGGATGACAAAGTCACTGTGGATGGCAATCACCCTCTGGCAGGAAAAACGCTCACATTTGATTGTGTGGTGACCGGTGTTCGTGCGGCCAAAGCAGAAGAGCTGGAGCATGGCCATGTGCATGGTGAGGGCGGTCATCTGCATTGATTTTTCTGCGCCCGCACAATCGTCCAATTTTGTTTTAATCCGGGTGAAAGGGTGCGTCAGTCGCCATGCAAGTGATTTCCACAATAACCGAATTACATGTACGTTTGAGAGACGAGCGCGCGATTGTGTTTGTTCCCACCATGGGCAATCTGCATGACGGTCATATGAGTCTGATGAGGCTCGCTCGTGAATATGGCAATTGTGTCGTCGCCAGTATATTTGTTAACCCGTTGCAGTTTGCTCCCGATGAAGATTTTGACCGCTATCCGCGCACACTGAAGCAAGACTGCGCCAAACTACAGGATTTGGTGGATGTTACCTTTGTCCCGTCGATAGAAGAAATATATGCCATGCAGCAAACTGTCTTCGTCGAACTGCCGGCAATTGCAAACGACTTGTGCGGCGCGGCGCGCCCCGGTCATTTTCGCGGTATGGCGACGGTGGTATTGAAGCTGTTCAACATTGTGCAACCGCATGTCGCGCTGTTTGGCAAAAAAGATTATCAGCAACTGCACATCATTCGACTGATGGCCGCGCAACTGAATTTACCGATAACCATTATCGGCGGAGAGACGATACGCACGACCGAGGGTCTGGCGTTGAGTTCACGCAACCAGTACTTAAGTGCCGCAGAGCGTGACGAGGCGAGCCTTCTCGCGCGCACGCTGATCGGGATGCGGCAGGCTATTCTGCAGGGCGGCCGTGATTTTGAACGCCTGCAGCAGCAGGCTGTCGAAGCTCTGGTGAAAAGGGGCTGGTCGGTGGATTATGTTGCGGTGCGCAACCAGTTTGATTTGCAACCGGCAAGCCGGTCGCAGCGCGAACTGGTGATACTGGCGGCGGCCAAGCTGGGGGGCACCCGGTTGCTGGATAATGTTGAGGTACGCTTGGCCGATTGATTACCGGGGTGCGATGGATACGATATAATTTGCGCCCGCTGAAACGTGAGGTTTCTCATGCAAAGAACCATGCTTCACTCCAAATTACACAGAGTGCACGTCACGCACTCCGAGTTGCATTATGAAGGCTCCTGCGCGATTGACGACGATTTGCTGGAGGCCGCTGATATCAAGGAATATCAGCAGATCGACGTTTATAACGTTACCAATGGCGAACGTTTTTCCACCTATGCGATTCGTGCACAACGCGGCTCAGGGGTGATTTCCGTGAATGGTGCTGCGGCACATAAAGCCAGCCGGGGTGATATTCTGATTATCGCCGCCTATGTCATGTATTCCGAACTGGAGCTGCAAAAATTTCACCCGCAACTCGTCTATGTAGATGACCATAATCGTATTATCGCGCGGCGCGACAAGATACCCGTACAGGCAGCCTGATGATGCCTTGCTGATAGGGCTTTCCCCAATTTTCCGGATTGACCATTAGCGCGTTCGCAAGTAGGATTGAGAGCTTTAATGCTTGGCGGATTGATTACGATGCGGCGCAAATTAGTTGCAGGAAACTGGAAGATGCACGGTACCCTGGCACAGAACGCAGGGTTACTGGATGCCGTAGCCAGTGGCGTGGATCAAATCCGGGGTGTCGATTGTGCGGTTTGTATTCCCTTCCCCTATTTGTTTCAGGCGCAACAAAAGTTGGCTGGCAAGGCGGTACGCTGGGGCGCACAGGATGTCCATCAACTGGACAAGGGCGCTCATACCGGCGAAGTGTCTGCTGCGATGTTGTGCGATTTCGGTTGCAGCTACGTCATTGTTGGTCACTCCGAACGACGTGCCCACTATGCCGAAAGCAGCCACTTGGTCGCCGAAAAATTTTTGGCGGCACAACAGGCCGGATTGATTCCAATCCTTTGTGTCGGCGAGTCGTTGGAACAGCGCGAAGCCGGTACGACAGAACAAGTGGTCGCCGAGCAGTTGGATGCGTTGTTTCACATAGGTGGAGCGCAGGTATTTCGTCATGCTGTGGTGGCTTATGAACCGGTGTGGGCGATCGGTACCGGCAAAACTGCCACTTCCTCGCAGGCTCAAGCGGTGCATGCATTTATCAGGCAGCGTATCGCGTTTCATGATGGTCAAATCGCATCGGGGTTGTGTATACTCTACGGCGGGAGTGTGAGGGCAAATAACGCCGCGGAATTGTTTGCGATGCCGGACATCGATGGCGGGTTAATCGGCGGCGCATCTTTGGTAGCAGATGAGTTTTTGGCAATTTGCCGCGCTGCTCAGAGCTGATTTTCTCTTGGCCGTAATATGTGGGAGTAATGTGTGGAAACAATAGTTTGGGTAGTACACGTTTTGACAGCGATCGTGCTGATCGGCCTGGTGCTGATGCAGCACGGCAAAGGCGCTGACATGGGCGCGGCATTTGGCACCGGCTCGGCTGGCAGTTTATTTGGCTCCAGTGGCTCCGCAAATTTTTTGAGTCGTAGCACGGCAGTTGCTGCGACACTGTTTTTTGTTACCAGCTTGTCGCTGACTTATCTTTATTCCCATCCCGAGCAACAACAGGGGGTGATGGATAAAGTTAATACATCAACAACAAAGACGGCTGCGCCGCCAGTCAACACTGTGGATGATTCGAAATCCAGGGAAATTCCGAAGTAATGATGTAGGCAGTATGGCCGATGTGGTGAAATTGGTAGACACGCTAGCTTGAGGGGTTAGTGGCGCAAGCCGTAGCAGTTCGAGTCTGCTCATCGGCACCAAAATATCAAGCTAACACGCAGATGTTGGCAAAAAATAATCAGTGATTTCGAGTCGGGTTGCTTGAAATCATTAAGGGGGTAGCCAAATGCTGGAAAATTATTTCCCGGTACTATTGTTTATCTGCGTCGGCGTGGCAATGGGGGTCGCGCCCGTCGTGCTGGGCGGACTGGTTGCGCCTTACCGTCCTGATGACAAAAAGCTGTCGCCCTACGAATGTGGTTTTGAGGCATTTGAAGACGCGCGCATGAAATTCGACGTGCGTTATTACTTGGTGGCGATTTTATTTATCCTGTTCGATCTGGAAATCGCGTTTCTTTTTCCTTGGGCGATCGTGCTCAAGGAAATCGGCACGTTTGGTTTCGTTTCCATGATGATTTTTCTGGCTATTCTGGTGGTCGGATTCATCTATGAATGGAAGAAGGGAGCGCTGGAATGGGAGTGACGGCATGAGCAGGAAGCAGGGGCTCCGCGCAGCGGGGATGCGACCGTCCGCGATTGCCGTCGGATGCATGAATTTCCATGGCATGCTGGATATTGGAAAGATGTTGGGAGGAGTAACGTGTGGGCATTGAAGGAATTCTTGAGAAGGGCGTGGTGACTACCACGCTGGACACCATCATCAATTACACTCGTACCGGCTCGCTGTGGCCAATGACCTTTGGTTTGGCATGTTGCGCGGTGGAGATGATGCACGCCGGCGCGTCACGTTATGACCTGGATCGGTTTGGTGTGGTATTTCGTCCCAGTCCGCGCCAGTCCGACGTAATGATCGTGGCAGGAACACTGTGCAACAAGATGGCTCCTGCCCTGCGCAAGGTTTATGATCAGATGGCGGAGCCGCGCTGGGTTATCTCGATGGGTTCTTGCGCCAATGGTGGCGGCTATTATCACTACTCTTATTCAGTGGTGCGCGGTTGTGATCGTATCGTACCGGTAGATATATATGTGCCGGGCTGCCCGCCGACTGCCGAGGCGCTGTTATACGGCATTATTCAGTTGCAGAACAAAATTAAAAGAACCAACACCATAGCGCGCTGACGGTTCTGTTGTGCCGTGGATAGTGGATTGCGTGTCCTTAGTTACCAGGATAAATTTAGTGTCATGAATAAAACCGCATTGGACAAAATGCTTGCCGCAAATTTAACCAATAAATTGGTCAATATCCGGCAAAGGCTGGGCGAAACCACGATTGAGGTCAAAGCTGCCGATATGCTGGAGGTGTTGGGCAAGCTCCGCGACACGGCAGAGTTGGACTTTGCGCAACTGATCGATTTGTGTGGGGTGGATTATTCTGAATACGGCGATGGCGCATGGGATGGAAAGCGCTTTGCGGTGGTTTACCATTTGCTTTCGCTCAGCCGGAATGAACGGTTACGGGTGCGTGTGTTTGCCGAGCAGGATGATTTCCCGGTGTTGCCCTCGGTAGCGGAAATATGGTCCAGCGCGAACTGGTATGAGCGTGAGGCATTTGACCTGTTCGGTATCGTGTTTACCGGACATCCCGACTTGCGCCGCATTTTGACCGACTATGGCTTTATCGGCAATCCGTTCCGCAAGGATTTCCCGCTTTCCGGGCATGTTGAAATGCGTTACGACCCGGATCAACAGCGTGTGGTTTACCAGCCTGTCTCGATCGAGCCGCGTGAGTTGGTACCGCGCATTGTGCGCGAAGAGTTGTACGGCAGAAGCTGAGGGATGGCCGATGGACAAAATGTATATTGAACCCGTGTTAAAACGGGTGCTGGGGAACTGAGAGCATGGCTGAGATTAAAAACTACACCATGAATTTTAGTTACGACCACCCTGCGGGCTTAACTTGCTGCCGCAAGTTAGTCTGCACTGAAATGCATGGTGACGCACCTTGCAACAAGAGTTGAGACGGGCAAGGTTATGGCAGAAATAAAAAACTACACCATGAATTTTGGCCCGCAACATCCCTCTGCGCATGGTGTGTTGCGTCTGGTGCTGGAGCTGGATGGCGAGGTGATCGAGCGGGCAGACCCGCATATCGGTTTGCTGCATCGCGCCACCGAAAAACTTGCAGAACACAAAACTTTTTTGCAGTCCGTCCCCTATATGGACCGTCTCGACTATGTGTCGATGATGTGCAACGAACACGCTTATGTTATGGCGATTGAAAAACTGGCCGACATAGATGTGCCGCTCCGTGCGCAATATATCCGCGTCATGTTCGACGAAATCACCCGTGTCATGAATCATCTATTGTGGCTGGGCGCACACGCCCTGGACATCGGCGCGATGACGGTGTTTTTATATTGCTTCCGTGAGCGAGAAGATTTGCTGGATATCTACGAGGCGGCATCCGGCGCGCGTCTGCATGCCGCCTACTACCGTCCGGGCGGAGTGTATCGGGATTTGCCGGACACGATGCCGCAGTACCAGGCATCAAAAATTCACAACGCGGCAGCGGTGGATAAGCTCAATGAAAACCGTCAGGGTTCCGTGCTCGATTTTATCGAGGACTTTGTCAAACGTTTTCCCGCTTACGTGGATGAGTACGAAACACTGCTGACGGATAACCGTATCTGGAAGCAGCGTACCGTGGATATCGGCGTGGTGTCTCCTGAGCGGGCGCTGTCGTTGGGATTTACCGGGCCGATGTTACGCGGCTCTGGCGTGGAATGGGATTTACGCAAAAAACAACCGTATGAAGTTTATGACCGTCTGGATTTTGATATACCGGTCGGTAAAAACGGTGATTCGTATGATCGCTATCTGGTGCGCGTTGAAGAGATGCGTCAGGCCAATCGGATCATTCAGCAGTGCGTTACCTGGTTGCGCGCCAACCCCGGACCGGTTTTGACCAGCAACCATAAATTTGCACCTCCCAGCCGTGTCGACATGAAGGAAAACATGGAGGAGTTGATTCATCATTTCAAGTTATTCACCGAGGGAATGCACGTTCCGGTTGGCGAGGTGTATGCTGCTGTCGAACATCCCAAGGGCGAATTTGGTATTTATCTTATTTCCGACGGCGCGAATAAACCTTATCGAATGAAAATTCGTGCGCCGGGTTTTGCTCACATTGCCGCTTTGGATGAAATGGCCCGCGGCCACATGATTGCCGACGTTGTCACCATCATCGGAACGCAGGACATTGTATTTGGCGAGGTAGATCGCTGATGAACATTTCTCTAAATCTGTTGACCGGTCAAATCACCGCGTCGCATGCTCGCGAAAATCTTTTAAAGGTGTTTTGAATGTTATCCGAACAAGTTCAGGTCAAAATCAACCGCGAGTTGACTAAATATCCGCCCGATCAGAAACAGTCAGCGGTGATGTCGGCACTGCGTTTCGTGCAGGATGAAAAGGGCTGGATTGCGACTGAAGATATGACAGATGTCGCTGCCTACCTCGGCATGTCGCAGATAGCGGTATATGAGGTGGCGACTTTCTATCACATGTACAACCTCAAACCGATGGGCAAGCACATGTTGACCGTGTGTACCAATTTATCCTGCACGCTCTGTGGTGCGCTGGATACGGTGTCTTACCTGAAATCAAAATTGGGCATTGGCATCGGTGAAGTGACCGAAGACGGTAAATTCAGCCTGCGCGAAGGCGAGTGCATGGGCGCGTGTATGGAAGCGCCGCTGCTGACTATCAATAACAAAAAACTATGCGGTCGCATGACATCGGCAAAGATTGATCAGCTGTTGGCGGAATTGGATAAATCATGAGAGGCCCGATTACCCAGACCACCATGGATTTTGATCAGCCGTGGGCGTTGGAGAACTATCTCAAGGTGGGTGGCTATCAGGCTTTGCGCAAAGTGCTGACGGAAAAAATCGCCCCGGAAAAAATCATTACCGAAGTGAAGCTATCCGCTTTGCGCGGGCGTGGTGGGGCGGGCTTCCCGACCGGTTTGAAGTGGAGTTTCATGCCGCGTCAGTTTGAGGGCGACAAATACCTCGTTTGCAATTCCGACGAAGGCGAACCCGGCACATGCAAGGACTGGGATATTCTGCGCTACAACCCGCATCTGCTCATTGAAGGCATGGCTATTGCCGCCTATACCATGGGGGTCAAGACCGGCTATAACTATATACATGGCGAAATCTTCGAGGCGTACGAGCGCATGGAAGAAGCCGTCGATACGGCGCGTGCCGCGGGTTTCCTCGGTAACAACATCATGGGTCTGGGTTTTGATTTCGAACTGCATAATCACCTGGGTTATGGCGCTTACATCTGCGGTGAGGAAACCGCGTTGCTGGAATCTCTCGAAGGCAAAAAAGGGCAGCCGCGCTTCAAGCCGCCGTTCCCTGCCAGTTTTGGTTTGTATGGCAAGCCCACCACCATCAATAACACCGAAACTTTCGCCAGCATCCCCTACATCATCAATCACGGCGGGCAGGCCTTTTTGGACTTGGGCAAACCCAACAATGGCGGTACGAAATTATTTTCTGTGACCGGACACGTCAATAACCCGGGAAATTTTGAGGTGCCCATGGGCACGCCGTTCGCCAAGTTGCTGGAAATGGCAGGCGGAGTACGTAACGGACATAGACTCAAAGCCGTGATTCCGGGCGGTTCCTCAATGCCGGTATTGACCGGCGAAGTCATGATGGATCTGACCATGGATTTCGATACCATCTCCAAAGCCGGTTCCGGTCTTGGTAGTGGCGCAGTGATTGTGATGGATGAGACCACTTGCATGGTGCGCGCTCTGGAACGGCTGTCGTATTTCTACTATGAAGAATCCTGCGGGCAGTGTACGCCGTGTCGTGAAGGCACCGGCTGGTTGTATCGTATTGTGAACCGTATCGAACATGGCGAAGGACGCGATGAGGATCTGGATTTATTGCTCAGTTTGGGTGAAAACATTGCCGGGCGCACCATTTGTGCTTTGGGCGAAGCGGCGGTATGGCCGGTACAAGGCATGCTAAAAAATTTCCGCGACGAATTTGAATATCATATTGAACACAAGCGTTGCCTGGTATAGCGGACAAGTGATCGACATGATTAAAATTGAAATCGATGGCAAGCTGGTTGAGACTCCGAAGGGGTCCATGGTGATGGACGCAGCAAATAAAGTCGGCATCTACATCCCGCATTTTTGCTATCACAAAAAACTTTCCATCGCGGCAAATTGCCGCATGTGTCTGGTCGAAGTGGAAAAAGCCCCCAAGCCTTTACCGGCTTGCGCCACGCCGGTTGCCGAAGGGATGAAGGTGCTCACGCATTCCGACATGGCGGTTAAGGCGCAGCAGGGGGTGATGGAGTTTCTGCTGATCAATCATCCGCTCGATTGCCCGATTTGCGATCAGGGCGGTGAATGCCAGTTGCAGGATTTGGCAGTCGGTTACGGCGGTGCCGCGTCGCGCTACCATGAGCCAAAGCGCATCGTTTTGCATAAGGACATTGGGCCATTGGTATCCACCGAAGAAATGACTCGCTGCATACACTGCACCCGCTGTGTGCGCTTTGGTCAGGAGATCGGCGGTGTGATGGAGCTGGGTATGGCGTTCCGTGGTGAACATGCTGAAATTCTGAGTTTTGTGGACAGCACGGTCGATTCAGAGTTGTCGGGCAACATGATTGATCTATGTCCGGTCGGTGCGCTGACCAGCAAGCCATTCCGCTATACCGCGCGCAGCTGGGAGCTATCCCGGCGCAAATCGATCAGTCCGCATGATGGCCTCGGTTCCAATCTGGCTGTGCATGTGAAGGACAACAAGGTGGCGCGTGTTTTGCCGATAGAAAACGAAGCCGTCAACGAATGCTGGATTTCTGATAAAGACCGGTTCAGTTACGAAGGGCTGAATTCACCGGAACGGCTTGTTAAACCGATGCTCAAGCAAGGCGGCAAGTGGGTCGAAGTGGAGTGGCAAGTGGCGCTTGAATACGTGGCAAATGGTCTGCGACAGATAGGTGCGACAAACGGGCCCGAGCAGATTGCTGCGCTGGCGACACCACACAGCACACTGGAAGAATTGGCCTTGCTGCAAAAATTAATGCGTGGCATCGGTAGCGCCAATGTTGATTTTCGTCTGCGTCAGTCTGATTTCAGTGCGGATGGTAAACAAGCGGGCGCGCCGTGGCTGGGTATGCCCATTACCGACATCAATAGCCGAGATCGTTTCCTCATCATTGGCAGCTTCCTGCGTAAAGACCAGCCGCTGTTGGCGCAGCGTGTGCGGCAGGCAGTCAAGCATGGCGCGCAAGCCAGTATCGTGCATGCTGCCGATGACGAATTGTTGATGCCGGTGACGAACAAATCCATCGTCGCCCCGGCTGAGTTGACCACTGTACTGGCAGGAATTTTGAAGGCGCTTGCCACAGAAAAATCGGTAGCGCTTCCCAGTGACGTGCAAAAGGCGATTGATGGCGTGCAACCTTCCGCGCAAGCAAGCGCGATTGCACATAGTCTGGCGAGTGGCGAACGGGTCGCGGTATTACTGGGCAATTTTGCCCAGCAACATCCGCAAGCCGTACAACTTGCCTTGCTGGCCGAACAAATTAGCGTGCTATGCGGCGCGACATTTGGTTTTCTGGGCGAGGCTGCAAACAGTGTGGGCGGCTATCTGGCGGGGGCGGTGCCTTTTGTCGGTGCTACGCAAGGTATGAATGCCGAACAAATGCTGGCTGCGCCGCGCAAAGCATATGTGCTGCTGAATGTCGAACCGGAGCTGGATATGCACAATCCGCAACAGGCGATGACGGCGATGCATGCCGCAGACATGGTAGTCGTGATGTCTGCCTTCAAACATCACGCCGCTGATTATGCCGATGTGTTGTTGCCGATTGCGCCGTTCACGGAAACCTCGGGTACTTTCATCAATAGCGAGGGCAGGCAGCAAAGCTTCAAAGGGGCAGTCAAGCCGTTAGGCGATGCGCGCCCGGCCTGGAAAGTATTACGTGTGTTGGGTAATTTGCTTGATTTGCCCGGCTTTGATTATGACTCCAGCGAAGCCGTGCGTGACGAAATACTGGGCACACAGACTATTGCCGACAGATTGGGCAATCATCTGGGCATCACGCTACAAAAGGTGGTTGGTGTTCATGCGCATGACATGCAGCGTATCAGCGATGTGCCGATTTACGCTGCCGATGCGCTGGTGCGCCGTGCCGCGTCCTTGCAAAAAACCCGCGATGCGGCCACTCCGTGCGTGATGTTGCATAGCAGTGAATTACACAAGCTGGGCGTGAAATCCGGCGACACGGTGAAAGTCAGTCAAGGTGCGGCCAGTGTACGTCTGGTTGCACAGGTCAACGACAAACTGCCAGCACATACTGCACGTGTCGCCGCCGGCCATTCCGCTACCGCGGCACTGGGCGCGATGTTTGGGTCGATCAGTGTGGAGCGCTTGTGATGGATATGTTGCAAACATTACGGCATCTGTTGGGCCCGGCCTGGTTACCGATTTGGACCATCGTCAAAATTCTACTTATCGTACTGCCGCTGATGTTAGGGGTGGCTTATCTGACTTTGGCTGAGCGCAAAGTCATCGGTTGGATGCAAATCCGTATCGGCCCGAATCGGGTTGGTCCTTTGGGGCTGTTGCAGCCGATTGCCGACGGCCTCAAACTGTTAATGAAAGAAATCATCATCCCGACCGGCTCGAATAAGCTGCTGTTTGTGATCGCACCCATCATGGCTTTGATGCCGGCACTGGCAGCCTGGGCGGTCATTCCATTCAATGCCGAGCTGGTGCTGTCTAATGCAAATGCGGGCCTGTTATATATATTGGCGATGACTTCGCTGGGCGTTTATGGTGTGATCATTGCGGGCTGGGCGTCAAACTCCAAGTATGCATTTCTCGGTTCGTTGCGTTCCGCAGCGCAGATCGTGTCCTATGAAATCGCCATGGGTTTTGCTTTAGTGTGTGTTTTGATGGCCTCGCAAAGCCTGAATTTGGGCGACATCGTCCACGGACAGCAGGGCAGGTTTGGTTTGATGAACTGGTATTTCATCCCGCTATTTCCGATGCTCGTGGTGTATCTCATATCGGGGGTTGCCGAAACCAACCGTGCGCCATTTGATATGGCAGAAGGTGAATCCGAGATCGTTGCCGGTTTCCACGTGGAATATTCCGGCATGGCATTCGCGCTGTTCTTTCTGGCTGAGTATGCCAATATGTATTTAATCGCTTTTTTAACCGCAATCATGTTCATGGGCGGCTGGTTGTCGCCGGTGCCTTTCATACCGGATAGCATCGTGTGGCTGTTCGCCAAGGTTGCTTTCGTGTTGTTCTTGTTTTTGTGGTTCCGCGCTACCTTCCCGCGTTATCGTTATGACCAGCTGATGCGTTTGGGCTGGAAAGTGTTTATCCCGCTCTCGATTGTGTGGGTTGTGGTAGTGGGCGCATGGATGCAAACCTCGCTATGGGTGTGGTAAGCGCAGGAGATGAATATGGAAAAAATCAAGGATTTCTTTAAAACTTTTTTGCTGTTTGAGCTGTTGAAGGGCATGAAGCTCACCGGGCGCTATATGTTCGCACGCAAAATTACCGTGCAGTTTCCGGAAGAAAAAACACCGCAGAGTCCGCGTTTTCGCGGACTGCACGCATTGCGCCGTTATCCCAGCGGTGAAGAGCGTTGCATCGGTTGCAAACTGTGTGAGGCGATTTGCCCGGCATTGGCGATCACCATCGAAGCAGCCGAGCGGGATGATGGCACACGCCGCACGACTCAATACGACATCGATCTGACCAAATGTATTTTTTGCGGGTTTTGTGAGGAAGCCTGTCCGGTAGATGCGATTGTGGAAACGCGCATGTTCGAATATCACGGCGAGAAACTGGGTGATCTGTACTACACCAAACCGATGCTGCTGGCGGTGGGCGATCAATATGAGCAGGAAATCGCCAGGGATAGGGCGGCGGATGCAAAATATCGCTGAGCCGAAATTGAGGATGCCATGAGTTTTATAAGTATCGTTTTTTATTTGTTTGCGGCACTTACCGTCTTTGCCGGGGTTGGTGTGATTACCGTGCGCAATCCGGTGCATGCCGCGCTGTTTCTGGTGTTGGCATTTTGCACTTCGGCAGGCATCTGGATGCTGCTTGAAGCGGAATTTCTCGCAATCACATTGGTGCTGGTATATGTCGGCGCGGTGATGGTGCTGTTCCTGTTTGTGGTGATGATGCTGGACATCAACCTGGTGCGTCTGCGCGAAGGTTTCTGGCGCTGGTTTCCGTTTGGCGCGGCGCTGGCCGGTTTGATGGTGTTCGAGATGATCTGGGTGCTTGGCGCGCGCCAGACCTCCGATACGGTAACTGCCATTTCACACCCGGCCGATTACAGCAATACCAAAGCATTAGGTCGTTTGCTCTATACCGATTATGTCTATCCGTTTGAGATTGCAGCAGTGATCCTGCTGGTGGCGATGGTCGCGGCGATTGCATTGACGTTGCGCCGCCGTGTTGGCGTCAAGTCGCAGAAAGTGTCTGAGCAAGTGCGGGCAACAAAAGCGGATCGTCTGCGCATCGTGCCCATGCAGTCCGAGCACGGGCAGCCGTCCGGACGCAACGATTCTGCGCCACAATAAACACGCAAGGGGGAGAAGCAAATGTTGACTTTGTCGCATTATCTGGTGCTGAGTGCAGTGTTGTTTGCCATCAGCGTACTGGGTATTTTCCTCAATCGTAAAAACGTGATTGTGCTGTTGATGTCCATCGAATTGATGCTGCTTGCCGTGAACACCAATTTTATTGCGTTCTCACATTATCTGAATGACATCGCCGGACAGGTTTTCGTTTTTTTTATTCTGACCGTTGCGGCGGCAGAAGCAGCAATCGGGCTGGCGATTCTGGTGGTGTTATTCCGCAATCTGCGCACTATTAATGTGGACGATCTTGGCAGTTTGAAAGGCTGATGTGATAGAGATTCAAACACAATATTTATTGGTACCGTTTGCCCCGTTGTTGGGAGCGATTGCTGCGGGGTTATTTGGCAAATGGCTGGGCGATACCTGGTCGCATCGGGTCACGATTGCGCTGATGATGGTATCGTCCATTGCCGCGTTATCGGTATTCAAAAGTGTGCTGGACGGGCATATGTTCAATGGCCCGGTCTACACCTGGCTCAGTTCGGGTGACACGCTGTTTCAGATCGGTTTTCTGATTGATCGTCTGACTGTCACGATGATGCTGGTGGTGACGGTGGTCTCGCTAATGGTGCACATTTACACTATCGGCTACATGCAGGATGACCCCGGCTATCAACGTTTTTTCAGTTACATCTCATTGTTCACTTTTTCGATGTTGATGCTGGTGATGGCCAATAACTTCATGCAATTGTTTTTCGGTTGGGAGGCGGTTGGGCTGGTTTCATACTTGCTGATCGGTTTTTGGTACAAACGTCCAACAGCAATTTATGCCAATCTGAAAGCGTTTCTGGTCAATCGGGTCGGTGATTTGGGTTTCTTGCTGGGTATCGGTTTGGTGCTGATGGTATTTGGCACACTGGACTATGCCGCCGTATTTGCCACTGCTACCCGGCATGCCAATGATATTGCTCCGATACCGGGCATGTCGGTCAATCTGATCACGGCGATTTGCGTTTTACTGTTCATTGGCGCGATGGGTAAATCCGCGCAATTTCCGCTGCATGTCTGGCTGCCCGATTCGATGGAGGGCCCCACACCGATTTCGGCATTGATTCACGCAGCAACCATGGTAACGGCGGGTATTTTTCTGGTGGCGCGCATGTCGCCACTGTTTGAGTTATCCGAAACTGCGCTGTCCTTTGTCATGGTCATTGGCGCAATCACCGCACTGTTCATGGGTTTTCTGGGCATCGTCCAAAACGACATCAAGCGTGTCATTGCTTATTCCACGCTGTCGCAGCTGGGTTATATGACCGTGGCTCTGGGCGCGTCAGCTTATTCGGTAGCGATATTCCATTTGATGACCCATGCTTTCTTCAAAGCGCTGCTGTTCCTTGCGGCAGGCAGCGTGATCATGGGCATGCATCATGATCAGGACATACGCAATATGGGTGGCTTACGTAAATATATGCCGATTACCTGGATCACTTCCCTGATCGGTTCTCTGGCCTTGGTTGGCACCCCATTCTTCTCCGGTTTTTATTCCAAAGACAGCATCATCGAAGCTGTATCTTTATCCAGGCTGCCCGGTTCCGGCTTTGCTTATTTCGCAGTGGTGGCGGGGGTGTTCGTCACCGCTTTTTATTCTTTCCGCATGTATTTCCTGGTGTTTCATGGCGAGGAACGCTTCGGTAAAGCGCATCACGGCGATCATGCTGATGAAGAAGCAAGCCATGATCATCATCACGGTTTGGCGCAAGGGCAAAAGCCCCATGAGTCACCCTGGGTGGTGTGTCTGCCTTTGGTATTGCTGGCGATTCCTTCAGTCGTCATCGGATATTTCACCATTGATCCCATGTTCAGCGGATTCTTCCGCGATGCGATTTATGTCGGCGAACAGCACAAAGCCGTGCATGAAATGCAGGAACAGTTTCCTGGCGCGTTTGCCATGGCGCTGCACTCCCTGGCTACGCTGCCACTGTGGCTGGCGATTGCCGGCGTGGCTTTGTCTGCGTTTTTCTATTTGAAGCGTCCCGATATTCCGGCGTTGATACAAAAGCGTTTTCAGCCTGTCTATATTTTGCTGGACAACAAGTATTACTTCGACCGATTTAATGACTGGTTATTTGCCGGTGGTGCGCGCGGAGTCAGCAGCTTCCTGTGGAAATTTGGTGATGTGACGTTGATAGATGGCGTGGTGAACGGTACGGCAAAACTGGTAGGCCTGATTTCGGGCGTGGTGCGGCGCTTTCAGTCCGGCTATATCTACCACTACGCATTCACGATGATTACTGGCGTGTTTGTGTTATTGACGATACGAACCTGGTTTGAATAACTCCCTGCCCGTTTTGTCCTGACCAGAACAGCGATTGAAGATATTTAAAGTAGAGGAATGACCGTATGATTTTTGGCTTACCCGTGTTGAGCGTGGCAATCTGGCTGCCGATTATTTTCGGCATTCTGGTGCTGGCAACCGGCGATGATAAAAATGCACCGTTGGCACGTGCGCTGGCACTGATAGGCGCGGTGTTGGGTTGCATGGTTACCTTGCCGTTATATGTCGACTTTGACACCAACGCCAGCGCCATGCAATTCGCGGAAAATCATGCCTGGATAACACGTTTCAATATTCGCTATCACCTCGGTGTGGACGGCATCTCCATGCTGTTCATCCTGCTGAATAGTTTCTTCACGCCATTGGTCGTGCTGGCCGGCTGGAAAATTATCGACAAGCGTGTCGCCCAATACATGGCGGCGTTTCTGGCCATGTCAGGGATAGTGAACGGCGTGTTCGCCGCGCTCGATTCCGTTTTGTTTTATGTATTCTGGGAAGCGATGCTCATTCCGATGTTCATTATCATCGGCGTGTGGGGTGGACCGAATCGCGTCTATGCGGCGATCAAGTTCTTTCTCTATACCTTGTTGGGTTCGCTGTTAATGCTGGTGTCATTGATCTATCTTTATAATTTGTCCGGCGGCAGTTTTGCAATTCTGGCTTTCCACAAAGTGCCCATTCCGATGACCGCGCAGATTTTGATTTTCATTGCGTTCTTCTTTGCCTTCGCCGTGAAGGTACCGATGTTTCCGGTGCATACCTGGCTGCCCGATGCCCATGTGGAAGCGCCTACCGGCGGTTCGGTCATTCTGGCGGCGATCATGTTGAAGGTGGGCGCATACGGTTTTTTGCGTTTCTCTCTGCCGATTGTGCCCGACGCCAGCCACAAATTGGCGGGCGTGATGATTGCGTTGTCGTTGATTGCCATCGTATACATCGGGCTGGTGGCGTTGATGCAAACGGATATGAAAAAGCTGGTGGCGTATTCCTCAATTTCGCATATGGGCTTTGTCACGCTGGGCATTTTTATTTTCAACGCGTATGGAATTGAAGGCGGTTTGCTGCAGATGATTTCGCACGGCTTCGTGTCCGGGGCGCTGTTCTTGTGTATCGGTGTGTTGTACGACCGCGTGCATTCGCGGCAAATATCGGCGTATGGCGGTGTGGCCAACAAGATGCCGGTGTTCGCTGCTTTCTTCATGCTGTTTGCCATGGCAAACAGCGGGCTGCCAGGTACCAGTGGTTTTGTGGGCGAGTTCATGGTGATACTGGGCGCGGTCAAGGTAAATTTCTGGTATGCCTTTGCAGCCGCCAGCACCTTGATTTTCGGTGCAGCCTATACCTTATGGATGTATAAGCGCGTGATTTTTGGCGAGGTGGCGAATGAGCAGGTTGCCGGGCTGGCTGACATCACCGCACGTGAAAAACTGATCTTCGCCATTCTGGCGATAACCGTGTTGGGTATGGGTGTTTATCCGTTACCGCTCAGTGAAATTTTGCACACATCGGTGAATGACTTGCTGGTGCATGTTGCTCATTCCAAGTTATAGGCACTGTTCATTAATCCATTAATTTAAGAAAGTAAAAAATGAAATATTCAAAACTTTTTGCTTTATGTTCCTTATTTTTTCTGATCACAGGCTGTGCAACCGAACCAACAAACCTAGTTTTTTATACAGCCCCCGCTTTAGAGGCTGACTCGTTAGCGATTGTTAGCGGATCAGAGAAGCATCGAGCAATTTTTGATAACCAAACCACCTACCTAGTGGCAATTGATGGCCTACCTATTGCACATGCCAGAGCATCTTTTGCCAACCAGATCAAAGTGAAATCAGGGAATAGGAAATTAACGGTGGCATATGCTCAAGGTTCTTTTTTTGGAATCACAGAATTATCGGTAGATTTAAAAGCAGATCATTCTTACATTCTTGAGTCTGCTCCAACTTCAGGTGAAGATGGATCTTTAACCGATGCGAGTGTTCCATATGCTTTTTGGGTAGCCGACTCTTCAACTAGTGAGGCTATTGGTGAAAAGAAATTTGCTAAAGTTAGCGCTCCTAGTGGAGGTTACATCCCAATTTTTATTAAGTAGAGATGGAATCCTGGATGCCTAACCTAATTATTCCAGCCGACCACCTTCGGTATCTGCTGAATTCGAACGTTATAGGGCTTTAGAGGTAAATATGAGTTTGTTAACCAGCCTGATGCCGGCCAGCAGCGAAATTTTTCTGCTGATCATGGTGTGCGTGATTTTGATGGTGGATTTATTCCTCGCGCACAGCGATAAAATATACATCTATCTGCTGGCGCAACTTACCTTACTGGGTTGTGCGCTGGTCACCGTTGGCTCGCATGTGAGTGGTGTTGCCTATGCCTTTGATCATATGTTTGTAGACGATCTGATGTCGGATGTGTTGAAAATGTTCGCCGATCTGGCCGTTTCCATGATGCTGGTCTATTCACGGCAGTATCTGTTGGTGCGAGGATTGTTCAGCGTTGAATTTCTGGTGTTATCGTTGTTCGCGCTGCTGGGCATGAATGTGATGATTTCTGCCAATCATTTTTTAAGTCTGTATCTGGGTTTGGAGCTATTGTCGTTGAGCTTGTACGCGATGGTCGCTTTGCAGCGTGATTCTGCGATAGCTACTGAAGCAGCGATGAAATATTTTGTACTCGGCGCGCTGGCTTCCGGATTGTTGTTATACGGCATGTCAATGATTTATGGCGCGACCAGCTCTCTTGAGCTTGGCGTGATTGCTGATGCCATCAAGCACGGTGTACCGAATAAATCACTGCTTGCCTTTGGCTTGGTATTCATCGTTTCCGGCCTGGCTTTCAAGCTGGGTGTGGTGCCCTTCCACATGTGGGTGCCTGACGTCTACCACGGCGCACCGACTGCAATGACCATGTTAATCAGCACCGCACCCAAGCTGGCGGCTTTTGCTTTCACTGCGCGCATCCTGGTGGAAAGTCTGCAGGATTTGTCACAGCACTGGATCGGCATGTTGATCATTCTTGCAATTGCCTCAATGGCACTGGGAAACATTGCGGCGATCGCACAAACCAACCTGAAGCGCATGTTTGCTTACTCCACTATTTCTCACATGGGTTTTTTGCTGCTGGGCTTCATCAATGGCGGCCTGGAAGGTTATGGCGCATCGATGTTCTACGCGGTGATATATGCGCTGATGTCGTTGGGCGCATTCGGCATGATCATGCTGTTATCGCGGGAGGGCTTTGAGGCTGACTCGCTGAATGATTTCAGGGGTCTCAATCAACGCAGGCCTTGGCTGGCCTTCATGATGTTGTTGTTGATGTTCTCCATGGCAGGTGTGCCGCCCACGGTTGGTTTCTACGCAAAATTTTCGGTATTGAATGCCGTTGTGCAAGCCGGTTACACATGGCTGGCGGTAATTGCCGTGCTGTTTTCACTCATCGGTGCGTTCTATTATTTACGGATCGTCAAGCTGATGTACTTTGACGCACCTGAAAGCCGTATCCCTATTACGGTCGGCTCGGATACGTTCGTGCTGATCAGCTTTAATGGCTTGGGTGTGTTGTTTCTCGGCATGATGCCTGGCGCGCTCATGTCGATCTGTGCCATATCGGTCAAGCAATCGCTGCTATTGCATTGAAGCCGTCAGGTGAGGTAGTTCCGGCCTTTCGCAGCGCGTGGGAATTTTTATTGCTGTGTCATAGCTGGCAAAAAATAAGGAATGGCGATGAACCTGAAAGAAACCAGACTGAACACAACGCTGGCTTATGAGGGCAACTTTGTCCATGTGCATAAAGACAGCGTACAGTTACCGGATGGCACGGTAGGCAGCCGGGAATACATTGTGCATCCCGGCGCAGTGGCCGTGCTGGCGATTCTGGATAGTGGAAATCTGCTGCTGGAACGGCAGTTCCGTTACGCGCTACAGCGCGAATTCATCGAGTTACCCGCCGGGAAAATAGATGCTGGCGAGGACATTTTGCACACTGCACAACGCGAGTTGCTGGAAGAAACCGGCTATGTGGCAAGCGAGTGGACGCACCTCACCACGGTATGGCCATGCATTGGTTATGCGGATGAACGCATGGAGTATTTTCTCGCACGTGGCCTGACGTATCAAGAACAAAAGCTGGACAGCGGAGAGTTTATCGAGGTTTTTGAGTTATCTTTGGCCGAGGCTATCGACTGGATACGCCTGGGTAAAATCAACGAAAGCAAAACCATCGTCGGCTTACTCTGGCTGGAAAAACACCTGAATGGCTGGCATCGTTGAGTTACTTGGGTGATCAGATTTTTCGCGCCAACTCAGCCGCTTTACCGATGTAAGTGTCGGGCGACAGTTGGCATAAACGTTGTTTTTCTGCTGCGGGAATATCCAGTGTGGCGATGAATGCTTGCAGTGAGTCGCGGTTGATGCCATTTTTACCACGTGTCAGCTCCTTGAGTTTGTCATAGGCACTTTCAATGCCATGGCGACGCATCACAGTTTGAATCGCTTCTGCCAATACTTCCCAGCTGGCATTCAGGTCATCCGCCAGACGGATTGGATTGGCTTCCAGTTTGTTCAAGCCTTTCAGACAAGAATCATAGGCGAGCAGGGTGTAGCCGAGTGCCACGCCCATGTTGCGCAATACCGTCGAATCGGTGAGGTCGCGCTGCCAGCGTGAGATGGGCAGTTTTTCACCAAGATGATGTAGCAGCGCATTTGCCAGTCCGAGATTACCTTCCGAATTCTCAAAATCAACCGGATTAACCTTGTGCGGCATGGTGGATGAGCCGACTTCCCCCTTGACTACTTTTTGCTTGAAATACCCCAGCGAGATATAGCCCCAGATATCACGATCCAGATCGATCAAAATGGTGTTGATGCGCGCGTAGGCATTGAACAACTCAGCCATGTAATCGTGTGGCTCAATCTGAGTGGTATAAGGGTTAAACACCAGCCCGCGCGCCAGAACAAAGCGCTGTGCGAACGTCTCCCAATCCACCTCGGGATAAGCCGCCAGATGCGCATTGTAGTTACCTACCGCACCATTGATTTTGCCGAGGATTTCGGTGGTGGCGAGGCGTTGTCCGGCACGCTGCAGGCGATGTACTACGTTGGCGATTTCCTTGCCCAATGTGCTGGGCGTAGCAGTCTGTCCGTGGGTGCGGCACAGCATGGGCAGATCGGCAAATTGATGGGCAAGAGTTTGTAAACGACCGGTCAATGCTTGCAGCGCAGGCAGCATGACTGTGTCGCGTGCGTCCTTGAGCATCAATGCGTGACTCAGGTTGTTGATGTCTTCTGAAGTGCAGGCAAAGTGAATAAATTCCAGTACTTTTGAGGTTTCCGCATGATCCGATAACTTACCGCGCAACCAGTATTCAACCGCTTTGACATCGTGGTTGGTAGTGGCCTCGATATGTTTGATGGCCAGCGCGTCATCTTCATTGAAGTTGATAATGAGCGCATCCAGTTGGGCAACCGTGGCGGGAGAAAATGCCGCAATTTCGGCAATATCTGGCTGTGCGCCGAGGGCTTTAAGCCATTCTATCTCGACGAGTACGCGGAAACGTATCAAACCGAATTCGCTGAAATAATGACGTAGCGCATCCACTTTGTTGTGGTAGCGTCCATCAAGCGGCGAAAGAGCAGAGAGCCTGGTAAGCGTGGTCATGGCGAAACCTGGGTAGCGAAAGCGGTCATTTTACGCGAATCAGCCCAACCCTTGTTCAATGATCGCACCACCCAGGCATAGGTTGCCCTCATAGATAACGACTGACTGTCCCGGTGTGATCGCCCATTGCGGCTGATTAAATGTCAGTGTGCACGGTTTGTCATCCGGTTCGGCGATGCGGCACTGTGCATCAGCCTGACGATAGCGGGTCTTGGCCGCGTAGGCATGATTGAACTTGGGTGCCGTGCCGCTGACCCAATGCATGTTTATCGCTTCGAGCCGGGTGTTGAACAGTGCCGGGTGGTCGTGCCCTTGTACCACGATCAAGCGATTATTCGCCATGTCTTTGGCTGCCACGAACCACGGTTCGCCGCCCGCATCTTTTGCCCCGCCTATACCCAAACCCTGACGTTGGCCTATGGTGTAGAACGCCAGCCCGATATGTTGCCCGACAACCCGGCCCTCCAGTGTGTGCACTTCCCCAGGCTGAGTGGGTAGGTAGCGGTTGAGAAATTCTCGAAAAGGCCGTTCACCGATGAAGCAGATGCCGGTGCTGTCTTTCTTGGCATGATTGGACAAGCTGTGCTGTGCGGCGATCTTACGCACTTGTGATTTCATCAGCGTGCCGAGCGGAAAGAGGGTATGGCTTAACTGTTTTTGATTGAGACGATGCAGAAAATAGCTTTGATCCTTGCGATCGTCATCCGCCTTGAGTAATTGAAACAAGCCGTTCACCTCGCGCA
>DASRWN010000173.1:0-13289 GCA_035654595.1 Gallionella sp. | reverse complement strand
AAAGCGCAACTTATTTCCCAGTTGTGGGACATCGGTATTACATTGGTCTGGTCTGGTCTGGTTGCTTTCGTGATTCTGCTGGTTCTGAAGCACACGATTGGTATCCGTGCCAGCGATGAAGCGCAAGAAGAAGGCCTTGATCTGGCTGATCACGACGAACGCGCTTACAACATGTAACACACTCGTTAGTCGAAATAATAAGGGCACCGTAAGGTGCCCTTTTTTATTGCCACGTTCGCGTATGGAAGTGCTGCTTTACGACGATAACCCCTGGTTGCGTAAATATTCTTCGTAAGTGCCGTGGTAATCGGAGATGCCCTTGGCGGTGATTTCGATGATGCGTGTCGCCAGTGAGGAAACGAATTCACGGTCGTGGCTGACGAAAATCAGCGTGCCTTTGTACAGATCCAGCGCGGTGTTGAGGGATTCGATCGATTCCATGTCCATATGGTTGGTGGGTTCGTCCATCAGTAGCACGTTGGGCTTAAGCAACATCAGTTTGCCGAACACCATGCGCCCTTTCTCTCCGCCGGAGAGAACTTTCACCTTTTTCTTCACATCGTCACCGGAGAACAGCAAACGTCCCAATGTACCGCGCACGACCTGGTCATCATCATTCGGGCCGCGGCAATCAGTCATCCAGTCCATCATGTTGGTGTCTGCCGCGAACTCGGCGGCATGGTCCTGCGCGAAATAGCCGATCTTTGCTTTGTCTGCCCATTTGATGGTTCCGGTATCCGCTGCGAGATCACCCGCCAGACAGCGCAGCAGGGTGGTTTTGCCAATACCGTTAGGCCCGATGATGGCGACCTTCTCGCCCGCGTCGATGCGGAAGTTCACATTGGAGAACAAGATGCGATCGAAGCCTTTTGCCATTTTTTGCACTTCTACCGCGACCCGATGCAGTTTTTCTCGTTCGTCATATTCAAAACGGATGAAAGGGTATTGGCGGCTGGAAGGCTTGATATCTTCGATCTTGATCTTGTCGATCTGGCGCGCGCGTGACGTGGCCTGTTTGGCCTTGGACGCGTTGGCCGAGAAACGCGCCACGAAGGCTTTCAGTTCGGCAACTTTTTCCTTGGCCTTGGCATTGTCTGCAGACTGCTGCTCACGCGCTTGCGTCGAGGCCAGCATGTATTCGTCATAAGTGCCCGGATACGTTGTGATCTTGCCGTAATCCAGATCCGACATATGGGTACATACACTGTTCAGGAAATGGCGGTCATGCGAAATGATTACCATGGTGGAGTTACGTGCATTGAGTATATTTTCCAGCCAGCGGATGGTGTTGATGTCGAGGTTATTGGTTGGCTCGTCCAGCAACAGGATTTCCGGGTCGGCAAACAGCGCCTGCGCCAGCAACACACGTAACTTGAAGCCGGGCGCCACAGCACGCATCGGGCCATTATGCAGCTCTTGCGCGATGCCCACGCCGATTAGCAGCTCACCTGCGCGCGCTTCGGCGGTATAACCGTCATATTCGGCGAACTTCGCTTCCAGATTAGCGGCATGCATATAATCTTCTTCGCTGGCATCGGGATTGGCATAGATCGCGTCACGCTCCGCCATCACCTCCCACATCTCCGCATGCCCCATCATGACCACATCCAGCACACGCTTTTCCTCGAACGCAAATTGATCCTGATGCAATTTGCCCAGTCGCTCGCCCTTGTCCAGCATGACGTTGCCGGAGCTTGGCTCAAGATCGCCACCCAGTATTTTCATGAAGGTGGATTTGCCGCACCCGTTGGCGCCGATGAGGCCGTAACGGTTGCCGTCACCAAATTTGACGGACACGTTCTCGAATAGTGGTTTGGCGCCGAATTGCATGGTGATATTAGCGGTGGAAAGCATGTAAAGTTCAGCCCCGAAAATTTTTGGAGCGCGATTTTAACACCGTGCGGCTGCGCCCATTCGTAAAATTCGATACACTGCGCAGTTAAATTTCATATGCACTAAAAAACATGGTTCCCCATCTCACCACTGCACTAACCGGCCCGCTGCTTGATTTAGAACAACGCTTCTTGACTGCCATGCCAACTATCGAGCATTGGTTCCGCACGCAGTGGCTGGAGCACGCGGTACCGTTTTACGCTTCGGTCGATTTGCGCAACAGTGGCTTCAAATTGGCGCCGGTGGATACTAATTTGTTTCCCGGTGGTTTTAATAATCTCAATCCCGATTTTTTGCCGTTGTGTGTGCACGCCATGCAAAGCGCAGTGGAAAAAATTTGCCCGGAAGCGCGCGGGGTATTGCTGATACCGGAGAATCACACCCGCAATCAATTTTACCTGCAAAACGTGGCGCAGATCGTTACCATCCTTAAACAAGCGGGGATGCGCGTGCGCGTGGGTAGCCTGCTGCCGGAAATCACCCAGCCTACAACAGTGCAGTTGCCGGGCGCGGGCATATTGACTTTGGAGCCGCTGGTGCGTCGTGGCAACCGGCTTGGGCTGGCAGATTTCGATCCCTGTGTGGTGTTGCTCAACAACGATTTATCCGCTGGCGTGCCGGATATTTTACAGAACCTTGAGCAGGAAATTTATCCGCCACTTTTTGCCGGTTGGCACACGCGGCGCAAATCGCAGCATTTTTCTGCTTATGATCGAGTGGCAAATGAGTTCGCCGAGCTGCTTGATATTGACCCGTGGTTGATTAACCCCTATTTCGCTACCTGCAATAAAGTGAATTTTTATGAGCGCGTGGGTGAGGAATGTCTGGCCGGTCAGGTGGACGTGATCTTGCAGAAGATGCGCGTAAAATATGCCGAGTATGGCGTGCAACACGATCCTTTTGTCATTGTCAAAGCCGACGCGGGCACCTATGGCATGGGCATCATGACCGTGAAAGACGCCGGTGAAATCACCTCACTGAATCGCAAGCAACGCAACAAGATGGCAGTGGTGAAGGAAGGTATGGAAGTCTCGGATGTATTGGTGCAAGAAGGTGTTTATACCTTTGAACATATCAACGACGCAGTGGCCGAGCCGGTGATATACATGATCGATCACTATGTGGTGGGGGGTTTTTATCGCGTGCACACCGAGCGGGGCGTGGATGAAAACCTGAATGCGCCCGGCATGCATTTTGAACCGCTGGCGTTTGAATCCTGTTGTACGTTACCCAACCCGGATTGCGCGCCGGATGACACACCGAATCGCTTTTATGCCTATGGTGTGGTTGCACGGCTTGCCTTGTTGGCTGCATCGCTGGAAATTGAAGCTGCCGAAAATCCATAAATGGTGAGATTTCGCTGGTTTATCATTGTTGCTGCTTTGTTGCTCAGTGCGTGCGGTAAAGAGCCGCTATATCAAGAACAAGGCTACGTGTTCGGCACACTGGTCGAAATAACCGTATATGGCGAGCCAGAAGTACGTGCCCAGCAGGCGGTGGGCGATGTGTTGCAGGAATTTCAGCGTTTGCACAACATGTTGCATGCCTGGCAGCCGAGCGAGTTGAGCGAGTTGAATCGTGCGTTTGCCAAAGGCGAGAGCAAGGCCATTTCGCCGGAGCTTGTCGCGATGCTGCAAGATGCGACGCAACTCTCGCAGCAGTCACAAGGCCTGTTCAACCCGGCTATCGGTGGTTTGATACGGTTGTGGGGTTTTCAATCCGATGAATTCAAACCTGTGCATCCGGATGAAAAACTCATCAAACAATGGGTCGCAGCCAACCCGCAGATGGACGATATTGTCCTTAAACAGGATTTGGCCAGCAGTAAAAATAAGTCCGTACAGCTTGACTTCGGCGGCTATGCTAAAGGTTATGCGCTGGATCGCGCTGCCGAACTGCTGCGTAAGCAGGGCATACATAACGCATTGATCAATATCGGCGGAAACATTCTTGCGCTTGGTCAGCATGGCAAGCGTCCGTGGCGTGTCGGCATTCAGCATCCGCGCAAATCCGGTGCATTGGCGACGCTGGAATTACACGACGGCGAGGCGATCGGCACATCCGGCGACTATCAGCGCTATTTTATGTTAGCCAACACGCGCTATTGCCACTTGATCGACCCGCGCAGCGGTTACCCCGTGCAAGACGTGCAGGCAGTGACCATACTGACACAGGGCGTGCGTGCAGGCGTGTTATCCGATGCGGATTCAAAGCCGTTGTTTATTTCCGGGCTGACCGGCTGGCGCGTTGCCGCGACAAGGATGAATTTGACGGAAGCAATGCTGGTGGATGGTCAAGGCAACATCCATCTCACCGCCATGCTGGCGAAACGGCTAGAATTCAGCGACAGGAGTGTGCATGTGCAGATTGAGCCGTGAACGATGTCGAACAAAAACTGATCTACTGCTCGCAGCAGCAGTTTGCTACAGGTTTATTTTGATGGGAGTGATTTGATTGGTCGGGATTTTATTAGTGACGCATAACGGGCTCGGCGCGAGTCTGGTAGATTGTATTCGGCATGTGCTGGGAGCTGTTCCGGATAATCTCAAGGTGTTATCGATGTCGGCAGGCGACGATTCAGATCAGAAACTGGTCGAAGGGCAGACGCTGATCAAACAGCTCGACACCGGTAGCGGCGTATTGATTTTAGCCGACGTGTTTGGCGCAACGCCCTGCAATATCGCACGATGCCTTTGCCTTACTGAACGTGTGGCGGGCGTGGCGGGTGTGAATCTGCCCATGCTGCTGCGCGTGACGTGCTATCCAGGCAAAAGTCTACCGGAGCTGGCGGAGAGCGCCATAGAAGGTGGTCGAGAATGTATCGTGCACATGAATCCGGAAGGCTGAAGATGCAGCAACAAGAAGTGCTGATCGTAAATAAACTCGGCCTGCACGCGCGCGCTTCGGCAAAACTGACGCAACTGGCTTCCGGTTTTCAGTGTGAAGTGATATTGGCGCGCAATCAGCGGCGTGTTAACGCCAAAAGTATCATGGGTGTGATGATGTTGGCTGCCGCCAAAGGTGCGACGATTAATATCGAGACCAATGGTATCGATGAAACAGAGGCCATGCACGCGCTACTGGCTCTCATCAACGGCTATTTTGGAGAAGGCGAGTGATTGCCAACAAACGTCTTTGGAGAGTTCAATGAGCTTTACCCTGCATGGCATAGCGGTATCGAGCGGTATTGCCATCGGCTATGCGCATCTAGTATCGCACACTTCATTGGAGGTGGCGCATTACGAGCTGCCCAAACGTTTTGTTGATGAAGAGATCGCGCGTTTTGACGTGGCGTTACAGGCCACCCGCAATGAATTTTCCCGTTTGCGCAGTAATCGCGCGACCCATGCTGCAGCCGAGTTCGACGCGTTTATTGAATTGCAGCAGATGATTCTGGATGACCCATTGTTAAGCAGTGCGCCGCGCGAGATGATCGCCAGTGAACACTGCAACGCGGAATGGGCGCTTAAGATGCAGACGGAAATGTTGGTCGCACAGTTCGATGAGTTCGAAGACGCTTATTTGCGCGAACGAAAAACCGATGTGACACAAGTTGCGGAGCGTTTGCTCAAGCAGTTGCTGGGACAGCCCGGGCACCAGGCTCCTTCGGCGCGGCACGATATCGAGACGATATTGGTGGCGCATGATTTAAGTCCCGCAGATCTGATCCAGTTTAAACCGCAACAGTATGCTGCGTTCATTACCGATCTCGGTGGCGCGACGTCACACACTGCGATCGTCGCACGCAGTTTGAACACGCCGTGCGTGGTTGGCTTGCTCCGTGCCCGTGAGCTGGTGCGTGCGGAAGATTTGCTGATTCTGGACGGTGAACAAGGTGTGTTGATCGTTAATCCGGACAAGCTGGTACTGGCCGAATACAAGCTGCGCCAGAGTGCGTTGGAACTGGAGCGCAAGAAGCTCAAACGGCTGCGCAGCGCGCGTGCCGATACGCTGGATGGCAGCTCCATTGAGTTACACGCCAACATCGAAAAACCGGATGACATTATCGAAGCGAAGGAAAATGGCGCGACCGGTGTCGGCTTGTTCCGCAGTGAATTTCTGTTTCTTAACCGCGATAATTTGCCTGATGAGGAAGAACAATTCGAAGCATACCGTGCAGCGGCAGAAGGTATGGATGGACGTCCGGTGATTATTCGTACTTTTGATCTGGGTGCGGATAAACAGATCAAGGGTGTCGAGCGTGTTGCCAGTAACCCCGCATTGGGTTTGCGCGCGATTCGCTTATGTCTCGCCGAGCCGCAATTATTTCGTACCCAGCTGCGTGCTTTGTTGCGCGCGACACATTACGGCAATGTCAAAATATTGATACCCATGTTGTCCAGTGTTTCGGAGCTGAATCAGACCCTGCAATTCATCAATACGACCAAGCAAAGTCTGGACGACGAAGGCATAGCTTACAATCGTCAAGTGAAGATCGGCGGCATGATAGAAATTCCAGCTGCTGCATTGGCGCTCAATGTGTTCGCAAGAAAACTCGATTTTTTGTCGATCGGCACCAATGATCTGATTCAGTACACGTTGGCGATAGACCGAACCGATGAAGAAGTTGCGCATCTT
Organism: Gallionella sp.; assembly: GCA_035654595.1. Lineage (GTDB taxonomy): Bacteria > Pseudomonadota > Gammaproteobacteria > Burkholderiales > Gallionellaceae > Gallionella. The sequence continues at coordinate 6,818 of DASRWN010000173.1, read as the reverse complement.
TATGATCCGCTGCATCCCGCCGTGTTGCACCTGCTATCGCACATTATTGGCACCTCCAACAAACTCGGCGTGTCGATTGCGGTATGTGGCGAAATGGCGGGGGAATTAGCCTACACGCGTTTATTGCTGGGCTTTGGATTACGCCAATTTTCAATGTCCTCGGCGCAAGTGCCGACCGTTAAACAGCGTGTGCTGACCACCAGCCTGCCTAAAATCACTGCATTCACGCAAAAAATTCTGCGCAGTGATGATCCGCTGAGAACCCGCGAATTACTGGATAAGTTGAACGCCTGATCGCTGTTTGGATAGCCCACTATATCAAGGCGCATCAATTTTGATCTCCCCGATGTGATATGACAGCGCAAAAAATTATTGAGGTCGCAGCGGCAGTCATGCTGCGCAATGACGGTTCGTTTCTACTGGCGCAACGCCCTGACGGCAAAACATATCAGGGTTATTGGGAATTCCCCGGCGGCAAAATCGAGGCAGATGAAACGGCTTACCAGGCGCTGGTTCGTGAATTACATGAAGAACTCGGCATTACGGTCACTACCGCTTATCCATGGTTGATGCGCATGTACGTCTATCCGCATGCCACGGTAAGACTGCGATTCTTTCGCGTGCTCGCCTGGCAGGGCGAAGTGCATGGCCGCGAGAATCAACGTTTCAGTTGGCAACACTGGTCAGATATTTCGGTTGCTCCGCTATTACCTGCCAATGTGTCCGTTATGCGCGCGCTGGAATTGCCCGAAATATATGCCATCACCAATGCCGATGAATCAGGCTGTGAAGCATTCATGGACAAACTGGAGCACGCATTGCAAAACGGGCTGCGTTTGTTGCAGGTGCGTGAAAAAAACCTGTCCGGAAATGCGCTGGAGAAATTTACCCGGCAGGTCGTGGCAACAGCGCATCGCTATGCGGCAAAGGTGTTGGTCAGTGGCGATGACGGGCTGGCCAGACGCGTGGGCGCAGACGGGGTGCATTACACCAGCGCACAATTATTGGCTTGCCAAACCAGGCCAACATTTGAGTGGTGTGCTGCATCTTGTCATAGCGTCGCAGAGTTGCAGCGTGCCGGGGAGCTGGAGTTTGATTTTGCTCTGCTCAGCCCGGTGTTGCCGACACGGAGCCATCCAGGTGCGCCGCATCTGGGTTGGGAAAAATTTTCAGACATGCTGTCGGATACCACGTTACCGGTTTACGCGCTCGGAGGTTTGACACCAGTTGAGCTGTCGGTTGCGCAGCAACACGGTGCGCACGGGATTGCCTTGCTGCGTCAGGCCTGGTGAGAAGGCGGACTGAAATCTGCTTCGCTGTCGGGTTGCTCGACACGATAATCTTCATTTGCCCATTTGCCCAAATCAATCATTTTGCAACGCTCGCTGCAAAATGGGCGATGACGATTATTGGTATCCCAGCGCAATTCAACCCCGCAATGCGGACAGTTCACCACTGGAGGCGCGTTTGTTTTCATCAGAACGAAAGGCTGCAGAATGTCAATTCAAACGGGACATCGTGTTCAAACAGGGAAGTTTTTGCCGCGTAGTCGGCAGTGATGAAGCGAATGTTAATGGCATATTTATTCGCGCCCACTTCAGGTATGCAGGCCAGCTTTTGGTCCAGACTAACGCGTAATAATTGCGCGGTCCGCCCGCCCTGCATTTGTTGAAAAATGCCCTGGTGTGCTGTGAATGACATAATCTTTCCGCTGCCGCGTAACAGGCGCAGCACGATATCAATCGCCGCACTGATCGGCAGCAATGGATTTAGCCATTCCTGCAAAGTGTTGCGCCGTAAGCCGGGTTCTTGTCCCTGCCAGTAATGATATGAAGGCAAGTCAAACTGGCAGGTGCCGCCAGGCATATAAGAGCGCTGTTTGATTCCCATCAGCCATTCGTTCTCGCGCAGATGTTGGCCGATTTTTCCGGACAGGGCGAGCAAGGCTGTAGCAGTATGTTCGATCTCCGCCAGAATATGATCCAGCGCTTGTTCAGAAATGGCCGGGTTGTTGTGCAGATTTAAGAGCGCGCGTTTTTGCCGCTCCAATTCTTGTAACAGTTCTGATTTCAAGTCGGCGCGACTGGATACTTCGAGTATTTCAAACAGGGTAATGAGTGCGGCATGGTGATCGACGCCTTCATCACACTGAGTAAAATGTGCGATGCGTGCAAACAAATCCTCAAGACGCAACAGGGTGCGCACTTTTTCATTGAGAGGATATTCATAGCTGATCACACTGGCATCATCCGTAGGGGACCTCCAAAAATTTACTAAGGCTATGCCGCCATTGGCCTCCGAACCTTTCCGGAGCATCCCTGAGTATAAGGTAAGTGGTGAAAGATATATTGAACTTCACGTGGGCGTCAATTTTTGTTTTGTCCGGCCATGCCCAAGTAGCGGTTATGCAGAGCAACAATGCGCATTTTCAGGGTATCCAAACCGGCATCGTTTTTAATAATGTCATCGGCTAAACTGAGTCGCTGGGTGCGTGGTATTTGCTGGGCAATAATTGCGCGCACTTGTTGTTCGCTGAGGTGACTGCGCTGGGTGACACGTGCGATTTGCTCGTCTTCGCTGCAATCAATCACCAGCACACGTTGTGTCAAGTTTCGAAATGCAGCCGTTTCCAGCAACAGTGGGACAACCATGACCTGATAGGCCGTGTGGCTGAATTGGTGGAGTTGCAGCAACGCTTGTTCGAATATCAGCGGATGCAATATATCCTCCAGTTGTTTTTTTGCTGGCGCATTCGAAAAAACCAGCTCGCGTATTTTTTCGCGATTCATTGCGCCATCTGCGGTGAAATAACGAGCGCCAAACACAGTGCGTATCAGGGCGATTGCCCGGCCTTCGGGCTGAGTCAGCTGACGCGAGATTTGATCTGTATCAATAATTGCGACACCTTGTTCGGCAAACAATCGTGCCGCAGTACTCTTGCCACACCCGATGCCGCCGGTGAGCCCCACGCAGAAACTCATGACATGGCGAGTAGCTGCAAATAACTTCGCGTCAGTGCCGGTCCCCAGAACAAAGCGATCAGGCCGCCGCCTGCCAGATATGGGCCAAAGGGGATCGGGATATTTCGGCCATGCTTGATGGCAACGATGAGCACGACGCCCACCAACGCACCAACTAATGAAGACAATAAAATAATCAGCGGTAGCATTTGCCAACCCAACCATGCACCCAGTGCGGCGAGCAACTTGAAATCACCGTAGCCCATTCCCTCCTTGCCGGTGACCAATTTGAACAGCCAGTATATGCTCCACAGCACGAGATAACCTGTCAGCGCGCCGAATACTGCACTGTGTAAATTGGTATAAATGCCGAAAAAATTGAACATCAGGCCCAGCCACAGCAGCGGCAGAGTGATGTTGTCTGGCAATAATTGGGTATCAAAATCGATGGCCGTCAGCGCCAGCAATGCCCAGATCAGCAGCAACGCGCCGAGCACGGTCAAGCCAAAACCAAAATGCCATGCGGCATAGGCGCACAGGATGCCGCTGATGGCTTCAATAATCGGATAGCGCAGCGAGATTTTATTGCCGCAGCCCGCACATTTACCGCGCAATATCAAATAACTCAGCACCGGAATGTTTTCCCATGCGCTAATGGCGCGGTTGCAGTGTGGACAGGCTGAGCGAGGGGTAATCAGGTTGTAAGTTGCGGGCGGCGCAGATTCACTGGCAGGGGTACCGTTTGTAGAATGTTCCGGGCCATACAGCTCATTGCATTGTTGCCGCCAGTCCCGCTCCAGCATTTTCGGCAAACGATATATCACTACGTTGAGAAAGCTGCCGACCATTATGCCCAATAAGGCGCATGCGGAAACGAACACCAGCGGCGAAGATTGGAAAAGCAGGAGCAAGTTGGTCATGTAGGTCGTTTTTGTAGGGATCAACCTGCTTGCAGGTTATGTCGTAGTCGTTTCAAGCCGTGCATTTGGCTGAGGGGGAAAGTGACCGAGCATATAGAGCCGGGCAATTTAAACAGCGCGCAGTGTGCGGTAAATCTCCTGCTTTCATCAAACTACCGAACCCATCTTGAAGATGGGTAGATACATTGCCACCACCATGCCGCCGATCAATGTACCGAGCACCACCATGATAATCGGTTCCATCAGACTGGACAGCGCTGCAACTGCATCATCCACTTCGCCCTCATAAAAATCGGCAACCTTGCTCAGCATGGCATCCAGCGAGCCGGCCTCTTCGCCGATAGCCACCATTTGCAGCACCATGCTTGGGAATACTTCGGTATTTTGCATCGCGACAGTCAAACTGTTACCGGTGGTTACCTCGCGTTGAATGGCTTTGGTCGCATCAAAATAGACGATATTACCCGCCGCACCAGCCACGGAATTGAAGGCCTCGACCAGCGGTACACCGGCAGCAAACATGGTGGACAGGGTGCGGCTCCAGCGTGCGATGCTGGCTTTACGTATCAGCCCACCAAAAATGGGCAACCTGAGCATCAGCCGGTCCATGACGGACTGCATTTTTTTGCTGCGTTTCCAGAAATAGAAAAAAGCATAAATGCCACCGCCGGCCCCGCCAAAAATCAGCCACCAATAATTCACGAAGACATCCGAGATAGCCATGAGAACCAGAGTGGGTCCGGGCAAGTCCGCACCAAAATTGGCAAACAGTTCCTTGAACGCAGGTACCACGAAAATCATGATGACTGCAGTGATGCCAAAGGCTACGACGACGATGGCAATCGGATAAAACAAGGCGGATTTAATTTTGCTTTTGATCGCCTGGATTTTTTCTTTGTAAGTGGCCAGACGTTCCAGCAAACTGTCCAGAATACCTGCTGCTTCGCCAGCGCCGATCAAATTGCAATACAGTTCATCAAAATATAATGGGTATTTTTTGAACGCCATCTGCAGGCTGCTGCCAGTCTCCACATCGGTTTTAATATCAAAAAGCAATTTTGCCACGGACGGGTTGCTATGCCCTTTACCCACGATATCGAAGGATTGCAACAGAGGCACGCCGGATTTCATCATGGTGGCAAGTTGGCGGGTAAACAGGGCAATATCTTTTTCACCAACCCTCTTGGTGCTGGCACGCAGCCGTTTTACCTTTAAAACATTGATACCTTGACGGCGTAGACTGGCGGAAACGCTGGCTTCGCCGGCTGCGCGCATCTCACCCTTGACCAGTTTGCCGGTTTTGTCTTTGCCTTCCCAAAGATAGGATAGTTCTTTTGACTTTAGCGCTTTTGCTGCGACAGCCATGATGCCTCCGTTGAGTCAGCGTCAAATCTTGACGGGCATCATGCCGAGCTTTGTAATGCTTGTAAAGCAGCTAGCCCTAAATCCATTCTTCAAACTGAGTTTCAGTATGCTGCTATGGTTTATCAGCCTGCACCGGGAAGACACGCGCTACCTTGACGATCCGATCCTGGGTTTGGATAATCTCGATCGGATAGCCGGCAATTTTCAGGCTGACACCCGCTTCCGGCATATCCTCAAGGTGGTCAAGAATCAATCCATTCAGTGTTTTTGCCCTATCCAGAGGGAAATGCAGTCCCAGCTTGCGGTTTAGTTCACGCAAGTTGCTGCTGCCCTCTAGTAATACGCTGCCATCATCCTGACGCAGGAATTTACCGGCTTGGGCAGGGGGCTGGGTAGTGAATTCGCCGACGATTTCTTCCAGGATGTTTTCCAGAGTGACCAAACCCAGCAGCTCGCCATATTCGTCCACTACCAACCCCAGTCGCGCGTGGCGCTCCTGAAAATGTTGTAACTGTCTGAGCAAAGGCGTATCGGAAGGAATGAAATAAGGTTCGTGCAGCGTCTCGCGCAGTTGTTCTATATCGAGCACTGGTTCTTGCAGCAAAGCCAGAGCGCGTTTGATATGGAGTATTCCGACGATATTGTTGGGCGAGTCGGTATATACCGGCAGCAGGGTATGGTGGCGAGTGATAATTTGCTGGCGTAATTCGGCAGGCTCGGCGCTCATGTCAAGCGCCTCAATCTGATTGCGTGGAATCATCACGTCGTTCACGGTGATGCGTTCCAGATCGACCAGATTGAGCAACATTTTCTGGTGTTTGCGCGGCAGAAAATGTCCGGCATCCAGTACCAGGCTGCGCAACTCTTCCAGGTTCATTTTGTGTCTGCTTTGGTCGGTTTGGATCTTGATTCTCAGCAGCCAAAGCAAGCCACGCACGATCGTGGTGGCGACCGAAACCACCGGATGAAACAGCTTGATTAAAGGTGTGAGCAAATAGCTGGAAGGCAGTGCGACGCGTTCGGGATGACTGGCGGCGATGATCTTGGGCATGATTTCACTGACGACCAGCAACACGAAAGTGATACTTAGTGTACCCAATAGCAAGGCTACTTCGCTCGTTCCAAACAGGCGCAATACAATGATATTGGTGACAGCAGCGGCTGCGACATTAAGCAATGTGTTACCGAATAATATCGAACCTAACAACTTGTCGATTTGTGTGAGCAGGCGAGCAGTCAGCTTGGCACTTTTACTGCCTTTGCGTACCAGTGCGTTCAAACGATGGCGATTAATCGCCATCATGGACGTTTCAGCAGCCGAAAACCATGCGCTCAGAATCAGCAACAAAACCAGCGCGCTTAATAGCGTGTCTAAGGAAAACTCATCCAAGGTGATAAGTTAGGGAACGACAGGGGGAATGAGTATCGAACCTGCCCATTGGCTCTGTCAAGTGGACCGGGAGCGCAGGCTGTAACCTGACAAGGCGATACCAGTAACGATCATGGGCACGCTCAACCACTGCCCCATGCTCATGCCGAGGGAAAGCAAGCCAAGAAAATCATCCGGCTCACG
>DASRWN010000172.1:0-10310 GCA_035654595.1 Gallionella sp. | reverse complement strand
TGTGCTGGCGCGATGCGACACCAGATCGTCCAGGTCGTGATCCATCTTGAGCAACTCCATGATGGCGAGACGTCCTCGATAGCCCTGATGGCTGCATGTCTCACAGCCGGCAGCCCGATACAGAGTGGCTTCATGATGTGCGGAAATGCCAAGCAGTTTTCTTTCCGAGGCGTCCGGTTGATACGGATACTTGCATTCTTTGCATAAAACCCTGATCAGGCGTTGTGCGATGATACCGATGATGTTGCCAGCCATGATATCCGGCAGGATGCCGATGTCGAGCAAGCGCGGAATCGCGCCTATAGCCGAGTTGGTGTGCAATGTGGAATAAACCTGATGGCCTGTCATAGCGGCACGAAATGCCATTTCGGCCGTCGGATGATCACGTATCTCACCAACCAGGATAATGTCCGGATCCTGGCGCATCATGGAGCGTATGCCGTTGACAAAATCCAGCTTGGCGGCTTCACTGATCGAAGTTTGGCGTATCAGGGAAATCGGGTATTCCACCGGGTCTTCCAACGTCATGATGTTGACCGACTCGGTATTGACGTGATTTAGTACCGAGTAGAGTGTGGTGGTTTTACCGCTACCAGTAGGTCCGGTCACCAGAACGATGCCCTCCGGTTTGGCGATAATCATCTTGAGCATATTGAGGGCTGTTTCGTCCAAACCGATTTGATCCAGTGGCACGATGCCTTTTTGCCGGTCCAGAATCCGCAATACCATATTTTCGCCGTGGGTAGTGGGGTGTGAGGCAACACGAAAATCAATCGGCCTGCCGGATAAACGCAAAGAAATGCGCCCGTCCTGAGGCGCTCTGGTTTCGGCAATATTCATCCGCGCCATTACTTTCAAACGTACCACCATGGCAGGCCAGAAACTTTTGTGCAGGCTTCGTACCTGGCGTAGCACACCATCGACCCGATAACGTATGCGTAAAAAACTGCTTTCCGGTTCGAAGTGAATGTCCGAAACGCCATGTTGTACTGCCTCAGTAAGCAAGGCGTCGATCAAGCGTACCACCGGCTGGCTGAACTCATCCACGCCGGATTGCAACGTTTGATATTCCATTTCGCCCGGCTCAATTTCGTGCAGAATGCCATCAATCGAGAGCTCAAAACCGTAGTACTGATCAATAGCGCGCAGGATGTCGGATTCGCTGGCAAGTTGGGTGATCAGACGATATTCATCTTTAAGCAGGGCGCGCACTTGGTCCAGCGCGATGATGTTGTCTGGATCGGCAACCGCGAGGGTAAGATTGCGATTGGTCAGGTCAACCGACAACGGCAGTAATTGATAACGCCGCGCAACATCTTTTGGTATGAGTGACAGTGCGGCTGGATCAACAATGGTGGCAGTGAGATCGACACTCTCCTGGCCCAGATTCTCAGATAACACATCGCGAATCGTGGCTTCAGAAAGGAAGCCCAGGCGCACCAGTAGTCGTCCCAGCGGTTGATGCGTTTTGTGTTGTTCCTGTAGTGCGATGCGTAACTGGTCTTCACTGATTACACCTTTATCGATCAGTATGCGGCCCAATGGTTGTTGAAGAGGATTATTAGCCATGACGGTTTAGCGTGATAGTTGCTGCACGCGTTGTTCAATTTGCCGGTGATCAAAACTTGTGGGCGGCTGATCAAGTTGCAGGGCGTGCCGGTAATATTCTGCCGCCGGTTTGTTCTGACCCAGATGCTCCAGGCTGACGGCGAGATTAAAAGCCAATGCGGGGTTCTTTGGATCCAGCGCATAGGCATTGAAATAGGCCTGCTGTGCCTCGTCCCAGCGCGATTGATCGGCGTAAAGGTTGCCCAAGGCAAAATGTAGCGCAGCAGAATCTTTTTGTTCATGCAGTAAAGTTTTCAGGCGACTCTCACTATTATCATCATCGACCAGTGCAGACATCCCGGCATTGGCCACTGCATTACGCGGATCAAGCGCCAGCACGCGGGAGAAATAGCCCGCCGCCGTTTCATTATCGCCAGCTTGCTGTGCAATAACAGCCAGGCCCGACAAGGCATCAACGTTGCGTTTATCCTTGCTCAACGCATCAAGATACAGTTGCTGTGCTTCATCGAGTTTGCCATTTTGATAAGCGAGGTAGGCACGACTCAGCACCGGATCTATTGCATCTGCTTGCTGTTGATTTATTTGTATCGGGTTGTTTGATATTGATGCTTGAGATGGTGCGTGCAGCGTGGGCGCTGTGGCAGACTTCAAACGAGCATTTTGCGTGCGGCGGGTGATTATTTTTGTTGGTGTGGTAATAGTGATTTCGCCAGAACCCGGCATGTTTTTAAGCTCGTTTTCGGCTATGACTGTTGTTTGTTGAATCGGCGCAGCAACAGGTGCGCTTAAAGATTGCGGTGGCTGCAGGCGTAAAGACGGAGCGGGATTTTCAGAGTCGGCATACCAGAAATACCCTGCGCCGATAACCAGTAATATGACAACAGCGGCCAGGCCGATGAGCAGGTTTTTGTTTATACCCATGACTGGCGTGGCCGAGCCCGGTAGTTTTGCGTTGAACAGGTTTTGCCCGGCGCTGCGCACATATTCCACAGGCACTGCCGGTGTTGGTGGTTTTGTTTCCGGGCTTGCGTACTCTTCAAGGCTGAGTTCCGTACGAGTGCGGCCATCGCTCTGGATGGAGTTCTCCTGCTGCGATTTTTTGCGCGCATCCAATAACAAACTCATGAATTTTTATTCCTAAGGGATGTTGTCCGTGGATTTGAAAAAATCCTGATCTGGTAAGGCATCACGGAAGGAGCTGAAATCACCTTCCAGGCTGGCATTTTTGATAATGATAGGACGCAAGAAGATGACCAACTCAGTTTTGGTCTTGGTTTCATCGCGCTGTTTGAATAATTCGCCCGCCAGTGGGACGTCTGATAACCCCGGAATGCTGTCGGTTTTATTATTGGTTGAGTCCTGCATCAGTCCGCCCATTACTGCGACTTGTTTATTGCCAATGCGCATCAATGATTCCATTTCACGAGTTTGCAACTCTGGAATGCGACTAACCACTGCGGGTATCGCGCAGCCTGGAACACCTGTACCGCATGGATTGGCAAGAACCGGATTAGGGTCATTGATAAAATCCAGGATGCGCGTGATGGAAGGGCGCAAATTAAGTAATATCGTATCGTTGCTACCGATTTGTGGCGTCACGCTCATGGTAAAGCCAACTGAAATCGTATTGGGCGTGGTGGTAAACGTGGTGATGGCGGTAGTTTGATTGGTGGTCGTGTTCGCCGTAATGGTAAAATAAACCCGATTATCTACAACGCGCATTATCGCAGTTTGATTGTTCAATACACTGAGCTTGGGGCTGGATAAAACTTTGACATTGCCATAGGTCTGCAACAGTGCAAGCTGGGCATCAATATTTCCTCTAATTAAAGTACCTACTAAACCCGTGCTGCTTGGGCTGATACTGCCTGCACTGCTAAGGGTGGAACCACTCAGCTTGATTCCACTCCCGTTGGCACGTACCAGCTGCGTCCAATTTATGCCCTGCTGATACTGATTGTTCAGGGTAACTTCGGCGATGGTTGCCTCTATCAGAACCTGTCGGTGTGCATTGCTCATTATCTGATCGATGAATTCTTGAATGTGTGCCTGCTGCTTCGAGTTGGCACGCACCTCGATGATGCCATTTTCCGGGTTGGCGATGACCGAAGCCGCTTCGCGGAAGGTGTTACGTTTAATGACGGTAGTCCCACCTTCCTCAACGCTGATTGGATTAGGGCTGTTCTCTAGTGTGCCTTTGTTAGCGGACTTTGCGTTATGAGTCGGCTGAACTCCAGTGCCGGTGCTGCTGGCTGCTGTGACTTGTTGTACCGAAGTTTCGCTTGATCCTGAGGGAAGTATTTTGTCAGTCTCGTGCAAAATGTCCTTTATATTTTGAATCAATGTTTCCCAGAAGCGATTTTTGGACGTGTCTTTGATGGAAGAAATGGAGTTATTTCCGCTGTCTGTCGCCCCTCCGCTGCTACCATTGCTGCCTGTGCCGTTGACTTGTGTGGAGTTGGTAATGGTACTTTCGGCATCGCGCGTCATATTCAGGTAATCAACCTTATAGGTATGCAGATAAGGGGAGTCAGGCATAACGATTAAATTCCCGTTCGCTAATTCATAGCGCATATCAATTTGATTAGCGATGCGCGTAAGAATTTGCGGCAGGGTTTGATTGATGGCGTTTATTGTTACCGTACCTTGAATACCAGCTTGAATGTCGAGATTGATTTTTGCATCGCGTGCCAGCGCGAAAAGAATTTCTTGTGCAGATACGTTGGTGACGACTACGCTATAGGTTTCAATCTTTGGTCCGGGTTCTGGGGGGGGCAGTACCACACTGCGCTTGATGGGCTGCGGAATATCAGATGTTGCCGCTGGCTGCTCAAGTGGCTGCTGAATATGCTGTTTGGAAAGCTCTAGCGGCCTGTTGGCGCAGCCGGACAGAAGCAAACCTATCGCCCAGAAATAAAGCATATTGCGCGCAAGCATTGTGCCACCTCCCTTGTTACACCGCAGACTAGCAGTTTTATACCGCATGCTCAATAGCTTATGGACATGTTAAAAGATATAGATAGTCGTGGTAGCGAACGCCTTTTGGTAGCGTTGCGGCAGACCCTTGATGGCGTTACGGGCTGCATCGACTGATGGATAAGCGCCATACAGCACACGTAATCCTTGTTTTTGGCCAAACCTGGCAGGCAACAAATATATGTCGGCGAGCTTACCCAACCCGTCGGCGCGGTTGAGGAATCCTTCCATACGTTCTGATTGGAATTCTTTACTGTAAAACAACTGGATGCTTGCGACTGTATGATGCTGTGCGAGTAATTGCTTTCCTGCGCTCAAGCGTTGTTCAAACAAACTGGCATTTTCCGGAACGGGTTTGTCGTTGCTTTCTCTAGTAATGGGGCGTGGGAGAGCGGGTTGTTGTAGTGGTAAAGCCGCTGGGGCGGGCTGTTTCGGGGTGGTTGCCGCGGGTGTCTGATTTGACATAGTGGCGGGCGGTGCCTTATTGAGGAACCACCATCCAGCCAGAACCGCAGCTAATACGGCAACGCTTCCCAGTAATAATTTTTTAACGGGTAACGAACGAGTAAGGCTGAGTTCGCTATCACGTATCGCGGCATGAATATGTCGAGCCTCAATAAAATGTACCCCTGCAACAAACGCTGCAAGCAGGGATTTATCTGCCAGTATATTGGCTCGACGCATCAGGCCATTAGAGGCGTTTGCGATCAGTTTAATGGCTGTGGCCGAAAAGATATTGGGTCCGTGATAACCGGCCGTGCGCATCCGAAACATCAGGTAATTTTCCAAATTATCACGAGAAATGGGCTGCATAATGAAGTGATGCACGATGCGATCTTTGAGTTGACGCATGTTGGGCTGTTCCAGTTTGGCGTTCAGCTCCGGTTGCCCAAACAAAACAATTTGCAGCAATTTGAAATTGCCGACTTGCAGGTTGTACAGCAAGCGCAATTCTTCAAGTGTGTCATTGGGCATGGCGTGCGCTTCGTCCACCAGGACTACCACCCGCTTGTTTTCGCGGGCCTTTTCTTCCAGCTGCCCTTGTATGCGCTGCATGATGATGCCAACACGTTCACCATCAATGTTGAGATCAAGCGCGTCAGCAATCGCGTACAGCATTTCTTCCCGGGATAAACTCGGGTTGGCGAGATAGATGGTTTCTATGTGCTCCGGCAGTTTTTCAAGCAACATCCGGCATAGCATGGTTTTACCGCTGCCGACTTCACCGCTGACCTTGATGATACCTTCCACTTCGCTGATGGAATAAATAAGCGCGTCTAGGATTTCTTTGCGGTTCGCGCCGTTAAAGAAAAAATCAGTGACCGGTGTGATTTTGAAAGGCGGCTCACTCAGACCGAAGTGTTGAAGATACATAGTTTGTTTTTTACACCTTGGTTTTGGCGTGAGCGTCCATGCGGCTGTGCAGTGTGGTGCGGTTCATACCGAGTAACTTTGCCGCTTCGCTGACGTTGCCAGCGGCCAATTCCAAAGCGGTATTGATGTACAGATGTTCTTGTGCTTGTAGTAATTGATCCAGATCAAAGCCACCTGATTGTAATTTCAGTTTGACGGTGGCACTGCCTGACATGTGCTCATTATTAAGAGTCGGATCAAGTTCGTCCTGAAGCTGTGCCGAATTAACCGTCGAACCCGAGTATTTGGTGGTCAGCCGGATGATGATATTACGCAATTCGCGCGTGTTCCCCGGGAAACCATACCGATTCCATAGCGCTGCTGCCTGCGCATCCAGTTCGAACGGAGTTAATTTCATTTGTTGCGCGTAGTAGGCGCGAAAATGGTCAAGCAGCAATACTTTATCAGTTCCCAAGTCTCTGAGTGGCGGCACTGCGATTGAGAATACGTTCAAACGGTGATAGAGATCAGCGCGGAACGTCCCATGTTTTACCGCATTGCGCAGATTACGGTTGGTTGCTGCAATAATTCGTGCATGACTTTGACGTGTTCCAGTTTCACCCACACGCTGGTACTCACCGTTTTCCAGCACCCTTAGCAGTTTGGTCTGCAATTCCAGAGATAACTCACCGATTTCATCCAGAAATAAAGTGCCTTCTGAGGCATCTTCAAAAAATCCTGATTGCGCGCTGGTGGCGCCGGTGAATGAACCTTTGCCATGTCCAAACAGGGCTGACTCAACTAAAGTCGGTGAAATTGCAGCACAGTTCAGTGTTTTAAATGGTGCGTTCGGGTTGCCGCCCAGCTTTTGCAAAGCAATCGCGATCAATTCTTTGCCGCACCCGGATTCTCCTTCGATCAGTACGGGAAACGGCATCGTGGCATACATGATGATCTGGTTGCGTAAGGATTGAATCGGCGCGCTTTGCCCAACGATGCCCAGCAGTTGTCCGTGCTGTTCTGTATTGCCGTGTTCATTGTTTTGCAGACTTAGTGCTTCGTCAAGGTGCTGCTTGATTTTCTCCGGCGCACACGGTTTGGCGATAAAGTCTATCGCGCCCAGCGCCCGTGCGTGGCGGGCGTTGCTGAGCTCGTCTTGTCCGGACAAGACGAATATTTTTATGCTCGCAGAATGCGCCAGCAACTCCGCGATGAGATGGAATCCTTCGTCAGGCCGATTTGGCAGGGGCGGTAAACCCAGATCAACCAATGCCAGTTGTGGTGGTGTGCCAAGTCCACGTAGCAGGTTAATGGCGCCGCTGCGGGATTCGGCCAAGTGTATGGCGAAATCCTGCCCGAGCGCTATCGCCAATCCCTCGCGGATCAACGGGTCATCGTCCACTATCATCAAGCTTGGCAGGGAAGAAATTTTACTCAACTGATTTTACCTACGGATGGGTAATGATGGCGGAAGCATAACGACAAGTAGTTCTAACCTCAATAGAAAAATATATTTGATGGTCTGCAGTCGTTTAGTTGAGCTTTATGACTACACTGGTTTAGAATGCCGACTCGGATTATTCGGGCCTCAGCTTTGTCATCATCTACCCTGGTCGAAATCAAAGACCTCAATTTTGCCTATGATAAACGCCCCATTTTGAAGGGCATCAATATGGCTTTTCCGAAAGGCAAGCTGATTACCATCATGGGGCTGAGTGGTTGCGGTAAGACCACGTTGTTGCGCTGTATCGGTGGATCGCTCAAGCCGGACAGGGGCTATGTCAAAGTGAGTGGACAGGTGATTCACAAATTGAATCAGGATGGCCTGTATGAAATGCGGCGCAAGATGGGCATGCTGTTCCAGTTTGGCGCGTTGTTCACGGATATGTCGGTATATGACAATGTCGCGTTCCAGATGCGCGAGCATACGGACTTGCCAGAGGAAATCATTCACGATCTGGTATTGATGAAGCTGCATGCGGTAGGGTTGCGCGGCACGCATAGCCTGATGCCTGCCGAGTTATCCGGCGGCATGGCGCGGCGCGTGGCATTGGCTCGTACTATAGCACTGGACCCAATGTTAATCATGTATGACGAACCCTTCGCGGGGCTTGATCCGATATCGTTGACTGTGGTGGGTGATTTGATTCGCCGCTTTAACGATGCGCTGGGTGCAACTTCTATCGTGGTCACGCATGATGTGCAGGCATCCCTCAAAATAGTGGACTACGTTTATTTTATGGCTAATGGCGTGATTGTGGCAGAAGGCACCCCTGATGAAATCCGTGCTTCAGACAAAGAATTCGTGCGCCAATTTGTGCACGGCGAAATGGATGGCCCGGTGCCGTTCCACTTTCCTGGCGGAGATTATCGCCAGGATTTAAATTTGCACGCTTGAGAGGTCTTGAATATGCCAACTACAAAGCGCGGTCATGTTATTTACTAGTACATTAGGCAAGATTGGTCATCGTGCCGTGAATGCGGTGTGGCGCATAGGCATGGCGGCCAGATTTTTTCTTCTCACGATCATTTATTCAGGTAGTAGTTTTCGTCGCTTCCACTTAATCATCAAGGAATTATTTTCTACCGGCGTCATGTCACTGATCATCATCATCGTGGCGGGACTGTTCGTCGGAATGGTGCTCGGCTTGCAAGGCTATGAAACGCTTAAGCGCTATGGTTCAGAGTCGGCATTAGGGGTGATGGTAGCGCTGGGTTTGGTGCGAGAACTGGGGCCGGTAGTGGCGGCGCTACTGTTCGCCAGCCGGGCAGGCTCGGCGATGACTGCAGAAATTGGTTTGATGAAAGCGACTGAACAGATATCTGCAATGGAGATGATGGCAGTCAATCCGATTGCGCGCATTGTTGCGCCGCGTTTCTGGGCGGGGGTGATTTCCATGCCTTTGCTTGCTGCATTATTCAGTGCGGTCGGCATATTCGGTGGTTATTTTGTCGGTGTGGTACAGATTGGCGTGGACGAAGGGTCATTCTGGTCACAAATGCAGTCGGCAGTGGATTTTCGTGAAGATATAATGAACGGTGTCATCAAGAGTTTTGTATTTGGCACTGTAGTCACGGTGATCGCATTGTTTGAGGGTTATGATGCCGCACCCACGGCGGAGGGCGTTTCCGGTGCAACCACGCGTACTGTAGTGACATCGTCGCTGGCGATATTGATGCTGGATTTTGTTTTGACTGCAATCATGTTTAGAGGAAATTGAATTATGGATCGCACTACGCTGGATTTGTGGGTGGGAATATTTGTGGTGGCAGGCATCGCTGCACTGGTGATGCTGGCGATGAAAGTGGGGAACCTGGGTACGTATAACGTGTCGGAAAGCTACCGGGTGCACGCCCATTTTACCAACATTGGGGGACTGAAATCAAAGGCATCAGTTAAAAGTGCCGGAGTGTTGGTTGGGCGAGTCACAAGCATCAGTTTGGACACGCAAAGCTATGAAGCGGATGTCAGTATGAATTTGGACAAGCGATACAAATTTCCCAAAGACACTTTCGCCAATATTCTTACCTCGGGTTTATTGGGTGAGCAATACGTCGGGTTGGCGCCCGGCGGTGATAGCGAGATGCTCAAGGATGGTGAGTTGATTAAACAGACTCAGTCTGCGGTCGTGTTGGAAGATTTGATCAGCAAGTTTATTTATAACAAGGCGGAACAACCTGCTAAATAATCTAGGGAGGGCTCATTTAAAGATGAATAATTTTTTGAAATTTGCAATCGGTTTGCTGTGTACGATCAATATTGCTCAAGCAGATCAACTGGCACCGGATGAATTGATTAAAAATACTGTCCAGGAAGTCACTGGCATCATTAAACAGGACAAGGATATTCTGGCGGGCAATCAACAGAAAATACTCGCGCTGGTGGACGCCAAAGTGTTGCCACATTTTGATTTTGACCGTATGACCCGGCTGGCGGTGGGCAAGTATTGGCGTACTGCAACACCCGAGCAAAAGCAAGCGTTAGTAGGCGAATTTCGCAGCCTGCTGGTACGGACATATACCAGAGCTTTGAGCGTTTATCGTGATGAGGTGATTGAAGTGAAACCGGTCAAGGTGGCTGCTGATACCACTGAAGTGACCATTAGAACCGACGTTATCAAGCCAGGTACGCAGCCGGTACCGGTGAACTATGAAATGGAAAAAACTGCCGATGGTTGGAAAGCATATGACTTGTCCATCGAAGGTGTAAGTTTGGTCACCAATTATCGCAGCACCTTTGGCACTGCGATTCAACAAAATGGAATTGATGGTTTGATCAAAATACTGGCGGATAAAAACTCTACGGCAGAGGCGTCAGGCAAGGCTGCAGCCAAGTGATACGGGCTGAAAATAGTCCGCTGTTGCTGACCGGTATGCTGACCAGCGCCACCGTTCCGGCAATATTCAATGCT
>DASRWN010000171.1:0-3011 GCA_035654595.1 Gallionella sp. | reverse complement strand
GGTGGTTGCCGCATCCGGTGTGCTGAGCAGTACGCGCACGCCATTTTGTATCGCTTTATGGCTGAGCTGGCAGGCAGTGCGCAACTTGTCTGTCGAGCCTGTATAAAAATCAACTTTGGTCATGCTGGGTTGTCATGTTATTTGGCGCCAGCCTGCGCACGGTGGATTAAGTACTGAGTCAGCAGCGGTACGGGGCGCCCGGTCGCCCCTTTTTCTTTGCCTGATTTCCATGCTGTGCCGGCAATGTCGAGGTGCGCCCAGCGATAATCTTTGGTAAACCGTGCGAGGAAACAGGCGGCAGTGATGCTGCCACCCGCCCGCCCGCCGATGTTTTGCATATCCGCAAAGTTGCTGTCCAGTTGCTGTTGATAGTCATCCCATAGCGGCATGTGCCAAACGCGATCATGCGAATATTCACCTGCTTCCAGTAATTCTTTGGCGAGCTTGTCCTGATTGCTGTATAGCCCGCTGGCAACGTGTCCCAGCGCGATGACACAAGCTCCCGTGAGCGTGGCAATATCTATTACTGTATCTGGCTCGAAGCGCGCCGAATAAGTCAGCGCATCGCACAGAATCAGGCGACCTTCCGCATCGGTGTTGAGGATTTCGATGGTCTGGCCGGACATACTGGTGACAATATCGCCGGGTTTGGTGGCTGCGCCATCCGGCATGTTTTCGCAGCTGGGAATGACACCGACCACGTTCAACTTCAGTTTCATTTCAGCAATCGCTTTTATCGTCCCCAGCACGCTGGCCGCGCCGCACATGTCGTATTTCATTTCATCCATGTCTGCGCCGGGCTTGAGTGAAATGCCACCTGTATCAAAGGTAATACCCTTGCCAACCAGTACGACAGGTTTTTGCTTTTTGCTGCCGCCCATATACTCCAGTGTAATCAGCTTGGCAGGCTGGCGGCTGCCGCGTGTAACCGAGAGCAGTGAATGCATGCCCAGTTTTTGCATATCTTTTTCTTCGAGGATAGTGACTTTTAACTTGTGCTGCCCCGCGATTGCTTTGGCTTGATCGGCCAGATAACTCGGCGTACAAATGTTGCCGGGTAGGTCACCCAGATTTTTGGCCAGTGACATTCCGTGCGCGATCGCGACAGCCTGATTGAGCGCGCTTTGCGCAGCACTGTTCGGTTTATCAAAACTGCCCAACAGGATGCCGAACAAGACCGGCGCAGGGGCTGGCTTGCTTTTGAGTTGGTCGCTGCGATATCCGGATTCGGCCGCCAGAAGCACGCTTTGTCTGATTTTCCACGCCTCATCACAGCCTTTAACGGCAACATCAGTCAGATACAAAGCGGCATCTTTGCTGGCAGTTTTGTGCAGCGCAGCAAAGCTGGCGCGCAGGACATTAAGGAATTGTGCCGCTGAAAATTCTGCTGGCTTACCCAGGTTTACCAATAAAATTCGCTCGGCGGCAATACCGGGAACATGATGCAACATCAAAGTGCTGGCAACCTTGTCCGGCATGTCGCCGCGTGCAATGATCGCGCTTAGTTGCTGTTTTGTCGCGCGATCAAGTAATTGTGCAGATGGTGAGAGTTTACCGCCCGCGTACACGCCAACTACCACGCAGTCGCTACGCTGCTGCTCCGGGCTGCTTTGTTTTATGCTAAATTCCACGTGTCACCTCTTTAGAATAACTGCTACGTTGCGATGCCCGATTATCCGCACACTCACCGCATAAAGTCAAAGCCGTCACGCGCAGGCATTTTCCATCGGGCATTGGTTCGGGAATTTGTCAGCAGTGGCATGCTGGTGTTTTTTGTGTTGCTCGGTATCGTGGTAACCACGCAACTGATCCGTTTTTTGAGCGATGCGGTAAGTGGCAAGTTACCGGTGGAGGGCGTATTGGCCTTGCTCGGTTTCAGTGCGATGAATTATTTGCCTGTGTTACTGTCGATCAGCTTGTTCATTTCCATTCTGCTGACGCTATCACGCTGTTATCGTGACAGTGAAATGGTGGTGTGGTTCTGTTCTGGCATCGGTTTGACGCGCTGGATACGCCCGGTACTTTGGTATGCCGTTCCGGTAGTGGCATTGATCGCACTGCTCAGTCTGGTGTTGTCGCCTTGGGCGGCGCGGCAGGCCGAAGAGTTCAAGCATAGACTGGAAAATCGTGACGATGTCGCTGCTGCCACACCAGGCGTGTTTCGCGAATCAAGACAATCGGATCGCGTGTATTTTATTGAAAATATTAATACCGCTTCCAATCGTGTCGGAAACATCTTTGTTCAGTCCGAGCAAAACGGTAAGCTCGGCACGATGGTTGCGCAGCAAGGTTTACAGGAAACCGCGGCGAACGGTGATCGCTTTTTGGTGCTGTTGCATGGAACGCGTTATGAAGGGACGCCGGGGCAGCTTGATTATCGCACCGTGGAATTCGAGCGCTATGAAATGCGCATAGATGGCGTCCCTTCAGCGCAACCGGAACCCTACTCGCGCACCATGTCAACAGCGGCATTGTTGCTTAACCCTACACCCTGGAATCTGTCCGAGTTGGAGTGGCGGCTGGGCCTGCCAATCAGTGCAGCTATCTTGGCGTTGTTGGCGATCACGCTAAGCTATGTTAATCCGCGTGCCGGACGCTCCCTGAATCTGGTGATAGCAATTGTTTTGTATATGTTTTACAGCAATATGATCAGCGTCACTAATACCTGGGTAGGGCAGGGCAGGGTATCTCCTGCAGTGGGGCTGCTGGGTATGCATACTGCGATGCTGGTGATTACCGCATTGATGTTTTACTGGCGTATATCCTTGTTTTCGCTACGCAGGTTGCTTGGCAAATGAAGATATTGACTCGCTATCTGGCGCGGGAAATATATATCAGCATCGCACTGATATTTGCGGCGCTGATTGCGTTGTTCGCTTTCATGGACTTGATCCACGAGCTGAATGACATAGGGCAGGGGAAATACAGCCTGGGTTACGTGATATTGTTTGTGGTGTTGACTATCCCGGGACACATATACGAGCTGTTTCCTGTGGCAGTGCTGATTGGAA
>DASRWN010000170.1:0-4432 GCA_035654595.1 Gallionella sp. | reverse complement strand
GTCATGTCGGCTGCGAGAAATTGTTTGAAATTATCTAAAAACACCATCTATCCTGAAATATGAGAACGCCGTGGCCAACAGCAGAAAGAAAATTTTTAGGCAGCGCATTGTCGCATAAATAGGCTTTATCGCCGTTGTTCGATAGCAACCGTTTGTCGCCACAGATAGATTCCAACTACCGCCCCTACACCACACAACGTCACCACATAATGAGCTGGCACCATGGGATCAAGCGGTAACAATACACTCACCACAATCGGAGTTAGCCCACCCAATACCGCATAGGCAACGTTGTAAGAGAATGACAATCCGGAAAAACGAACCTCTGGCGGAAATGCCTTGACTGCAACACCAGGCACAATACCAATCACGCCGACAAAAAAACCGCACAGTGCATATAGCCCGTTGATATGTTGCGGCGCAACCGACATTTGCTGGTAGAACAATGCTGCTGTAAATCCCAACATGGCACAGCCTATTACCAACATTCGCCCAGCACCAAAACGATCTGCCAGCGCACCGAAAAATATACACCCGAGACTTAAAAACAGTGTCGCGATGCTATTCGCCTGCAAGGTAACCGAAGCAGGAATAGCATAGAGCTTTTGCAGCAGTGTCGGGGTCATCAATATCACCACCACCATTGCGGCCGACAGCAGCCAGGTTAATAACATGGTCTGTATTACCGCCGGACGATGTTCACGAATCACTGTTTTCAACGGCAATTCGTTGGCCAATGCCTGCCTTGCTTCCATTTCTCTGAATACCGGCGTCTCGTGTAGCCACTGACGCAGCCAGGCCGACAACAAGCCAAAAAAACCACCAATGATGAACGGTACGCGCCAGCCTTCTGCAAGCAGCTCTGCCGGTGCATATAGCTTGTTAATTGCAGTTGCGACCAACGAGCCCAACAAAATTCCACTGGTCAGCCCGGCAGTCAGGGTGCCGCACGCAAAACCGACATGACGTGGCACATGTTCGGCAACAAACACCCATGCGCCCGGTACTTCACCGCCAACCGCAGCGCCCTGCAATATGCGCATAGCCAGCAATAATAATGGTGCCCATATACCGATCATGGCATAGGTTGGGAGTAAACCAATCGCCAGCGTTGGCACGGACATCAGAAAAATGCTCAGCATGAACATACGCTTGCGCCCAAGCAAATCGCCAAAGTGCGCCATGATGATCCCGCCCAGCGGGCGCGCCAGATAACCTGCCGCAAAAATGGAAAAGGTTTGCAACTGACGCATCCAGTCGGACATGTCCGGCGGAAAGAACAACTGTCCGATTACCGCCGTAAAAAATATGAAAATGACAAAATCGTAAAATTCCAGCATGCCGCCTAACGCGGCCAGCAACAATGTACGATAATCACGGCGACTGAGTGTGGGCATAAATTTCCCGGTTTGACGAGCTGGTTTACTGATTGAAAATTGTATGCGATAGCAACACTTTTCTCCTAGGAAAAGCTAGGCCATCAGGCTGAGCTGGTTTGTCATTTGGGCAGTTATCGGTATAATGCGCCGCTCTAAAAGTTGGCTGGAATGCGCAACCAATCATAACTAGACAGCAAATGGCCTGGTAGCTCAGTCGGTAGAGCAGAGGATTGAAAATCCTTGTGTCGGTGGTTCGATTCCGCCCCGGGCCACCAAATTTCGTGCACAGTAGCGCGCAAAATTAATCCGGAAGAGTTTGGACTGGTTTTGCGTGTTACTGTACGCCAAAAAGGTCTTCACGAAAAACGTGCAGACCTTTTTCATTTGCATACACATGTTGCGCACAAAGGAAGTTGTCCTCATGAGTGGCACTTTAGAAGAAACCAAAACCACGGCGGTGAACGCTGAAGGAGTCGCGCGCGAGGTCAGGCGGCGGCGCACTTTTGCCATCATCTCTCACCCGGATGCGGGCAAAACCACACTAACCGAAAAATTGTTGCTGTTTGGCGGCGCAATTCAACTGGCAGGCACGGTAAAGGCGCGAAAAAGCGGCCGTCATGCCACTTCTGACTGGCTGGAAATCGAAAAGCAGCGTGGCATTTCGGTGGCCAGCTCGGTGATGCAATTCACTTACGACGATTGCGTGATCAACCTGCTCGACACCCCCGGCCACCAGGATTTTTCCGAAGACACCTATCGCGTATTGACTGCAGTGGATGCGGCAGTGATGGTAGTAGATGCCGCCAAAGGTGTGGAAGAACAAACCATCAAACTGCTTGAAGTCTGTCGTTTGCGTAATACGCCGATCATCACCTTTATCAACAAAATGGATCGCGAAGTACGCGACCCGCTGGAAGTGCTGGACGAAATTGAATCGGTGCTGAAAATAAAATGCGCGCCGGTCACTTGGCCAATTGGCATGGGTAAACGCTTTCGGGGTGTGTATCACTTGCTGAATGACAGTGTGTTGCGCTTCTCGCCGGGCGAAGCAAAAGCCGAACAAGAGTTGGAAACACTGCTTGGCGCGCAGATTGAACAGCTTGCGCAGCAATATCCAAACGAGATGCAGATTATGCGTGACGAGACCGAACTGGTCAGCGGCGCGGGCGCATCGTTCGATTTGCAGGAGTTTCTCAACGGCCAGCAATCTCCGGTGTTCTTCGGTTCCGGTATTAATAACTTCGGTGTACGTGAGGTGCTGCGTGCCTTGGTAGATTGGGCACCGGCGCCGTTGCCGCGCGCTACCGACATACGCATCGTTCAGCCCACCGAGGCTGCATTCACCGGCTTTGTGTTCAAGATACAGGCCAATATGGATCCGAATCATCGTGACCGCATCGCTTTCTTGCGTGTCTGCTCAGGTCGCTACAGCTCAGGCATGAAGGTCAAACATCGGCGCAGCGGCAAGGAAATGAAGCTTGCCAACGCGGTGACGTTCATGGCCAACGAACGTTCACGCATGGACGAGGCCTACGCAGGCGACATCATCGGCATCCACAATCACGGTCAGTTACAAATCGGCGACGTACTCACCGAAGGCGAAGCGCTCACTTTCAAAGGCATCCCCTACTTCGCACCGGAATTATTCAGCCGCGCACGCTTGCGCGACCCGATGAAGGCCAAGCAATTGCAAAAGGGTTTGCGTCAACTGGGAGAAGAAGGCGCGGTACAGGTGTTCGAGCCATTGGCAGACAGCACGCCGCTCATCGGTGCGGTTGGGCAGTTACAGTTTGAGGTGGTTGAGCACCGTCTAAAATCCGAATATGGTGTCGATGCGGTATTCGAGCGCGCCGGCATCCACACTGCACGCTGGGTAACTTGCCCGGACGCAGCTCATCTTGATGAATTCGTGAAGGCCAACCAGGGCAAATTGGCGCGCGACGTGGATGGCAACTTTGCCTATCTTGCCGACACCGGGGTAAACCTGCGCCTTGCCATGGAACGCTGGCCCAAAGTGCAGTTCCACGCCACGCGTGAGCATGGACAACAACTCGGCTAGTCCCTCGTATTTTTTCTTTCCAGATAATTACGGCAAGCCAGATGCATTACTTCAATTTGTCTGGAGAAATTCTTGCAGCTGTCACAGATCAACAAGTGAACGCGCAGCAAAAAACGTTCGCGCAGCGTCATGTCGCGCTCCATGGCTTGAGACAACAATTCCGATGCCTGCTTACAGCTCAACATGGCTTTCCTTTGTTTCCGAACCAATGCAAATCAAGGCATTCACGCAAAGCTAAACGTGCCCGGTGCAATATCACCCAGCAGTTAGTCGTTGAGATTGCCAATTCCTGACAAATTTCTTCGGTACTGAGCTCCATGAACTCGCGCATCATGAAAGCCTGTGCAGTACTGAACGGCATACGTTGGGTACAAAACTCGAACATTTCCCAGAATTTTTGATTCTCGAATGACTGGGTTGGATTTGCCCAGGTTTGCGGTGGATTAACCCAGTGTCCGTTATCACCGAAAGATTCGGCGGATAAATTTTCCAATGGGTCTTCGTCATCCTTGCTGGTAAATTGTGGCTCACGGGTCTTCTTTCTAAGCAAATCCATTATCTTGTGCTTGAGAATGCCCACCAGCCAAGTGCGCAACGAGGATTGTGCAGCAAAATTATCACGGCTTTCAATTGCCGCGAGCAAGGTCTCTTGTACCACATCTTCGGCCAAATGCTGGTCACGCAGTTGCAGCATGGCATAGCGCAGCAAATAGCCGTGCTGTTGTTCCAAGTCGCCCAAATCCAGCGCAGAAGATTGATTCATTGCAAGTCAGTTATCAAGGCTAAATAATTAGGCAAATGCTAGCATACCGCCTCGGTTTTGCGGCTTAAACAATCACCCGTCGGTGCCGCATAAAAAATCTTGTAAGTTTTTTGCCCTCCGTCACGACTAACCGCCCGACAGGAACTGCTTGTCAGGCTTTAACCACATTACCTAGGAGATATACCATGAACAAAACTGATCTGACCATCCGCACTGCCATTGCCGGACTGC
>DASRWN010000169.1:0-7855 GCA_035654595.1 Gallionella sp. | reverse complement strand
TGCCACGCATTTTTTCAATTTTATGTGGCGGACGGAAAATTGTCCTGCCAGCTTTATCAGCGCAGTGCAGACATTTTTCTCGGTGTGCCATTCAACATCGCTTCTTATGCGCTGCTCACATTCATGATGGCGCAAGTGTGCGGCCTGCAGCCGGGCGACTTTGTGCATACTTTCGGCGATGCACACTTATATCTCAATCATCTCGAACAAACACGGCTGCAACTGTCCCGTGAACCTCGTGCATTGCCAACTCTGCACATTAACCCCGAGATAAAAAATATTTTTGATTTCAAGTTTGACGATTTCAGACTGGATGGCTACGACCCGCACCCGGCGATCAAAGCGCCCGTGGCAATATGAGCAAAGTGGCAATCATCGTGGCGATGGCGAAAAACCGCACCATCGGCATCAATAACGCCCTGCCGTGGCATCTACCCGCCGACCTGAAACACTTCAAGGCGCTCACCATGGGACATCACATCGTCATGGGGCGCAAAACCTATGACTCGATTGGCAGGCCGCTGCCGGGGCGCACCACGGTGGTCGTCTCGCATGATCATGAGTTAAAAATTGACGGTTGCAGGGTCGCCCATTCGCTACCCGAGGCAATTCTTGCCTGCGCAGACGATCCGCAGGTTTTTATTATCGGCGGTGCGGAAATCTACCGACAAGCACTGGATTTAGCCGACACGCTACATATCACGGAAATTCAACAAGACGTGATCGGCGATACGGCATTCCCGACATTCAACAAAGCGGATTGGCAAGAAATTTCACGCGAAAGACACCATCAGGAAGTGCCGCAAGCACTGGAGTACCACTTCGTTGAATATCGGCGCAAACGATAGCAAATCAATTTGCTTTCGTTACCCCTGATTTTATTTACCGCACGCAATCCACAAAATAATGCTTCTCTCCGTCCGCATCTTCCGAGACAAGGCCGTGAATGTCCGTTTCAAAGCCGGGGAATTTTTCGTTGAAATCACGCGCAAATTTCAGATAATCCACAATCGTCTTGTTGAATATTTCACCCGGGATCAGCAACGGAATACCGGGCGGATAAGGCGTGAGTAACACTGCGGTAATACGGCCCTGCAGATTTTCAATGTCAACACGATCAATCTCGTCATGCGCCATTTTGGCAAATGCATCGGAAGGTTTCATCGCCGGTTGCATATCGGACAGATACATCTCGGTGGTCATACGCGCCACGTTATGCGTCTTGTACATATCGTGTATTTGCTGGCACAGGTCGCGCAGGCCAACCCGTTCGTAGCGCGGATGCGCAACCGCAAATTCGGGCAGGATGCGCCAGATCGGCTGATTGCGATCATAGTCATCCTTGAACTGTTGCAACGCGGTCAACAGCGTGTTCCAGCGTCCTTTGGTAATGCCGATGGTGAACATGATGAAGAACGAATACAGCCCACATTTTTCCACGATCACGCCATGCTCGGCCAGATACTTGGTAACGATGGAAGCCGGTATGCCGCTATCAGCAAAATTGCCGTCAACCGCCAGACCTGGGGTGATGATAGTCGCCTTGATCGGATCCAGCATGTTAAAGCCGGAAGCCAGCTTGCCAAAACCATGCCATTTATCGTCGGTATGCAACACCCAGTCTTCGCGCGAACCAATACCATCTGCGGCAATGTTGTCCGGACCCCACACCTTGAACCACCAGTCCTGGCCGAACTCTTCATCCACTTTGCGCATCGCGCGACGAAAATCCAGCGCTTCCAGAATGGATTCTTCAACCAATGCCGTACCTCCCGGCGGCTCCATCATCGCCGCCGCCACATCGCACGAAGCGATGATGGCGTATTGCGGGCTGGTCGAGGTATGCATCAAATAGGCTTCATTGAAGATATGTTTATTCAATTTGCGGCTGTCTGATTCACGTACCAGAATTTGTGACGCCTGCGACAAACCGGCCAACAGTTTGTGCGTGGACTGCGTGGCAAAAATCATGGATTGTTTGGCGCGCGGCCTATCCTTGCCGATGGCATGCATGTCCTTGTAAAAATCATGGAACGCCGCATGGGGCAGCCAGGCTTCGTCAAAGTGCAAAGTGTCGATGTTGCCATCCAGCATTTCTCTGAGCATTTCCACGTTGTAGACCACACCATCATAGGTGCTCTGCGTAATGGTCAGAATGCGCGGCTTGCTGGTTTTATCCTTGATGAACGGATTGGCGTTTATTTTTTGCTGAATGCTTGCCGGCTCAAATTCGGATTTCTGGATCGGCCCGATGATGCCGTAGTGATTGCGGGTCGGGGTGAGAAACACCGGCACTGCGCCGGTCATCATAATGGCGTGCAAAATCGATTTATGACAGTTCCTGTCCACCACCACGATGTCATCCGGCGCAACCGTCGAATGCCACACGATCTTGTTGGATGTCGAGGTGCCATTGGTGACAAAAAACAAATGATCGGAATTGAAGATACGCGCCGCATTGCGCTCAGACGCGGCTACCGGACCGGTATGGTCAAGCAACTGGCCGAGCTCATCAACCGCATTGCACACGTCGGCTCTGAGCATGTTCTCGCCAAAAAACTGGTGGAACATCTGGCCGACCGGCGATTTCAAAAAGGCAACGCCGCCCGAGTGCCCCGGGCAATGCCATGAGTAAGAGCCGTCTTGCGCGTAATGCAACAAAGCGCGAAAGAATGGCGGCGCCAATGAATCCAGATAGGATCTGGCCTCGCGGATGATGTGGCGCGCAACGAATTCCGGCGTATCTTCGTGCATATGAATGAAGCCGTGCAGCTCGCGCAAAATATCGTTTGGAATATGTCGCGAAGTGCGTGTCTCGCCATACAGATAGATCGGGATGTCGGCATTCTTGAAACGAATTTCTTCGACAAACGCGCGCAAGGTCTTCAATGCCGAATCTGTCTCTTCAACGCTGCCCGTACCGAATTCTTCATCATCAATCGACAGCAAGAATGCCGAGGCGCGACTTTGCTGCTGGGCAAAAGAAGTGAGGTCGCCATAGCTGGTCACCCCAAGGATTTCCATACCCTCTTTTTCCATCGCCTCGGCCAATGCGCGAATACCCAATCCGCTGGCATTCTCGGAACGAAAATCTTCATCAATAATGATGATGGGAAAACGAAACTTCATGTCAAGCTCCTTGGCGACGAATAATGGAAAGCAACGCTTTTATACTGGCATCCCCCAGAAAAAGGTGGAGTTTCAGAGTAGGCTCATACTGGCCGGAGGTCAGTGTGATGCCGGAACTAAAACGAAATTTCATTGCTCACTCCCTATGGGGAAACAGTATCTGGCCTTGAACAGGCGCGGATTGTCGCAGAATTTCAGGCCGCGATGGCAACAGATTTTGCCACGTGGCGATTATGTTTTTGGCGGGTATGGATTAACCAACTCGGCAATCACCTCGTTCAGCACCGCACGGATTTGCTGTTCGTCGCAACCCATCAATATCGCGTCTTCCAGCGCGTCCTGGCAGATTTGCCGGATTTCCTCCAGATTCTCGCCCAGCACCTTGTTTTTTTCCACGCAGGCGATGATTTCACCTTTGGGGCTGCGCCAGATGATTTTTTTGTGCTGTGCCATGCTGGTCAAATTTTCGGCAGGGTCACGCCGACCTGCCCCTGATATTTCCCGCCGCGATCTTTGTAAGAGATTTCACAGACTTCATCACTTTCAAAAAACAGGACTTGCGCCACGCCTTCATTGGCGTAAATCTTGGCAGGTAACGGCGTGGTGTTGGAAAATTCCAGGGTCACGTATCCCTCCCATTCCGGCTCGAATGGCGTCACGTTGACGATGATGCCGCAACGCGCATAAGTGGATTTTCCCAGGCAGATGGTCAGCACGTTACGCGGGATGCGGAAATATTCGACCGTGCGAGCCAAGGCAAAAGAATTGGGCGGAATGATGCAGAAATCAGCATTCACCTCGACAAAGGAAGCGGGGTCGAAGTTTTTTGGGTCGACAATCGTGCTGTTGATATTGGTAAACAATTTGAATTCGTTCGAGCAGCGAATATCATAGCCATAGCTGGATGTGCCATAAGACACGATGCGCCGTCCTTCGTGCTCCTTCACCTGGCCCGGCTCAAAGGGCTCAATCATGTTGTGCTGTTGCGCCATGCGGCGTATCCACTTATCGGATTTGATACTCATCGTTACTCCTCTTGAAAGCGCTCCGAATTACATTTTTACCGGCGCGATTTTAACCAATTCGCCGTTAACGCGCGCGATTTGCTAAAATCCGCGCCTTCAACACAGGCTTGCAATACTTAATGTCCACTCGAAAAATCCTCGTCACCTCAGCGTTGCCCTACGCCAACGGCAGCATCCACCTCGGCCACCTCGTCGAATACATACAGACCGACATCTGGGTGCGTTTCCAGAAGATGCAAGGGCACGAAGTGCATTATGTCTGCGCTGACGACACGCACGGCACGCCCATCATGCTGCGTGCCGAAGCCGAAGGTATCACACCGGAACAGCTGATAGACCGTGTGTGGCATGAACACAAAGCGGACTTTGATGGCTTCCATGTCAAGTTCGATCACTATGGCAGCACCAACAGCATCGAGACCAAAAAATATGCTGAGGATATTTACCGCAAGCTCAAGGCTGCCGATTTGATTGAGGTGCGCTCCATCGAACAGTTTTACGACCCGGTCAAAAGCATGTTCCTGCCGGACCGCTTCATCAAGGGCGAATGCCCGAAGTGCGGCGCCAAGGATCAATACGGCGACAACTGCGAAGTATGCGGTGCGGCCTACGCACCCACCGACCTGAAAAACCCGTACTCCGCCGTCTCCGGCGCAAAACCGGAACTGCGCAACTCAAGCCACTACTTCTTCAAGCTCTCCGCCGACACCTGCCAGCAATTCCTGCGCGAGTGGACGCGCAGCGGTGCACTGCAACTGGAAGCGGCCAACAAGATGCAGGAGTGGCTGGGCACAGAAGGAGAAAACAAACTCACGGATTGGGACATCTCGCGCGACGCGCCTTATTTTGGTTTTGAAATACCCGACGCACCCGGCAAATATTTTTACGTGTGGCTGGATGCGCCGGTCGGCTATATGGGCAGCTTCAAGAGATTGTGCGATGACAAGGGCATCAACTTCGACGATTATTGGAAGCAGGATTCCGATGCGAAGCTGTATCACTTCATCGGTAAGGATATTTTATATTTCCATGCCCTGTTCTGGCCAGCCATGTTGCAACACGCCGGTTTCCGCACCCCGACCAAACTGTTCGCGCACGGCTTCCTCACCGTGAATGGCGAGAAAATGAGCAAGTCACGTGGCACTTTCATCACCGCCGACAGCTACCTCAAGCAAGAGCTCAACCCGGAGTATTTACGCTACTACTACGCTGCCAAACTCAACGGCACGATGGAAGACATCGACCTGAATCTGGAAGATTTCGTGGCCAAGGTGAACAGCGACCTGATTGGGAAATACATAAACATTGCGAGTCGAACAGCGGGGTTTATCACTAAGGAGTTTGATGGAGAACTTGGGGACTACGCCATACGCAAAGAAGACCGTGTATTACTAACCTCTCTTTTAGAGGGTAACATGCAGGGAATCACTTATCTCTACGAGGAACGCAAATACAGCGAGTTAATTCGCCAAATCATGGGTCAAGCAGATCTCACTAATCAATTTATTGATAAATATCAGCCGTGGAATTTGGCAAAACAGCAAAGAAAAGACGATCTACACTACGTGTGTACTATGGCTCTAAAGGCGTTCTGGCGGCTAACACTTTACCTCAAGCCTCTGCTACCAACACTAGCCAAAGGTGTCGAAGATTTCCTCAACACTCCACTCGTTCAGTGGAGAAATGGGCCCATCCCACTGCCAGCAAACCATCGTATCAATGAGTATAAACACCTGATGACCCGTATTGACCAAAAGCAAATTGACGCCATGATCGAAGCCAACAAACAAACTCTTGCACCCGCCGCGGCACCCACCTCGCCGCCAAAGGCAGGGGAGAAATATATTTCCATCGACGATTTCACCAAGATTGATTTGCGCGTGGCAAAGATCCTCAACGCAGAGCATGTGGAAGGTGCGGAGAAGCTGCTGAAGCTCACGCTGGACATCGGCGAGGAAAAGCCGCGCACGGTGTTCGCCGGTATCAAATCGGTTTACGATCCAGAGACACTCAAGGGACGCATGACGGTGATGGTCGCCAACCTCGCGCCGCGCAAGATGAAATTCGGTCTATCGGAAGGCATGGTGTTGGCGGCTTCCGGCGAGACCCCAGGACTGTTCATTCTCAGCCCGGACGATGGCGCGCAGCCCGGAATGCGAATCAAGTGATCATTTGAATAACGAGGGGGTGCTGACACAGCCGGTATGAACAATCAACTGTTGGCGAAGTTTTCGCAATACTTCCGCCCGCGCTTAATTGACGCGCTGCATGGCTACAGCAAGGCGCGCTGCTCCGCTGATATCACCGCCGGTATCACGGTTGGCGTGATCGCCCTGCCACTGGCAATTGCCTTTGCAATCGCTTCCGGCGCAAAACCGGAAGCAGGTATTTTCACCGCGATCATCGCCGGTTTCATCATCTCTGCATTGGGCGGCTCGCGTGTGCAAATTGGCGGACCGACCGGCGCATTCATCGTCATCGTGTACGGCATCATCATGCAGTACGGTTATGCCAACCTGCTCATCTGCACCCTGATGGCGGGCGTGATGCTGATGGCGATGGGACTGACGCGCATGGGCAACCTGATCAAGTTTTTTCCGCGCCCGCTAATCATCGGTTTTACCAACGGCATCGCGGTACTGATTATCCTGAGCCAGGTCAAAGAATTCTTCGGCTTGCAGATCGGGGTGATGCCCGCCGATTTTATACATAAGCTGCAAGCCATCTACCACGCGGCTGCCACCGTGGACGCTACCACCGTGCTGGTGGCGCTCGGCTCAACGCTGTTTATCTGGTTTTATCCGAAAGCCTGGGCGCAAAAATTGCCCTCACCTATCGTCGCGCTGGTACTCGGAACGCTGATGGTTGCGCTGTTTAAGCTACCGGTGGAAACCATCGCCATGCGTTTCGGTGATATTCCGCAAAGCTTGCCAAGTTTTGATCCGCCGGAATTTACCTTTGCCGCACTGCGCAATTTGATTACCCCGGCAATCACCATCGCACTGCTCGGCGCAATTGAATCGTTGCTGTCGGCAACGGTGGCGGACGGCATGATAGATGACAAGCACGACCCCAATCAGGAGCTCATCGCGCAAGGTATCGCCAATATCGTCACACCGTTCTTCGGCGGACTGCCCGCAACCGGCGCGATTGCGCGCACCACGACCAACGTGCGCGCGGGCGCCACCAGCCCGATTTCCGGCATGGTGCACGCGCTTACCCTGCTCATCATCGTCCTGATCGCTGCTCCACTCGCCAAATACATTCCACTGGCTACGCTGTCTGCCGTGCTGTTGATCACCGCCATCAACATGGCCGAATGGGAAGAATTCCTCACCCTGAATAAATATCCGCTCAGCGACAGCTCGGTGCTGGTCATTACTTTTTTTCTCACGGTCGTTTTTGGCCTCACCGTGGCAGTCGAGGTCGGCATGTTTATCGCCATCTTCTTTTTCATCCAGCGCATCACCGAGCTTACCCACGTCAGCCTCTCAGAACACTCGCCCATGCCAGACGATAATGAAGCCACGCTGGCCCGCAAAGCCGTTCCGGAAGGCGTAGTGATCTACCGTGTGTTTGGCGCATTATTTTTTGGCGCGGCAGACAAACTGGAAACCATCCTGCAGCAGAGTCACACCGAGCCGGAAGTGCTGATACTGAAAATGCACGAAGTCATCAGCATGGACACCAGCGCGCTGCAT
>DASRWN010000168.1:0-2806 GCA_035654595.1 Gallionella sp. | reverse complement strand
TTTAATCATTAGTACAATTTCATATCTGAGCATTAGTAAACCTCAAAATAAAATGAACCTCACCTATCACTAATCACGATCTTTGCCGCTCCTCCCACTCGGTTTTCCACGAACTGAAACCGGAAAACTGAAACCGGGGTCACATTTACACGCAATTCAACACCCCACCGCACTAGACGCACTTACAAACTGCCCGCAATCCTGCGCCGCGCCCGACTCAACGCATAAAAAATAGGCTTATACAATAAAAAAATATCCCTTGGCCGAGGGCTACTAACCGCCTTCTCTTGTTTGAGGGAGAGGAGTCCTCACTGAGCGGGGGTACTGGAAACACCGATACGGAAGTGCCGCCACCGGTAATATGCTGATTGATACACATAGCACCGACCCCTCCGACGACGATTTTTCCGGCAATCATCAATCCATCACTTTTAAAGAGTAGATACAAACAAAGATCGACTCCCCAGACGATCCATATAACGATCTGCAATACTCGCATCCTCTTCGTCACTTGAATTTCATCTCTTATTTTTAATTTGTCCATCATTTGGAATGAGTTATTGCGTCAACGCCAAGTTTATTTCATCGGCCAAGCTAAAGAATTTACGCTTTCCACAATGTCCACAGGCCGATGATGACAAAACCCGCACCTGCGGCATAGTGCAAATGTTTTTCGTCAACGTAGTTCGACAGTGCGCTGCCGACCATCACGCCTATCCCCGAAGCGACTACCAGCGCCAGCGCCGCGCCGAAGAAGATCGTCCATTTACTGACTGCCTGGTCAGAAGCGAACAACATCGTGGCGAGTTGCGTTTTATCACCCATTTCGGCGATGAATACAGAGACAAAAACGGTTGCAAGTATTTTCCAGTCCACGAATACTCCAGAATCTCTGTTCAAGAATTAAACCGTGCCGCCCACCGTCAAGCCATCAATGCGCACGGTGGGCTGCCCGACACCGACCGGCACACTTTGTCCTTCCTTGCCGCAGGTGCCGACACCGGAATCAAGTGCCATATCGTTGCCTATCATGGAGACCCGTGTCAGCGCGTCCGGGCCATTACCAATTAGCGTTGCGCCTTTCACCGGATAAGTGATTTTGCCGTCTTCGATCATATAGGCCTCGGCAGTGGAAAACACGAATTTGCCGCTGGTGATGTCCACTTGCCCGCCGCCAAAATTGACTGCGTACAGACCATGTTTGACAGATGCGATAATTTCCTGCGGGTCTTTGTCGCCATTATGCATATATGTATTAGTCATACGCGGCATCGGCAGATGCGCATAGGATTCACGGCGTGCATTGCCCGTAACCGGCACGCCCATTAGCCGCGCATTGAGCGAATCTTGCAAATAACCGGTGAGGATACCGTCTTCAATCAGGGTGGTGGATTGCGTAGCGTTGCCTTCATCGTCTATCTGCAAGGAGCCGCGTCGCTGCGCCAATGTGCCGTCATCCACCACTGTCACGCCCGGTGCCGCAACACGCTCGCCGATGCGCCCGGAAAACGCCGAACTGCCCTTGCGGTTGAAGTCGCCTTCCAAGCCATGTCCAATCGCTTCGTGCAACAAAATACCCGGCCAGCCGCTGCCCAGTACCACTGTCATGTTGCCTGCCGGGGCAGGTCTGGCGTCCAAATTGATCGCCGCTTGATGCACTGCTTGAGCGGCGTATTTGCGCAATATTTCATCATCAAAATAGGCATAATCAAAGCGCCCGCCGCCGCCTGCCGAGCCTTGCTCGCGCTTACCGTCAGCTTCAATGATGACCTGCACCGACAGCCGCACCAGCGGGCGTATGTCTGCATTCATCAAACCATCGCTACGTGCCACTAGCACAACTTCATACTCACCGGCCAGGCTGGCCATGACTTGCACCACGCGCGGATCCAGCGCACGCGCATAGCCCTCAACTCGCTCCAGTAACGTAACTTTATCCGCATCCTTGAGACTGGCAATCGGATCATGCGGCAGATAAATCTCACCTCGTGCGCCCTGCCGCAACATCGGCGCCAATTGACTACCGCCCTGACGGGCGATTGCGCGGGTAGCCTGCGCCGCGCTATGCAGCGCGTTCAGACTGATGTCATCGGAGTAGGCGAAGGCAGTTTTCTCGCCATTCACTGCGCGCACACCGACCCCCTGGTCGATGTTGAAGCTACCGGATTTGACGATACCTTCTTCGAGCGACCAACTTTCGCTGCGACTGTACTGAAAATACAAATCAGCATAGTCGAGGCGATGCACCATCATGCTGGCGAACACTTGCTCAATATGTTGTGGCTCAATAGCATAAGGCGTGAACAACGCGTGCTGCGCGGTAGCAAACAAAGTGTCAGATAAGACGGGTTTATTCACGGAAATTCTCTCAACAACGAAATAAGGTGCGATGCGATAGTGCCGGTAAACTGGCTCGCAAGCTGGCATGGTAGGTCGGATTGATATCGGCCATCACTACACCCGAACCGCGTGCCAGCCTGTCCATTACCCTGCCCCACGGGTCAACGATCATGCTGTTGCCGTGCGTTTCCCGTCCGTTAACATGGTAACCGCCTTGTGCAGCAGCAATTACATACGCCAGATTCTCCACTGCGCGCGCGCGCACCAGCACTTCCCAGTGCATCTTGCCAGTGGTTTCAGTGAATGCGGACGGCAGCGCAATGATGTCTATATTTTACATGGCACGAAACAGTTCGGGAAAACGCAAGTCGTAGCAAATCGCCAGCCCGATACGCCCGAACGGGCTATTCACCACCACGACCTGATTACCGGGTACGATGGTTCTGGCTTCATGATAATTTTCGTT
>DASRWN010000167.1:0-8913 GCA_035654595.1 Gallionella sp. | reverse complement strand
GCCGTGCGACAAGCATATTGTTCACTGCCATTGCCATGGAAAACACCGTGGCAACGGCAATTGCCAGCAGCCCCAGGTTTTCTACCAGGACAAGAAATCTTTGACTGAATAATTGTATGGGTGTTTTCATTGTGGCTTTTTCAATTTCAGGAGAAGCATAGTGCGCCTAATATCACTCATTCATGAAGACTTCGTCAATCATAAATTTTTGCCATTGCCACAGCGCGGTTAAAACGGCGCTTCACACAGCAGGGTGAGCGCCTTGCCACTGAGCGGATGCGAAAAACTCAACATGCGCGCATGCAGCATCAATCGTTCTGCCCGGTTGTTTGCCGCAGCGCCGTAAAGCGCATCGCCAAGAATCGGGTGGCCGATAGCCGCCATGTGTAACCGCAACTGGTGAGTACGTCCGGTGATCGGCCGCAGTCCTACGCGGGTGGTTGCGCCACCCTGTTCACCTTGCGCAGCCTGAACAGGCTCATTATTTTCCAGCACCCGGTAATGTGTAAGCGATGCCTTGCCATGCGTAATATCTATTTTCTGCCGGGGTCGATTCGGCCAGTCGGCGCCGAGCGGCAAATTTATTTCACCTTCACTGGGCGCCAATCTGCCCGCCACAATCGCCACATAATGTTTTTTCACGCTACGTTCGCGGAACATGCGGGACAAATGTTGTTGCATCTGCTTGCCGCGAGCCAACAGCAGCAAGCCGGAAGTGCTCATATCCAGACGATGCACACACAGCGCATCGGGAAAAATTTGTTGTGCCCGGCCAAGCAGGCTATCCGTTTTGTCCATCCCTCGCCCGGGCACAGAAAGCAGCCCAGCCGGTTTGTTCACGACAAGCATGAATTCGTCCTGATAAATAATATCCACAGCGCAATCTTGTGGCGGCGCGTAGCTCGGGCCTATGGCGGCGTCAAAAAAATCACCAGCAGGGATCATCAACCTTTTGCCCGGGTGTGATTAGAATTTATAGCCGCGATGTACCGCCACTACGCCGCCGGTCATATTGAAGTATTCCACTTTTTCAAGTCCGGCGGCCTCCATCATCGCCTTCAGTTCTTCTTGTCCGGGGTGCATGCGGATGGATTCGGCAAGGTAACGGTAACTGTCGCCATCGTGAGCGACGAGCTCGCCGATTTTGGGCAATAGCTTGAAAGAATACAGGTCATAAATCTTTTCCAGCGGTTTGGCGACCTTGGAAAATTCCAGTATCACCAGCCGTCCACCCGGCTTGAGTACACGGCGCATTTCGTTCAGCGCAGCGTCTTTGTGGGTGATGTTGCGCAGACCGAAAGCGATACTGACGCAATCAAAATAATTATCGGGAAAGGGCAGATGTTCGGCATCGCATTGTGTGGTCGGCGTGTTGATGCCTTCGTTCAGCAGGCGATCCCGCCCAACTCGCAGCATGGCGTTGTTAATGTCGGTGAGGACAACCTGTCCGTTGTTACCCAGTTTCTTGAAAAACAGGCGGGTCAGATCTGCCGAGCCGCCGGCGACATCCAGCACGCGCTGTCCTGCGCGCACTCCGCTGATGCCTACCGCAAAGCGCTTCCACAGGCGATGCAGTCCGACTGACATCAGGTCGTTCATGATGTCGTAGTTGCTTGCAACAGAGGTGAATACGCCAGCGACGCGTTTGGCTTTTTCTGTTTCGTCTACGGTTTCAAAACCAAAGTGGGTGGTTTTATCCATGATGTTTTCTTTGATTTATCGCCCGCATCCTTGTGGTGCGGGATGATCATTTTCGTGTGACTGTGGTTCGCGGCTTTCGTTGGCATCAGCAAGGCGGTGCAGATAGTCTTGCCACAATGTATCCTGGTTTTTACCCAAATCATACAGGTATTCCCAAGAATACAAACCGCTGTCATGACCGTCATCGAAGCTGATTTTGAGGGCGTAACTGCCGACCGGTGCGACATCGCTCACGCCGACATTTATTTTGCCGACTTGCAACACTTCTTGTCCCGGCCCGTGCCCGCGTACTTCGGCAGAAGGTGAGTGCACCCGTAAAAATTCATACGGCAGACGATAGTGCGCGCCGTCAGCAAAAATAATCTCAAGGATACGGGAGTGCTGATGCAGTTTGATCTCGGTGGGTTGCTCGGTCATTCAGTGTCCCGGGGAATGGCGCATTTTGGTTGAAATCTGAATCATAGTGCGCGTATCTTTTGTAATAGTGTGGTGGTGGAGTGCAGGTGCGAAAACGGAATGCTGTGAACTTTGCCGCCCCAGCTTTGCACTTCAGTCGCGCCGACGATGCTGGTTATTTGCCAATCGCCGCCTTTAACCAGTATATCCGGGCGGCAAGCGAGAATCAGGCGCAGTGGTGTGTCTTCATCGAACGGCACAACCAGACTGACCGATGCCAGCGCGGCGAGCACTGCCATGCGATCCTGTTCGTTATTGATAGGTCTGTCGGCACCTTTACCCAAGCGCTTGACCGAGGCGTCGCTATTCACCGCGACGACGAGTGAAGCGCCCAAGGCACGGGCTTGCGCGAGACAGCTGACATGGCCGCGATGCAGCACGTCGAAACAGCCATTGGTAAAAACCAGCGGGCGCGGCAGAGCGGCTATCCTGGCGGCGAAACCTTCAGCAGCGCACAGCTTGGCTTCGAAGTCTGGCGAGGAATACACCTGTTTAGTTGGTATATTCAAAGAAGGTGACAACGCGCAATACGCCACTGGTAGAGCTGGCAATATCGCTGGCAATTTTGCCTTCTTCGTGGCTCACCAATCCCATCAAATATACCGTGCCATTTTCGGTAACGATTTTAACCCGGCCCGAATCGAAGTTCTCTTTTCCGACATAGTGCAGCTTGATATCGGAAGTGACCAACGCATCGCTGCTGCGCGAAGTGAGTGAACTCAGACCGGAAACAGCCAGCTCGTTATTCACATTGCGCACGTTTTGTGTCGCGGCAACCATTTTTCCAATTTCGGCCTTGCTGGCCTCGTCCGGCACTTCGCCGGTAACCAGGGCAACGCGGTTATAGCTGGTGATATTCACATGTACCCTGTCTCCATACTTGTCGCCGACCGCCTTGGCAGACTTGAGCTGGATTTCTTCATCTTCGAGATAAGTGCCATTGGTACGCGGGTCTTTGGCTACCACCACGCCTGTGCCCATGCCGGCTGCAACGATTGGAAAACAACCTTGCAGCGAACTTGCCAGCATTAGCAGGCCAATCAGGGAAAGCTGTCTCATTATTTATTCTCCTAATAAAAGATAATCAATCACGTCACACAGACAATGCAGGCTGAGTATGTGTACTTCCTGAATGCGTGCAGTGCTTTGTGCATCCACGCAAATCAATACATCGGTTGGGTGCAACGCCGCCAGCATTGCTCCACCATTACGTCCGGTCAGTGCGACCACGCGCATGTCGCGCTCGTGCGCAGCGTGTATCGCTGCTACTATATTTGGCGAGTTGCCGCTGGTCGAGATTGCCAGCAAATTGTCTCCGGGCAAACCAAGTGCACGTACCTGCTTCGAAAAAATCTGGTTGAAATCATAATCGTTTGCGATTGAAGTCAGTACCGAACTGTCGGTCGCTAATGAGAGAGCCGCCAAACCGGGGCGCTCCTTCTCGAAACGGTTTATCAACTCTGCGGCAAAGTGTTGCGCGTCGGCAGCGGAACCGCCATTGCCGCAACATAAAATCTTGCCATCATTGGCGATACAGTCAAAAAACAGCCGCGCGCCATTTGCGATGGGTTCTGCCAGTTCGTCCTTCACTCTCAGTTTGAGTTCGGCGCTGTCTTTGAAATGTTTATTGATGCGTTTTTGTATGTCCATGTGGGATATTTGTTTTGCATTAGTACGGATATTAACCTGAATAGTTCACAAATTTATATTCAGATTTCAAATGCGTTTTTCAGCCATTGCACATTTTTGCCGCGCACATCGTCCATTAGTACGGCATCAAACCGGCACATCGGAATTTGTTTCAATGTGGACAAATAAAGTTGCGCGGTGCGGATGATGCGCCCTTGTTTATGCGCATCTATGCTGGCAGCCGCGCCACCAAAGACGGAATGTCGGCGTAACCGTACTTCTACGAATACCAGCACTGCTTCGTCGCGCATGACTAAATCAATTTCACCAAAACGGCTGTGGTAGTTCTGCTCAATCAGGGTCAGCCCTTGTTGTTGAAGATAACGGGCAGACCATTGCTCGGCTTGAACGCCGGAAGTCGTCATGGCTGATCGATGGGTTGTTCAGGAAACATTTGTATTTTCGGTGCTGGCTGCTGGCTGGACAGTTGCGCTTGCCCCTGCACAAACACGGCGGGGACTCCCTGATGCTGGAACACCTGACCATCGAGTTCAATCTGCCCGGTCACACCATCCAGCGACAGATCCGGGCTCCAGCTTTTATTCAGCAACAATTGGATCAGGCGGAATGCATCTATACCCAACGCATACAGCCGCTCATGTTCGGCGGAGAGCGGCGGATTGGCATGCGGGAAGGTCATGACTGCCGGGTGATCGGGTTGCAGCAGCCAGGGCATATCGACAAAATGAATATTGCTCAAATCAAAATTGATCAAGTTATTCCGATTACCTGCAAATACCTGTGAGGTCGAATAAAGCGGCAGCTGGTTGGGCAGATAAGGACGGATCAGGCGCGCATGTTCGGCATCGGCAGCAATAAACACCAGCGTGTCCGGCATATCGGTTACATCAGCCAGCGCAGCCGGATCGCCCTTGAATTCAATTTCACGCAATATGCTTCCGCCTGATTTTACCCATGCCGCCTCAAAAGCAAATTGCAAGCGTCGGTCGATTGGCGCGGGTGTGTTGATGACAACAGCCTGATGAAAACCTTGTAACGCCGCTAATTGTGCAATCTGCTGTGCTTCGGCTTCCACCGCCATGCCAAAGTAATACGGTTGCTTGGGCGGCGTACCTTCTACGTTGTTCAAAATCAAAGTCGGCACGCTGATGCTCTGTGCTGCCACCAGCGCGCTGGCGCCGCTGCGGGTTAACGGGCCAACGACGGCGCGCGCGCCATTTGCAATGGCGCGTGCATATAGCGCAGCTATTTCCCGTTCTTCATCCAGACATCCATATACGCGCACCGGCAGGGTGTGCCGGTCAGTGCTGCTGGCTGCGACAAAACCTTGCCGAACGGCATCTGCGGCATCACCGAACAGTGGCGAATTGAGCGGCAGCAGTAAAGCGATGTGCGCAACCGTAGTCGGCGTTGTCTGGCGATAGTCAGGCACGGCACCGAGTTCGGTAGCGTTCGCAAAACTGCTCACGTATAGTGCGAGCAAAATCACCCGGCAGGAGTGCGCACGTTGCATATCAGTCACCCGCAAACATTGGAAGCCGCATTATATGTAGTTGCTACCCCGATTGGGAACTTGCGCGATATTACCCTGCGTGCGCTGGAGACGTTGTCTCTGGCGGATGTGATTGCGGCAGAAGATACGCGCAACACAGCAAATTTGTTGACCCAGCATGGTATCAACGCAAAACATTTGCTGGCCGTGCATCAACACAACGAGCGGGCCGCTGCTGAAAAAATTATCGCGTTGTTGCAAGCTGGGCAGAGCGTCGCTTTTGTCAGTGATGCCGGTACGCCTGCGGTGAGTGACCCGGGTGCGGCGTTGGTGCATGCAGTTCGTCTGGCCGGGTTGCGTGTCATTCCTGTTCCGGGCGTGAGTGCCGTGACGGCGGCGCTCTCTGTGGCGGGTTTGTCCGAGCCGCATTTTTTATTCTTTGGTTTTTTGCCGAATAAATCTGCCGCGCGTCGTACCGCACTACAAGCGCTGGCGGTGCATCCCTATGTCCTGGTGTTTTATGAGGCGCCGCACCGTATTATCGAGTGTGTGACTGATCTGTGCGCAGTATTGGGCGGAGAACGGCAGATTGTATTCGCACGTGAGATTACCAAGCTGTTTGAAACAATACATAGCTGTCCATTAAATGTGGCCGAGGCTTGGCTACGGTCAGACAACAACCAGCAGCGCGGTGAATTTGTGCTGTTAATCTCTGGCGCAACAGCGCAGACCGGCCTGTCAAATGAAGCAAAACACACGCTTGAAGTGCTGCTCAAAGGATTACCCCTCAAGCAGGCCGTGCAACTTGCCGCACAAATCAGCGCGGCCAACCGCAACGAACTGTATCAACTGGCGCTGCAGCTAAAAATCTCCGGCTAAAAGTTGGCGAATCCAGTCACCGCTTTACTTTCAAACAAGCGTTTGATACGATTGTTTGAAAGTGAGGTGGTTCAGGTATCTTCAAAACCAATTAACTGCAAAATAAGTAATATCGGCTGCCGGTGTTAAATCGTGGCAGGCATTGAACAATAATAAATCAGGGCAGGACTCCGACATGAAAACTTTCAACGTGACAATCGTCTTAGCGCTTCTGTTGAGTATTGGTTTGCCGGGGTGCAACAGTGGGGACAAACCGTCCGGCGCTCCTGGCGCAGGAGCACCTCCAATTGAAGTAGATGTGGTGAAAGTTACCACCGGTAGTGCGACCATTACCCAGGATTTGCCGGGACGCTTGCAGGCGTTTCGCACTGCAGAAGTTCGTGCGCGGGTCGAAGGGATAATCGAAAGGCGCTTGTTCGAAGAAGGCAGTGACGTGAAAGAGGGGGCGTCACTGTTTCAGATTGACCCGGCCATCTATAAGGCCGCGGCAGAATCCGCCCAGGCCGATTGGGTGACAGCGCGCCAGACGGTGGAGCGATACAAACCGTTACTGGAAATCAACGCAGTCAGTCAGCAGGAGTTCGATTTGGCAGAAGCCAAGGCAAAGCAGACAGAATCGGCGGCGGTGCGGGCAGATCAGGATTTGCTGAATGCCAGTGTGCCTGCCGCGATTTCGGGGCGCATTGGTCGGACGGCGGTGACGGAAGGAGCTTTTGTCGGCAAGGGAGAGGCGACATTACTGGCAACCATTGAGCAGCTAGATCCTATCTATGCCAACTTTACCCAATCTGGAAACGATTTGTTGCGTCTCAAGCAGGCAATCAAATCCGGCAAATTGCAACGCGCAGAATCTGCCAAGGTTGAGTTATTACTTGAGGATGGCAGCGTCTATCCGTTAGCGGGCAAGATATTTTTTACCGATATGGCAGTTGATCCGGGTACCGGTTCGGTGTCATTGCGCGCTCAATTTCCCAATCCACAACGTGAGCTATTACCTGGCATGTTTGTGCGAATTCGGTTTCCGCAGGCGGTAGCGGAAAATTCCTTGTTGGTGCCGCAGCGCGCGGTGCAAGCCGGCCCACAGGGTCAGCTAGTGATGATCGTGGATAGCGAAAACAAGGTGACGCCGGTGCCGGTAAAGACGGGTGGCATGGTGGGCGAGAATTTCATTGTCAACGAAGGCCTTAAACAGGGCGAACGGGTCATTGTGAACGGCTTGCAGAAAATCCGTCCTGGCGCAGTGGTGAAGCCGGTGCTATGGGACGCGACGGCGCAACCTTCCGTAGCAAAATCCGCTGAACAAAAATAAGGCCAATCATGTTCGCCAAATTTTTTATTGACCGCCCTATTTTTGCCTGGGTAATTGCATTTATTATTTTGCTCGGTGGCGTGCTGGCATTGAGAGGTTTGCCGGTTTCCCAGTATCCCTCGGTTGCGCCGCCTGCATTAACTATTACGGTTACCTATCCGGGTGCTTCGGCACAAGCTGTCGAGCAAACAGCAGTGGCTTTGATTGAGCAGGAAATGAACGGCATCGAGCATTTGCTGTACATGGAATCGTCCTCCGAGTTGGGCTCTGGCAGCATCACTTTGACATTTGAGGCAGGCTCAAATCTTGATTTGGCATCGGTGGAAGCGCAAAACCGCGTTAAGCGCGTTGAAGCGCGACTACCGGATGATGTGCGTCGTTTGGGCATAACGGTTACAAAATCTGCGCGCAACTATGTCATGTTCGTCGCGCTGTTCTCGCCGGACAAAAGCCTGGATGGCGTCGCGTTGGGCAGCTACACCAGCGCTAACGTGCTCAATAGTTTGCAGCGCGTACCGGGAGTCGGCGAGGCATTGTTGTTCGGCACTGAGTATTCAATGCGCCTGTGGTTGAAGATGGAGAAATTACAGAATTACAAAATTTCTCCGGCGGATGTAGCGCGTGCGGTGCGCGCCCAGAACGTAGAACTTGCCACCGGGGAGTTGGGGCAGTTGCCCGCCGCTCCCGGGCAACAACTCGATGCAGTCATCCTGACCAAAAGTCGCCTTTCCACACCGGAAGAATTTGGCAGCATTATTGTCCGTACCAATCCGGATGGCTCTGCGTTGCGCGTCCGGGATGTGGCATGGGTTGAGCTGGGTGCGCAAGACTATACCCGCTCTGCGCGCATTGATGGGCAACCGACAGCGGCGGTGGCGATTCGTTTGTCGCCGGGCGCGAATGCCTTGAGCACGGTTACGGCGGTGAAAGCCAGAATGACCGAGCTGGCCAAATTCTTTCCTGAGAACATCAGTTGGGTGGTGCCCTATGACACTTCTCAATTCATCGATATTTCTATTAGAGAAGTATTAAAGAGTCTCGCCGAAGCACTGGTGCTGGTGGTATTGGTGATGTACGTGTTTCTGGGTAATTGGCGTGCCACTTTGATTCCCGCCATTGTCATCCCGGTTGCGCTGGTTGGCGCGCTGGTGGGATTGTATCTACTGGGTTACTCGATCAATGTGCTGACTTTATTCGCGATGGTATTAGCCATTGGTATCGTGGTGGACGATGCCATCGTGGTGGTGGAAAACGTCGAGCGCATCATGAGCAGCGAAGGACTATCGGCGCGCGATGCAACGCGCAAGGCGATGGATCAGATCGTCGGCGCGATTATC
This sequence comes from Gallionella sp., assembly GCA_035654595.1. Lineage (GTDB taxonomy): Bacteria > Pseudomonadota > Gammaproteobacteria > Burkholderiales > Gallionellaceae > Gallionella. The sequence goes on along the minus strand of DASRWN010000167.1, from coordinate 89 downwards.
GCCATTACCTTGGTGCTGATGGCGGTGTTTATCCCGATGGCATTCTTTCCCGGTTCTACCGGCGCGATCTATCGTCAGTTTGCTGTCAC
>DASRWN010000166.1:0-4940 GCA_035654595.1 Gallionella sp. | reverse complement strand
GTTGTCGGACGGTTGAGCCACCCGCTGCTGCACTATAGTTATCTGACTGAAGTTGATGTGCGGCGCAAGACCTTGCAATACGCGGCGGCAGGGGCATTGCAGATGTTTAAGCGTGGCAAGGTAACAACTGTTGCCGATGCGCCGTTGCGTGCAGTATGGGCATTTATCCGCACCTATTGCTTGCGTTTGGGTTTTCTGGATGGGCGTGCAGGTTTTAAGGTTGCCATGATGAATGCCAGAACGACTTATCTTAAATATATGCAATTGCGTGCATTACATTCAGCCGAATCTGCGCTTTAGTGTGCTGCGTAATCGTTGCCAACGCAGGCTGAATGTATCTTCCGGCTCTGCCAGCAGAATACCGTCAACCGGCGCACCTCGGCGCAGATAATAATGATCGAACACCGATTGCCGAATTCCCCATTTGTGCAAAAACTGTTTTCCGCCATTATTCTTCTTGATCCTGCCGGTGGATTTGGCCTGAAAATGATAAACCAGCGAATCACCCACGCCCAAAAATATACGGCAGCCGGCATGCCACAGTTTCATCGAAAAATCATTGTCACTGCTCATGCCCGGTGAAAACTCACTGCTGTACCCGCCCACTTTGAACCACCATTTGGTGTGTACCAGTGTCGGCGGCCAGGTTGCGCCGTACCAATCCGGCCTGTGGTGGTTAACTAGATTCGCCAGCAAGTCTGCTTCGGCAAACCCGGCTGGATTGCTGCCATAGTCTCGAACTACCACGCAAGGATTACCCGTACTGACTGGTTCTATCATCGTGCCGGAGAGCATGAAGAGATTGGTACCAATACTTTTTATTTTGTTGACTAGCGCGGCATCCCATCCCGGACAACAGTACATGTCATCGTTCAGATAGAGGATGTAATCCCGTTTTGCATGCATAGCCGCTTCGTTCACGGCCAGGCAAATGCCAATGTTCTCTGGCGATGCGGTGTAAGTGATATCTTGTTCGCGTACCCAAGTTAGGCTACCGTCGCTGCCATCATTAACGTGGACGATAATCTGGTGCGAATAGGCAGAATTCTCGCGGATGCTTCTGACGCAAAGCTTCAGAAGCTCCAGATTGTTCCAGCTTGGAATGATGATAGAAAACATTGTCGTTAGCCCGAACGGGTATTAGGCTAAGCCGTCAGTGGTTTGAACGTGTGGATGAAGACATTTTGTCCGGTGTTGCTCTGGTTCATTTGTGCACGATATTCCTGCTGCTAAAGCAGGGCGGAGCGGATGGAGTAATAATGTCAGTCATGATGTTTTACGGTATTGTTGTACGCAGATTATAAACCAGCAAATTGTTGTGATGATAGTGACTTGCAGCTTGAGAATTTGGCTGCTGACAGGAGAAATAGTTATCGTGTTCAGTGGTGAACTTGGATTGACGAAACCGCCCCAAAAAATATTGATCGTAGCGACACAGCGTATCGGCGATGTACTACTTGCCACGCCGCTAATCCGTTCGTTGCGCCGAGCCTGGCCGGAAACCAAGATAGATGCACTGGTGTTTGCCGGTACGGAAGGCGTGTTGTTGAGCAATCCGGATATTGACCAGATCATCACGGTCGAGCAACGACCATCACGCGCCGAGCATTTACGTCTTTTAATGCGCCTATGGCGAAACTACGATGTGGCGCTTTCATTGATGGCGAGTGATCGCCCTTCGTTGTATGCGCGCATTGCCGGTAAGCGTTGCATCGGGCTGCTGACGGATGAGGCCAAACATTGGTGGAAAAAATGGTTGCTGACGCAGTGGTTAAAGTTTGATGATCTTGATACCCACACCGTGCGGATGAATCTCCAGTTGGCAGACGCGCTTGGCGTGCCGCGTTGCCATGCGGTGGTTGCTGCGTGGGACGCGGAGGACGAGCAGGTAACCGGTAAGACGTTGCCTTTTGATATTGATACACAAACCTATGCGGTATTACATGTTTGCCCAATGTATGCCTACAAGGCATGGCATCGGGGAGCCTGGATAGAGCTGGCCGATTGGCTGCGTAAACAAGATATACGTGTGGTGTTGACCGGCGGGAACAGTGCGGAAGAGCGTGCTTATATCGATGAGCTGCTTGGTTTGTTAGCGCACGACACGGTTGATGTTTCTGGCAAACTAAGCCTTGCCAGTGTTGCATATTTACTGAGTAAAGCGCACGTATATGTCGGCCCGGATACGGTGATTACCCATCTTGCCGCAGCAACCGGTACGCCGACGGTCGCATTGTTCGGGCCTTCCAACCCGGTTAAATGGGGTCCTTGGCCCAAGAACTTCGAGCGGGACAGCAATCCTTACAGGATGCGCGGTACGCAGCAGGTGAATAACGTTGTGCTGGTACAAGGTGAAGGAATATGCGTCCCGTGTCGGGAAGAAGGCTGCGATCGGCACAACGCCAGCTTGAGCGATTGCTTGCAGCAATTATCTGCCGCGAGTGTGATAGCGGCGCTGCAAGCGCTGCTCAATAAAAGACAGGCTATTCCGGTATATCCGCATAACCAATGAAATTACGATGTATAAAAAATATACGAAAATCTGATACGCTATTTCACAGATAATCCTGAGCGGGTAAGCGTGATGGCAATTTATGCGGTAGGTGATATACAAGGTTGCTATACCGAGCTGATGCAGTTGCTGGAGGAAATCGCATTTGATCCGGCGACCGATCAGCTTTGGCTGGTAGGCGATCTGGTGAATCGTGGACCGGATTCACTGGGAGTGTTGCGCCTGATCAAGTCGTTGGGTGACAGCGCGATTACGGTGCTGGGCAATCATGATCTGCATTTGTTGGCTGTTGCGGAAGGCGTGGCCAGCTTGCACCACAGTGACACACTGGACGATATCTTGAATGCGCCGGATCGCGATGAACTACTGACCTGGTTGCGCCAGCAGCGCATGTTGCATGTGTCAGAAGATGTGGTGTTGGTGCATGCCGGGTTGTTGCCGAGCTGGACAGTAAAACAAGCCATTAAGATGGCAAATGAAGTGGAAACGGCGTTGCGCGGCGAGGAATATGCCACATTCCTTGCTCATATTTATGGTAATCGACCCAACATGTGGGACGAGAAACTGACAGGTTATAAGCGTTTGCGTGTCATCACCAACATTTTAACCCGAATGCGTATCTGTACTGACACGGGTGAAATGGAATTCAGGTTCAAGGCAGAGCGGCAGAAAATTCCCGATGGCTACCGTGCCTGGTTTGATATGCCGGAGCGTGCCAGCAGCGACACCACCGTGGTGTTCGGACATTGGTCCGCGCTCGGATTACTAGTGCAAAAAAACCTGATCGCACTGGATACCGGGTGCTTGTGGGGTGGCCCGTTAACGGCGATTCGTCTAAAAGACCAGCAGGTTTTTCAAGTACCCTGCGCCAATCCCAACGCGAAGAAAAATTGGTGAAGTCAGTGCAGCGTCTCATTTACACCTTCGTACTGTATTTGTTGTTGCCCTATATTTTTTTACGCTTGCTGTGGCGCGCACGTAAGCAGCCTGAATACCTGCAACATATCGGCGAGCGTTTCGGGTTTTATGGGCAGCGTGGCGCTAAGCCGGTGATTTGGCTGCATGCTGTTTCAGTGGGCGAAACGCGTGCGACGGTCAATCTGGTAGCCAGATTGCGTGCTGAATATCCCAATCATCAAATCGTATTGACGCATACCACTCCGACCGGACGCGCTACCAGCATGGAATTGTATGGCGACAGTGTAATGCGCGTTTACCTACCCTATGATTATCCGTTTGCAGTACAGAATTTCGTGCGTCATTTTCGCCCACGGCTGGGCATCTTGATGGAGACTGAGATCTGGTTCAATCTGATCCATGCTTGTCATGCGGCACAGATTCCCATGTTATTGCTGAATGCGCGCATGGCTGAAAAATCGGCGCGTGGCTATGCACGTTTTGCGCAATTGACCCGTAGTGCGCTTCAACAGCTCAGTGCTGTCGCAGCACAAACCGAAACAGATGCAACACGTTTACATGAGCTGGGTGCGCAACGGTTGTCAGTGATGGGCAATCTCAAATTTGACGTTGAGCCGCCACAGGCCATGTTCGACCTTGGTAGGACTTTGCGCCAGCAATTTGGCAGCGCACGCAAAGTGTTTTTGGCAGCCAGCACGCGTGATGGTGAAGAAGAATTGTTATTGGATGCATGGCAAGCACAGCCTGATGATACTTTGCTGGTTATTGTGCCGCGCCACCCGCAACGTTTTGCTGAAGTGGCCGAGCTGCTTGCCAAACGTCAAATACATTTTCAGCGCAGAAGCGAGAACAAACCGGTGGCGACAGAAGTGCAAGTGGTGTTGGGAGACAGCATGGGCGAAATGTTTGCCTATTACGCGGCGGCCGATCTCGCTTTTATCGGCGGTAGTCTGCTGCCTGTTGGCGGGCAAAATTTGATCGAGGCCTGTGCAGTTGGCACGCCGGTGTTGATCGGGATGCACACCTATAATTTTGCCGAAGCCACACGGCTTGCCATAGCAGCAGGTGCGGCGTTGCGAGTGGCAAATGGAACAGAGTTGATCGCGGTCGCGCAACAGATACTGAGCGACGCAAACACCTTGGCTGCAATGCGCCGCGGCAGTTTGCAATTCGTCGCTGCGCATCGCGGCGCGACGGATAAAGCGATGGCAATCATCAAGCAAGCACTCAACTGATGCTGCGCAGTAATTTCTCCATCATCTGTTCCGCTTGCCGCGCATAACCGCCGCCGAACATATTGGCGTGATTAAGGATGTGATACAGATTATATAAATCACGCCGCAGCGCATACCCCGTATGTAGAGGGTAAGCGGCACGATAGCCGGCATAAAAATCAGCGCCGAATCCGCCGAATAATTCCGTCATGGCGATATCCGCTTCACGGTCACCGTAATAAGGCGCAGGGTCAAATAACACCGGCTCGTCCAATACCGTGTAGCCGTGATTCCCA
>DASRWN010000165.1:0-7077 GCA_035654595.1 Gallionella sp. | reverse complement strand
TATTCACTGACTTGTGTGGTCGCTTCCTCGTTGACCAACGCCTGTAAATCTTCATCGAAAATCTCATGTTTACGATCGGCCAAATCCTTGAACCGCTGAAAAGCATTATCGAATGCCTGTTCCGATGTCCATTCAATATTCAATTCATTAAACCTTTGCCGTAAAGCACTACGCCCGGAAAGTTTACCCAAGGTTAATTTGTTGGCATTCCAACCCACGTCTTCTGCACGCATGATTTCGTAAGTTTCCCGGTGTTTGATCACGCCATCCTGATGGATACCTGATTCATGCGCAAAGGCATTTGCTCCGACGATGGCTTTATTCGGCTGTACCGGATAGCCGGTAACAATGGAAACCAATTTTGAGGTCGGCACAATTTGTGCGGTATCAATGCGTGTATCCAAGTTAAACACGTCCCGTCGAGTTTTTACCGCCATGACAATCTCTTCCAGGCTTGCATTACCGGCACGTTCGCCAAGTCCGTTAATGGTACATTCCACTTGCCGCGCACCCGCCACCACAGCAGCCAATGAATTGGCGACAGCCATGCCGAGATCATTGTGGCAATGTGTAGACCAGATCACTTTGTCACTATTTGGCACACGCGCAATCAGTTGCTGGATGCGTTCACCCCACAATGCGGGAATTGAATAACCGACCGTGTCCACCACGCTAAGCGTTCTAGCTCCCGCCTGAATCACGGCATCAAACACACGCACCAAAAAATCTACATCGGAACGTACTGCATCCTCGGCAGAAAACTCTACATCAGCGGTATATTCCAGCGCCCATTTCACCGCACTTACCGCGCGCTCGACCACTTGGTCCGGGGTCATATGCAATTTATGCTGCATGTGTATCGGGCTGGTAGCAATGAAAGTATGAATACGTCCCGATTGAGCAGGTTGAATGGCTTCGCCCGCACGGCGCACATCATTCTCTATGGCGCGCGCCAATGAACAGACAGTGGATTCCTTGATCGTTTCTGCCACTGCCCGCACTGCTTCAAAATCACCCTGACTGGCCGCGGCAAAACCTGCCTCGATGATATCCACGCCCAACTTTTCGAGTTGCCGTGCGATGCGTATTTTTTTTTCCTTGGTCATTGCCGCACCCGGACTTTGCTCTCCATCGCGCAAAGTGGTATCGAAAATTATCAATTGATCTGTCATATTAAAACTCCAATAAAAATGGTCGAACCTGCCAAACTGGGTAAGGTTGGCACGCTAATTACAATTGTAGTAAGGGGGTTTTAGCGCGCGCTACGCAGCAGCAGCGCAGCCAGCAGACTGAACGTGGAGTGAAGTTGTGCGATGTAAGCTGAAAAATGCATGGGCGTAATACTAACAGCTTTCTGGTGTTATGCAATGGGTTGCCGTTTGCTATAACGCCGCCAAAGCCATAACACATAGCCGGATAACGCATAGCAAAGAAACAAGGCAAACAAGATTCCAGGTGGGTAACTGGAGATCAAGACAAAAAACAGCGCCGCCAGAAATATCACCATAAATGGCACACTTTTGCGCATATTGAAGTCTTTGAAACTGTAAAACGGCAGATTACTGACCATGCTCAGCCCGGCAAATACAGTCAGCACACACGCGAACCAGCTCACCGATTCTCCGCTAAAACCATAGTCGTGTATTACCCAGACAAATCCTGCGGCCAGAGCAGCCGCAGCAGGGCTGGGCAGCCCCTGAAAATAACGTTTGTCCACTATCCCGATATTGGTATTAAAACGTGCCAAACGTAAGGCGGTTGCGGCACAATAAATGAAAGCGGTGAACCAGCCCCATTTGCCCAGACCTTTCAAAGCCCATTCGTACATCACCAAAGCAGGCGCGACACCAAACGACACCATATCGGACAAGCTGTCGTATTCCGCACCAAATTCACTTTGCGTATGGGTCAATCGCGCCACCCGACCATCCAGCCCATCCAATATCATGGCAATAAAAATTGCCACTGCCGCATACTCGAATTTGTTGTTCATCGCCTGCACAATCGCATAAAAACCGGCAAACAATGCACCCGTAGTAAATAAATTGGGCAGCAGATAGATGCTACGCTTGCGCAGATTTAAGGATTTACGCTGATTGAATTCATCCATACTTCAAGGCTACCAGTTTTATGGCAAAGCCGCCAAGATAGTTGTAGTCGCCGACACTTTATCGCCGATACTCACTTTTACATTTACATCGGGTGGCAGATACACATCCACACGTGAGCCAAAGCGTATAAAACCATAGCGCTGGCCGCGCGTCAGGTTATCGCCGGCTTTGACGTAGCACAGGATGCGTCGTGCAATCAATCCGGCTACTTGTACCGAGGTAACATCAACACCGTTATTTGTTTTTATCCACATCGCATTACGTTCGTTTTCTGTCGATGCCTTATCCAGATCGGCATTCACAAATTTGCCCGGAAAATACCAAATCTGCTGAACGACGCCATCTACGGGGCTACGGTTTGAATGCACGTTGAATACGTTCATAAACACACTGATTTTGATGGCGTCACGTTGCACATAAGGGTCGTTGACCCGCTCTACCGCAACAATGCGTCCGTCTGCGGGTGACAACACAACATGCTGATCTTGTGGAATCTCACGCGCCGGGTCACGGAAGAACTGCAACACAAATAGTGCTAGCAGCCAGGCTAGTAGTGCGGCGATGCCACCGACAAATATAGCAAGCAGTAACGCAATGATTACAGCACCGAAAAGAAACGGCCAGCCCTCGCGGGCGATGATGGGATGGGGATAGTGGTTCATAGTTTGTAGCCCATAGCTAGTAGCTTCCAGCCCCTTTAAAAAACGTAAGGATGCTACAAGCTCCGGCTACAAGCTTAATTTCTGGATTGATCAACCAGTTTGTTCTTGCTGATCCAAGGCATCATGGCACGCAACTCACTACCGACTTGCTCAATCGGATGTTGCGCGTTCAGGCGGCGTCGGGCGGTCATTTCAGGGTAGTTTGTTTTACCTTCCAGAATGAATTGCTTCGCATAAGATCCATTCTGGATATTGCGCAAACATTCTCTCATCGCCGCGCGCGCCTCATCTCCAATCACGCGGTTGCCGGTAACATACTCACCATATTCCGCATTGTTGGAAATCGAGTAATTCATGTTGGCAATACCGCCTTCATACATCAGATCCACAATCAGTTTTAATTCGTGCAGGCATTCGAAATAAGCCATTTCCGGGGCATAACCGGCTTCGGTCAAGGTTTCAAAACCGGCTTTAACCAGTTCTACTGCACCGCCGCACAACACGGCTTGTTCACCGAATAAATCGGTTTCTGTCTCTTCACGGAAATTCGTTTCGATGACGCCGCCTTTGGTGCCGCCAATTGCCGCCGCGTACGACAAAGCCACATCCCGTGCCTTGCCGGACTTATCCTGATATACCGCTATCAGGCTCGGCACACCACCGCCTTTGACATATTCGGAGCGCACCGTGTGACCAGGTCCTTTCGGCGCAATCATGATGACATCGACATCGGCGCGCGGTACGACCTGGTTGTAATGCACATTAAAACCGTGTGCAAACGCCAAAGCTGCGCCAGCTTTCATGTTAGGCGCAACCTCATCATAGTAAACCTGCGGAATATTTTCATCCGGCAACAACATCATAACGACTTCGGCCTGCTTTACTGCGGCAGCCACTTCTTGTACTTGCAGACCAGCGCCTTCGGCTTTTTTCCAGGATGCGCCACTCTTGCGTAATGCAACAATGACATCCACGCCTGAATCACGCAGATTTTGTGCATGAGCATGGCCTTGCGAGCCATAGCCAACGATTGTCACCTTTTTGCCCTTGATCAGGGATAGGTCTGCGTCCTTGTCATAATAAACTTTCATGTTGCCCTCTTTCCGCTTAAATTAAAGTTTCAAAATTCGATTGCCGCGACCGATACCTAAAGCGCCGGTACGCACTGTTTCCAAAATCGCACCAGACTCGATCGCTTGCAAAAAACTATCCAGTTTGGCACAAGTGTCAGTCAACTCAATGGTGCAAGTACTCTCTGTTTCATCTATAACGCGCCCTTGAAAAATCTCTGCGAGGCGTTTCAATTTATCCTGGGTTGCGCCGCTGAAACTGACTTTGACCAACATCAACTCGCGTTCCAGATGCTCACCTTCACTCAAATCCAGCACTGCCGCCACGTCTATCAGCTTGTTGAGCTGCTTGTTGATTTGCTCAATGACCGCATCCGAACCGCTCGTAACGATAGTCATGCGCGACAGCGTCGGATCTTCGGTCGGTGCCACCGTCAAAGATTCGATGTTATAGCCGCGTGCCGAAAACAAACCCGCCACACGCGACAAAGCGCCTGCTTCGTTTTCCATCAATAAAGAAATGATGTGTCGCATTACAGATCCTCCACGTGAGGATGCGGTGGATTCGGATCCAAAATCACCTCAGACAAACCCTTTCCTCCCGGCACCATCGGAAATACATTTTCCGTCGGGTCGGTCTGGAAATCCATGAACACTAAATCATTCTTGCGCGAGAAAGCCTCTTTCAATGCAGGCTCAACATCCGCAGGGTTATCAATGCGTATGCCGACATGCCCATACGCTTCAGCCAGCTTTACGAAGTCTGGCAAGGCATCCATGTATGATTCCGCATAACGGTTGCCATGAAAGAACTCCTGCCATTGACGCACCATGCCCAAATAGCGGTTATTCAGCGACACCACCTTGATCGGAAGATGGAACTGCTTGCAGGTGGACAGCTCCTGAATGTTCATCTGGATACTGCCCTCACCCGTAACGCAGGCCACGGTTGCGTCAGGATTGATGAGCTGCACACCCATCGCGGCAGGCAAACCAAAACCCATCGTGCCCAATCCGCCCGAGTTGATCCAGCGGCGCGGCTTATTGAATTTGTAGTATTGCGCAGCCCACATTTGGTGCTGGCCGACATCCGAGGTCACAAAAGCATCACCGCCAGTCACTTCGTAAAGTTTCTCGATCACAAATTGCGGCTTGATGATTTCACTGGAATTTTTGTAACGTAAGCCACCACCTTTAACCCGCCAGGCATCAATCTGTTTCCACCATTCGGCCAAATTCTGCGCATTGGGTTTTTGCTTGCCGCCACGCAATACACTCAACAATTCATCTAGCACCAGCTTCAAGTCACCCACCACCGGCACATCTACCTTGACACGCTTAGCGATTGAAGAGGGATCGATATCGATATGAATAATCTTGCGCGGTACTTGAGCAAAGTGTTCGACATTGCCAATCACCCGGTCATCAAAGCGCGCGCCCACCGCGATTAACACATCGCAATGCTGCATCGCCATACAGGCTTCATAGGTACCGTGCATTCCGGGCATACCAACAAACAGTTTATCGGTCGCCGGATAAGCGCCCAAACCCATCAGCGTATTAGTACAGGGAAACCCGAGCCAGTGCACCAACTCGGTCAATTGCGTAGCGGCGCCAGAGAGGATGGCCCCGCCGCCGCTGTATATCATCGGACGCTTGGCCTCCAACAATATCTGCGCAGCGCGTTTGATCTGCGTGCTATCACCCTTGCCGATTGGCTTGTACGAGCGGATACTGACTTGGTTCGGGTAAACAAATTCGGTCTTTTGGTTTGATATGTCTTTCGGAATATCCACCAGCACCGGCCCAGGGCGACCCGATTTGGCAAGGTAAAAAGCTTTTTTGATGGTCGGCGCAATGTCTTTCACGTCTTTTATCAAAAAATTATGTTTCACGCAGGGGCGCGTAATCCCGACAGAATCTACCTCCTGAAAAGCATCTTCACCAATCGCATAGCTGGGAACTTGACCGCTGATCACCACCATTGGTATCGAATCCATATAGGCGGTGGCAATGCCGGTTACCGCATTCGTCAACCCGGGGCCGGAAGTGACCAATGCCACACCGACCTGATCAGAAGAGCGCGCATAGCCGTCCGCGGCATGCAACGCTGCCTGCTCGTGACGCACCAGGATATGCTTTACTTTTTCCTGCTGAAACAGCGCGTCATAAATATGCAGCACCGCGCCACCTGGATAGCCGAATATGTATTCAACACCCTCTTCCTGCAAACATCGAATAGCGATTTCCGCGCCTGTCAACTCCATTACCAACACCCTAAAATTAAGCGGAACAAGACCCTGCAAGATAATGGTTATCAACGTTTTGGTCAACTTTTGCCGTGCTGCTAATATGGCCTCAGGCGATATGCATGGCAATTTGCTACCATACGCACACTTTCAAAAAGGAGCTAAGCTGAGCAGTCCATCTGAATTAGATCAGTTCCTCAGCAATGTCGAACGCCGCGCATATAAACATGCGGTGTTCGCAGTGCGTGACGAGCATGTCGCCTTGGATATCGTTCAAGATGCGATGTTCAGGCTTGCAGAGAAATATAGCGGCAAACCGGCTGAAGAATTTCCACTCCTGTTCCAGCGCATTTTGCAAAATACCATTCGTGACCACTATCGCAGACAAAAGGTCAGAAATGCCTGGGTAACACTGTTTTCCGGATTTCATGCCAAACACGAGGAGGCAGAGTTCGATCCGCTGGACATTCTTGAGGATAACGACAATCACACTGCCCCTGCCGCACCCGACGATTCCTTGCAGCAAAAACAAACCATACAGTTTATTGAACAGGCATTAATTGACCTTCCCCCGCGTCAACGCGAAGCCTTCTTGCTGCGTTACTGGGAGGGATTAGATACTACTGAAACAGCAGCGGTGATGGGTTGTACCGAAGGCAGCGTAAAAACCCATTGTTCGAGAGCAACACATACATTAGCCGAAATGCTTAAATTAAAAGGAGTGCATTTGCCATGACGACCCGATTAGACCCCGGCAAACTCACCCAGTTACTGAACCAGAACACCCAGCAGTTGGACAATAAGATTCTGTCTGCTTTAAGTCAGGCTCGTCTGAGTGCCTTGAGCGGGCGATCGCCGCAGTTATCAGTACTCGCGCTGACTACCGGACGTTGGTCAATATCACATAAAGCTTACCCATGGGTAATTGCCGCGCTGCTGGCGGGAGTGCTGCTGAGCGGTGTAAGTTACTGGCATCGCAGCCACG
>DASRWN010000164.1:0-10665 GCA_035654595.1 Gallionella sp. | reverse complement strand
ATGCTGTTGCTGGTGGTTGGCAACACCAAAGCAGGCTGGCCCTGTTCATCCAGAATGCGCACATCGGCAAACTCCAGATGCGGGTAAAAACTTTCCCAGCCTCCTTTAATCTTGCCTATGGTCACCGGGCTACCAATCGCGCTACTCAAAGACGCAGTGATCCTGTCGTGATATACCTCTATGTTCGGCAAAAACCAGTAACGCAGCAGAATGACGAGCAGCGCAAGCAGCAGCGTGAGTGTGACGGAAACAACAATCGCAGCGCGTGTCAGCCAGTTAAAACTGTGCCAGAGCAGGCGAATGGGCAGGGAGTTCAACATGCTGCAATATGGATAAACATCGCCGGATTGAAAGTAGTGAATTTATAATGGAAGCGACGCCTATTCTAACTTGAAGCATACCGCCATGAACACCCAAAGCACGTCGCCTGCCGATTTCAACACGCTGTTGCAGAAAACCCTGCATTGCAGCAGATACGCCAAGCGTGTCCTCATGGCAGACAGTTTTTTATTGAATTGGTTGCAGGAAAGCTACACAACGCCGTGCGACAAAACTGAAATGCTGAATCTATTGCAGCACTTTGGATTTGATTTGCTTGAGGAATCCGAATTGGCGCGCGCTGTGCGCACGCTGCGCAAGCGCGTCATGGTCAAACTGATTTTGCGCGACTTAAATGGTCTGGCAGATTTGAACGAAGTCATGCAGGCAATGAGCACGCTTGCTGAAATTTGCCTGCAGTATGCACAACGTTGTTTAACACAGGTAATGCAACCACAGTTTGGCAGCCCGATGGGCGAAACAAGCAAAGCAACGCAACAGCTACTGGTCGTCGCCATGGGTAAATTAGGCGGTGGTGAGTTGAATGTGTCATCAGATATTGATTTGATTTTTATCTATCCGGAGGACGGAGCAACCGATGGCGTAAAAGCAATCGGCAACCATGAGTACTTTACGCGATTCGGCCGCCGCCTGATTAACCTGGTCAACGAATTGACCGCAGATGGTTATGTATTCCGCGTGGATATGCGCCTGCGCCCCTACGGTGACAGTGGTCCGATAGTAATGAGTTTCGCCGCACTGGAAGAATATCTGGTCAGTCAGGGGCGGGAGTGGGAACGCTATGCGTGGATCAAGGCGCGCGTGGTAGCGCCCGCCGATACGCCGCAGGCGCAGCAGCTCATGCAACTGGTACACCCTTTCGTGTTTCGCAAATATCTCGACTTTGGTGCGATAGATTCCATGCGCAACCTGCACGCGCAAATCCGCCTGGAAGTGCAACGACGGGAACGGCAGAATAATATAAAGCTCGGGCCTGGCGGCATACGTGAGATTGAATTCATTGCGCAGGTTTTTCAATTGATACGCGGCGGAAGCAATGCCAAGTTACGCATCCGCCCAACTCAGGCAGTGCTCAAACAACTTGCAAATGAAAATCAGCTTACCGCCCAGACAGTCAGCGATTTGAATGCGGCCTACATCTTTTTGCGCAATCTGGAACACCGGCTGCAATATCTGGACGATCAACAAACACAAGAAATTCCTGATAACCCCGAAGACCAATCGATTCTTGCGCAGAGCATGGACTGTGCCGATTTTGTCAGCTTGCTTGCGCGGCTCAATTCTCACCGCTCATTGGTCAGCCAGCAATTTGAACAGATTTTTGGCGCACTGCCTGAACTGCCTAGCGAACTGCAGCTATGGCATGACGAAATAACCGGGGAAGAATTGTTCGGTAACCTCGACAAGTTGGGCTATGGCAGCGCCGACGATACATCCCAACGCCTGCTGCAACTGAGAACAAGTAACCGCTATCGCCAATTACCCGAGCTCAGCCGACAACGATTGGACAAGCTGATACCGCGTTTTATCACCCTGAGCGCGCGGCAGAACGACCCGGATATAACGTTGTCCAGAATGCTGGTATTGCTGGAAGGAATCAGCCGCCGCGCAGCCTATCTGGCTTTCCTTGCCGAATATCCGCAAGCGCTGGAGCGCCTGATTACGCTGGTTTCTGCCAGCAGCTGGGCGAGTGAATATCTGACTAAACACCCGGCTTTATTCGATGAACTGCTCGATGCACGGGAGATTTATCAGCCACCCGATTGGCACAAGCTGGACACAGAAATATCGGCCCGGTTGTTTGAATGTAACAATGACCTGGAAAAACAAATGGACATGTTGCGCCATGCCCAGCAGGAACAAACCTTTCATTTGTTGGCTATGGATTTACAAGGCCTGTTGCCACTGGAAATATTGAGTGACCATCTCAGCATGCTGGCTGACCTGATGCTTGCCCATGTACTGGATCTGTGCTGGAAAAACTTGCGTAACCGCCACGCCGGACAACCCCGTTTCGCCATCATCGCCTACGGAAAACTGGGTGGTAAAGAACTCGGTTATTCGTCTGATCTGGATTTGATTTTTCTTTATGAAAATGATCAGCCGGATGCGCAGGAGAACTATGCACGGCTGGCACAGCGCATCAACACCATGCTGAGCAGTTATACGGCGGCAGGCAGATTATATGAAACCGATTTACGCTTGCGTCCAAATGGGGCAAGCGGCTTGCTGGTCAGTTCTGTTGATGCGTTCACAGAATATCAACGCAAGCAGGCTTGGGTTTGGGAGCATCAGGCATTAACGCGGGCACGTTTCAGTGCCGGTGACACTCTCATAGGCAGCGCTTTCGAAAAAATACGTCTGGCGTTACTTTGCCAACCACGCGACACGCTTGCTTTGCGTAAAGAAGTGCTGTCAATGCGCCAAAAAATATATGACGGACATCCGAATTCCAGTGGCCTGTTCGACATCAAGCATGACAGTGGCGGCATGGTAGACATTGAATTTATGGTGCAATATCTGGTTCTGGCCCACGCCCACCAACATCCGCGCATGGCTGAAAACATCGGCAATTTATCTTTATTAAAGTTGGCGGCTGAGTTGAATTTGCTCAGCACCGATGTCGCCACGCACATTGGCAATCTATATCGCGCCCTACGCCAGATCCAGCATCGCATGCGGCTTAATAATCATCTGGCGTGCCGCATTCCATTCTCTCAAGTAGACACGAGCGCAAGCCAACAGTTATGGCAGAAGCTCTTTGTGGATTGAAGAACAGCACCGTCTAACTTGTCTGCGCAGGCCTGAGCGGCAAAACCTTATTGCGCACATTAAGTTTTGTCAGGAGCCGATAGGTCACCATGTCACCCTTGCCTTTGATATTAGTGCTGAGCGGCGGGTCAAATGTGTACTGCTCGCGGATCCGGTTATAGGTCATTTTGTCGACTAGTATCATGCCGTGCCCCGCTTCATGGGTCAGACGGCTCGCAACATTGACCGTGTCCCCCCACAAATCATACATATACCGCTTGGTGCCGATAACACCAGCTACAACAGGGCCGGTAGCAACACCGCAATGAATATCAAGGTGGTATTTTGCAAAACTCGGGTGGCTGGTGACGAGCGCTTTCATCTCCATGGCCATGTTGACAATATCCTCGGTATAGTTCGATTTGGAAGGATTCAGGCCACCCACCACCATATAGGCATCACCAATCGTCTTAATCTTTTCAACACCATATTTATCACTGATATCGTCAAAACTGGAAAAAATCTTGTTCAGCAAGCTCACCATTTGCGCAGGGGAAAGTGATTCAGTCAACTGCGTAAAATTCACCAGATCGGCGAACATCACCGTCAAGTCGGCGTATCCATCTGCGATCTGGCTTTCTTCATCTTTCAGGCGTTGCGCAATATGGGCCGGCAGGACATTGGATAATATCCGCTCAGATTTTTCCTGTTCGCTGACCAATAGTTCATGGTTGACGTCCAGCTGGTTTTTTATCTTCTCCATCTCAACGACGAAATGGCGCACTAAGAAATAAATAATCGAAGACATTGCGGCAAAATTCAGCGCAAAAAATACGCCGATCGTCTTCATTGCAATGCCGCTGTCGTCACCCACGCTGAGAAAATAATCAAACGCACCGGATATGATCGTCATCACCATGTAGGCAAAAAACCATGGGATTGATTCACGCCAGCCGGACACCACCAAAGCGCCTATCGGGGCCAACAGCGCCCACAGCATCACACCGCTGGACGTGACATAGCTACCGATGCTCCATTGCATGATGAATGGCGTGAACAGAAACAAACTCAACTGGATGAGGCGAAATACTTCAAAACGTTTTGTCTTGAAATAAAAGAACAGGGATGCCACAGAAATGAGCTGATATACCACGGGTACATTGGTTGAAAAATGCAGCCCCATTAGCCAATAGATGGCCAGCCACAACACCACTGCCAGATTCATGAAGGCACAGGCAAAAATCAGCAGGCTTTTGCGCAGTCTGACTTCTTGAGTGTCAACAGGATCTCCCGCGGTCATGCCAAACATAGCCATTTACGTAGTCGCCCCTTAAAATAAACCTTTTATGAAAGTCACAGTAACTCGTTAATCATACCCGAATTCTTTATTCAGATAATCATCCCGTACTGATCCAGCGATTCTAACCTCTATTCTCTTCATAAAATTGCGTGAAAAGGCTAGAATCGGCACTTTGTAACTGACTCAATCAGAAGGATTCCAATTATGTCCATGTCGGATCGCGACGGTTTTATCTGGTACGACGGCAAGCTTGTTCCGTGGCGAGATGCGACCACCCACGTGTTGACCCACACCCTGCATTACGGCATGGGCGTTTTCGAGGGAGTGCGTGCCTATAAAGCCGCCAAGGGTACTGCGGTCTTTCGCCTGCAGGAACATACCGACCGGCTGTTCAATTCTGCGCATATCTTCCAGATGAAGATGCCCTATGACAAAGCCACGTTGATAGCGGCTCAACTGGAAGTGGTGCGTGCCAATAAATTGGATTCGTGTTACATCCGCCCAATCTGTTTTTATGGTTCGGAGGCGATGGGTATCGCAGCTAAAACCTTGTCCACCCATGTTGCAATCGCGGCTTGGCCGTGGGGCGCATATCTGGGTGTGGACGGAATGCAGAAGGGCATACGGGTCAGAACTTCCAGTTTTACGCGCCACCACGTCAACGTAAACATGTGCCGCGCAAAATCAGTGACCACCTACGCCAATTCGATACTGGCGCATCAAGAAGCCGCCAACGACAACTACGACGAAGCGTTGTTGCTTGATGTGGATGGCTTTGTTGCGGAAGGCTCCGGCGAAAATATCTTTATCGCCAAAAAAGACAAGTTGTACACGCCTGATCTGACTTCGTGTCTGGAAGGCATCACCCGTGATGCCATCTTCACACTGGCGCAGGAAATAGGCATCGAGATTATTGAAAAGCGCATCACCCGCGATGAAGTCTATTGTGCCGATGAAGCTTTCTTCACCGGCACAGCCGCTGAAGTGACGCCGATACGCGAGCTTGATCACCGTGTCATAGGCAGCGGTTTACGGGGTCCGATCACGACTAAATTACAGCAAGCGTTTTTTGATTGTGTGGCTGGCAAACACCCCAAACACGCTGACTGGCTGAGTTATGTCTAGGGGCACTCGGAATGAATGAACAAGGCATCACACGGCGTTACATTGAAGTGACCGCGCGGGATTTACCGCTTTCCTGCCCGATGCCCAACATGAGCATGTGGAACGCCCACCCAAAAGTTGTGATTCCGCTCACCCAGGGCGGTGAAGCGCGCTGCCCGTATTGCGGAACCCTGTATCGCTTCAAGGGTGAGCTTCCCGATCCGCACCATTGAACTCCAAAGCCACCTTGAGTAGTGATGTAGATGCCCGGGCATGCTGAAAAAATTCTGATTATCGGCCCCGGGTGGGTAGGCGACACCATGCTCATGCAGCCGATGCTGGCGCGTCTCAAGCAACGTTATCCGGATTGCAGTATTGACGTATTTGCGCCGCCATGGGCCGCCACCCTGTTGCGCGCCATGCCGCAAGTAACGGAAGTGATTGTCAACCCTTTCGCGCATGGCGCACTGCAACTGGTGGCACGCTTTCGCCTTGGCAGACAGCTTCGCGTTGCGCAATATGATCAGGCAATTGTTTTACCCAATTCGCTGAAGTCCGCCCTGGTGCCATTTTTTGCCGGCATCCCATTGCGCATCGGTTTTGTTGGTGAATTACGTTACGGGCTGTTGAACGATGCGCGCCAACTCGACAAGACCGCTTTGCCGTTGATGGTGGAACGCTTCGCACAGCTTGCCGAACCGGTTGGGAATCATATTTCCCGCCCGTTGCCCAATCCCAAGCTGGTTGTAGACGACATGCAACGGAACGCCGCATTGCATAAATTAGGCCTGACCTTAAACAATCGTATAGCTGTATTTTGCCCCGGTGCGGAATATGGTCCCGCCAAGCGTTGGCCTGCCCGCTATTTTGCCGAACTCGCACAACGCTTACAGCAGCAAGGCTATACGGTATGGATAATCGGCTCCGGCAAAGACAAAATAGTGGCGGATGAAATCATGCGACTTGCGGAAGGCTGCCAGAATCTGTGCGGGCGCACCGACCTTGGCGACGCCGTTGCGCTGCTGGCCTGCGCGCAACTGGTCGTCAGCAATGATTCCGGCCTGATGCATCTGGCCGCGGCGCTGGATCGCCCCATGCTAGCGCTGTTTGGCTCCAGCAGTCCGCAGTTCACCCCGCCTCTCTCGCATCATGCTTCTGTCATCAAGCTTGATTTAGAATGCAGCCCTTGCTTCAAACGTGAATGTCCCCTTGGACATTTCAATTGCATGATGCAGCTCACGCCAGAACGGGTCTGGCAAAAAATAGAATTGATAAATGGTGTAAATTAAACTTACCAGGAATCCCATGCTAAATAATCTTCCCAAAGAAATTTTCAAGGCATATGACATCCGCGGCATCGTCGGCAAAACGTTGACAGCCGAGGTGATCGAAGTGATAGGTCATGCCATCGGTTCGGAGGCAACAGCACGCGGACAACACACCATTGCCATCGGGCGTGATGGCCGTTTGTCTGGTCCGGAATTCATTGCAGCATTGGCGCGCGGCATTCAAAAAAGTGGCATTAACGTCATTGACGTGGGACGCGTTGCCACGCCGATGGTGTATTTCGCCGCTTATCAATTGCAGACGAATTGCGCGGTGATGCTGACCGGCAGCCATAACCCACCCGATTACAATGGCTTGAAAATGGTGCTGGCGGGTGAAACCCTGTCCGGCGAAACCATTCAGCAATTACGTTTGCGTATCGAACAGCAGGATTTTACACATGGCAACGGTCGCTACACGCAGCAAGACATCAGCGCGGATTATCTGGCCCGCATCGTCTCTGATATCAAGTTAGCCCGGCCTATGCACGTCACAGTGGATTGCGGCAACGGTGTGGCGGGCGATTTTGTCGCCAAACTGTACCGCCAACTGGGTTGCACCGTAGAAGAAATGTATTGCGAGGTGGATGGAAATTTTCCCAACCATCATCCTGATCCGTCCGACCCAAAAAATCTGGTTGATTTGATTGGTGCATTGCGCGACAACGACAGTGAGTTGGGTCTGGCCTTTGATGGTGATGGTGACCGTCTCGGTGTGGTCACCAAAAATGGCAACATCATTTTTCCGGATCGCCAGTTGATGTTGTTCGCCGCCGATGTATTGAGTCGCAACCCGGGCGCGGAAATAATCTTCGATGTGAAATCCACCCGTAATCTGTTTGACTGGATACGTAAACATAACGGCAGGCCGACTTTATGGAAGACCGGGCACTCATTCATCAAAGCCAAAATGAAAGAATCCGGCGCGCTGCTGGCCGGGGAAATGAGCGGTCACATATTTTTCAAGGAACGCTGGTTTGGTTTTGATGATGGCTTGTATGCCGGCGCCCGTTTGCTGGAAATCCTGAGCCATCACGCGAACGCAAGCGCCGTGCTGAATGGCTTGCCGGATGCGCTCAGCACTCCAGAACTGCAAATAAAGACCAAGGAAGGCGAGCACCACGCGCTGATTGCACAACTGCAAAAAAATGCAAAGTTTCCCGATGCGCAGGAAATCATCAGCATTGATGGCTTGCGTGTGGAATATGCCGACGGCTTTGGTTTGATGCGCGCTTCCAATACCACGCCGGTGATCGTACTGCGCTTTGAGGCGGATAATGAAGCGGCGTTGAAAAAGATACAACAGGACTTCCGGCACGCACTACTATCGGCCAATCCCGCTCTGCAACTGCCCTTCTGAAAGACTGTCATTCACTTGCACGTGAATGACGAAACCTACAGCTTTGTTTGAGCCCAAGCTGCAACGGAAGCCAGAGCTGCCGCAAGGTTACCTGGTTCGGTGCCGCCTGCCATCGCCATGTCGGGACGCCCGCCGCCTTTGCCGCCCACTTGCTGCGCGACGAAATTCACCAGTTCGCCCGCCTTCACTTTCGCCATTACGTCCTGCGTCACACCCGCGATGAGGCTGACTTTGCCTTCGCTTGCCGTACCCAGCACGATGATCGCGGATTTGAGTTTATCCTTCAACTTGTCCAGCGTTTCGCGCAATGCCTTGCTATCGGCGCCTTCCAGTTGTGCCGCCAGCACTTTAACGCCGTTACAATCTATCGCCTGAGCGAGAAGATCGTCGCCTTGCGAACTGGCGAGTTTCGATTTTAGTGCCGCCAATTCTTTTTCCAGCGCCTTCTTTTCTTCCTGCAAGTTATTTACAGCCGCATCTACCATGCCACCCCCCGGTGACACGCGCAGATGCTTCGCAATCTCATAAAATTCCTGCAACTGATTGTTCATCATGGCCAATGCATACCCGCCAGTGGTAGCTTCAACACGGCGCACCCCAGCGGCCACGCCGCTCTCAGCGTAAATCTTAAACACGCCAATGTCGCCTGTGCGTGCCACATGCGTACCGCCACACAGCTCGCGCGACTCACCTATGTCCAGCACACGCACTTCGTCGCCATATTTCTCGCCAAACAGCATCATTGCCCCTGTCTTCTGAGCATCCTCGATGCCCATCACACGCGCCTGGGTCGGTGTGTTATTCATGATCTGCGTATTCACCATCAGTTCCACGCGTTTGATCTGTTCATCCGTCAACGGCGCATTGTGGGCGAAGTCGAAGCGCGTCTTGTCCTGATCTACCAGCGAACCCTTCTGTTGCACATGGCCTCCCAGCACGTCCCGCAACGCTTTGTGCATGAGATGAGTCACCGAATGGTTGCGCATGGTACGCATACGCGCCTCCACATCCACCCGCGCATTCACATTATTGCCGATACTTAATTTTCCGGTCTTCATCACGCCGTGATGACCGAACACACTCGCCTGAATTTTTTGCGTGTCTTCTACTGCAAAAATACCATGTGTGCCCTGCAACACACCGCGATCACCCGCTTGTCCACCGGACTCGGCATAAAACGGCGTGTTGTCCAACACCACAACGCCCGACTCGCCTTCTTTCAATTCATTGACTGGCGAACCATCTTTATACAAGACCAGCACATTACCCTGATTTTCTAATGTCTCGTAACCGTGGAAGCGGGTTACAGGGCCAGCGTATTCGAGATTGGCCGTTGTCTTGAACTTGCCCGCCGCACGTGCCTGCTGTTTTTGCAATGCCATCGCCGCATCGAAAGCCGCAACGTCCACCGTCACGCCGTGCTCACGACACACGTCTTGAGTCAGGTCGAGCGGAAAACCGAAGGTGTCGTGGAGCTTGAAAGCCGTTTCCCCGTTGAACAGCTTGCTGCCCCGCTGCGCCATTTCCGCCAGATCAGCCTCAAGTATCGCCATCCCATTTTCGATCGTAGCAAAAAAACGTTCCTCTTCCTGCTTGAGTATTTCCATCACACGCCCCTTGGCAGTAGCCAGTTCAGGATAAGCAACACCCATTTCGGTGACCAAATCCGGCACCATCTTATGGAAAAATGCCGCGCGTGCGCCCAACTTATAACCATGACGAATGGCGCGACGGATGATG
Source organism: Gallionella sp. (assembly GCA_035654595.1). GTDB lineage: Bacteria > Pseudomonadota > Gammaproteobacteria > Burkholderiales > Gallionellaceae > Gallionella. The sequence goes on along the minus strand of DASRWN010000164.1, from coordinate 746 downwards.
CGGCGCAACACATAGCCGCGCCCTTCATTGCCGGGAATCACACCATCTGCAATGAGAAAGGAGCAGGCACGAATATGATCCGCCAATACTTTAAGCGAGGCGCTCGAAAAATCTGTGCAGTGCGTCTCACGCGCTGCGGCCTTTATCAAAGCCTGGAACAGGTCGATCTCATAGTTGGAATGTACGCCCTGCAACACGGCTGAGATGCGTTCCAGCCCCATGCCGGTATCCACCGATGGTTTGGGCAGCGGATGCATGACGCCCTGCTCATCACGGTTGAACTGCATGAACACGTTGTTCCAGATTTCAATGTAACGATCGCCATCCTCATCTGCTGATCCGGGCGGGCCGCCCGCAATGCCCTCGCCATGATCGTAAAATATCTCGGTGCATGGGCCGCACGGTCCAGTGTCGCCCATCATCCAGAAGTTATCGGAAGCGTAGCGCGCACCCTTGTTGTCGCCGATACGTATCACCCGCTCGGCAGGCACCTTGATTTGTTTGGTCCAAATGTCATATGCCTCTTGGTCGTCGGCATACACCGTCACCCATAATTTTTCGCCGGGTAATTTATAAACTTCAGTCAACAATTCCCATGCGTATTTGATTGCGTCCTGTTTGAAATAATCACCGAAGCTGAAATTGCCCAGCATCTCGAAAAAAGTGTGGTGACGTGCGGTGTAGCCGACATTTTCCAGATCGTTGTGCTTGCCGCCGGCACGCACGCATTTTTGCGAAGAAGCCGC
>DASRWN010000163.1:0-14371 GCA_035654595.1 Gallionella sp. | reverse complement strand
ATCTCCAATATTAGCCCGTCCATCTAGGTTGACGTTTAGATAAACCTCACCCCCATCATCAACAAGTCCAATTAGAAATTCTCTATTTCGTTCAAGTTCAACGATTAAGCTGTTGACGCTGGGAAAAAAAGCTTTGTTGCCTTCGTATTCAAAGCGACAGATCCATGCACTACTTTCATGTGTACTTGGAAGTGGCGTCCCCTTAGGTGTTACACGGGGTTCACCATGTCGCCAATGCCTAAGCGGTGACAGTCCAGTCTTCTCAGTAATCACCGCTAGATCAGTTGTCGGATGTTTAATCATTAGTACAATTTCATATCTGAGCATTAGTAAACCTCAAAATAAAATGAACCTCACCTATCACTAATCACGATCTTTGCCGCTCCTCCCACCCAGTAGCGCGCCGGTACTGGTGGGTGGTGTTGATATATTGCACCACTCAGGAACAACGATGCACAAGGGATGGAAAGGCGAGCGCGGTACAGTGGTTCAGTTCACGAGTGCATGAGTTGCCATGCTGGCAAAGAAACGTGGTCTGTCCCCTATTATTCGTGCTGCTCAATCCCCTGGTTCCGAGCCACTTCCAATTAACTTTGAATCGTCAAAGTAAATGCCGCCCGTGAAGTCAATTTTATACAGGGAAGGTCGCATACACGCCCCATATAGAACAATACCTCTGAATGTTTTCGCAACTAAGTCGAGCGCTTGGTCCACGGTTACGTTCGTCATCGAAGAGGGGAGGTGAGGCGCCCCCTCGGCCGGCTCCACCATTATCATGTTAATAACTATTGGTGATACCGTTCTAACACCACGTTTGCGCATGGCGGCTTGCACTTCCTTGGTGTTCTCGATAGCCCTGAGTGCGAGAAAGTCGTTGTACTGGTCCCTCGGTTGCAACGCGAGAAGAGAAATCTTTGTACGTAGGATTGCATCAGGTACGTTTCCAATCCTAATGCTGATGATCCCAGGCTGCCCTTCTGTCACCTTGACGCTCTTGTCCTTTTCAAACATCTCCTGAACGGCGGCGAGGCCTGTATTGCTTATAGACGGCGGCTGTGCGCTGATGCGAGGAAATTGAACTGGATCATTATCGTTTGGTTGACAAGCTGCATAGTAGTAGATGCGGCCGGCCTTCTTAGCGGATTTTAGGGCTGGCCAAAGATATTTCAGAATAGCATCCACATTACGTTTACCTTCGACTTGCGAAATCCCCTGGGCAGGTGATGATGCCTCGGCTTTCTGGGATACCAGAAAGCCCCAAAATATAAGAGCGAGAAACGCAACCAACGGCAGCCTCATATCACCTCCAATAAATCTCATTACTTAGCGTCAAGAGATACACACCAATAAGCGTGTAGAAAAAACATAACGTCGCTAAGGTGGCTAGCATCAACCAAAATTATTTCCTCTCGTTATCACCTAACCACCGATATAGGACATTTCAATTTTTGGGCGGCGTGCCGCCAATGCGGTTTGGCGCAGTTCCGAATATCGGTCACTGCGTTGTTGCCAATGTCTGCTGATGAGGTTGGTCAATACTTCATCAGCAACACCCGCGCGTAACGGCGTTTGCAAATCTGCGCCGCCATCACTGGCAAACAAACAGTTGTACATTTTGCCATCCGTTGAAAGCCTGGCACGCGTGCACTCCTGACAAAACGCTTGGGTAACCGAGGCAATCACGCCGATTTCACCACCGCCGTCGGCATAATGCCAGCGCTCTGCCACCTCGCCGTTATAGTTGGGCTCAAGCGGTTGAATCTCATAACGCGACGCAAGCTGCTGCAATATTTCGCGTGCCGAAACCACGTCATCCGTGCGCCAGCCATTGGTGGTGCCCACATCCATGTATTCGATGAAACGCAGTACGACACCGCTGTGACGAAAATGCGCGGCCATGGGAATGATTTCATGTTCGTTGGTTGCGCGTTTCACCACCATGTTGACTTTGACCGAGGCAAATCCCGCTCGCTGTGCGGCAGCAATGCCATCCAGCACAGTGCTTACGGCCACCTCCGAGTCGCTCATTTGCTGAAATATTTTTTCATTCAGCGCATCCAGGCTGACTGTGATGCGCGACAAACCAGCGTCTTTGAGTGCTTGCGCTTTACCCGTCAGCAGCGTGGCGTTGGTGGTCAAGGTGATGTCGAGCGGTTGACCTGCTGCGGTGCGCAATTTCGCGAGTTTTTCGATGAGGTGTTCGATGCCGCGCCGCAACAACGGCTCACCACCGGTCAGGCGAATTTTTTGCACGCCGAGTTGAACAAATAATTTCGCCAATCGTTCGATTTCTTCAAAGCTGAGTAATTCGGTACGCGGTAAAAAAGCGTAGTCGTCGCCGAAAACTTTGCGCGGCATGCAATAGCCACAACGCATGTTGCATCGGTCAGTTACCGAGATGCGCAAGTCGCGCAAGGGTCTGAGCAACTTATCAAAAAGATTTATCCCGTCACCCAGCGCAACATCCGGCAGGCGATAGTCCGGCATGGCAGCAGATGTTGCCGGACGAATCGGGATGATTTTTGTGTTGGTCATATAAAAATAATGGGGGCTCTAGCTGTTCTGCACCACGATTTTTGGGAAGGCTGCGCTATGGTCTTGCGCCATGTCGGCAACTTTAACCGCGATACGCCGCGCGATCTGTTTATACACTTTGCTGATGTTGTTGTCCGGATCGGCAATCACGGTTGGCATGCCGGAATCGGCTTGCTCGCGGATGCGGATGTCCAATGGCAGACTGCCCAGCAATTCCACCGCGTAGTCGGCACACATCTTCGCGCCACCACCTGCGCCAAAGATGTGTTCTTCATGCCCACATTTGGAACAGATATGCGTGCTCATGTTTTCTACAATGCCGATAATTTTGATGTCAACTTTCTCAAACATCTTGAGCCCTTTGCGGGCATCCAGCAAGGCAATGTCTTGCGGCGTGGTGACAATAATGGCGCCGGTCACGGGCACTTTTTGCGCCAGGGTAAGCTGGATGTCGCCGGTGCCCGGCGGCAAGTCCACCAGCAGATAGTCCAGATTGTCCCAGCGTGTCTGGTGCAACAGTTGATCGAGCGCCTGTGTGACCATCGGACCGCGCCACACCATCGGCGCGTCGTCACCTGCAATCATGAAGCCGATGGACATGGCTTGCAGGCCGTGATTGCGCATCGGTTCCATGGATTTGCCGTCGCGCGACTCGGGACGTCCGGTGATTCCCAACATGGTGGGTTGCGAAGGGCCGTAAATGTCGGCATCCAGTATACCGACGCGCGCGCCTTCAGCACTCAGCGCCAGAGCCAGATTGACTGTGGTGGTGGATTTACCCACGCCGCCCTTGCCGCTGGCCACTGCGATAATGTTCTTCACGCCTTCCACCAATTTCACGCCACGCTGCACCGCATGGGGCACAACTTTGCTGCTCACATTCGCGCTGACTTTGACAACCCCGGGCAAAGTTGATTTTAGATGCGCCTCAATTTCGCCGCGAATTTCATCCCACACGCTTTTGGCCGGGTAGCCCAACAGAATATCCAGCGACACATCATTGCCGGAAATTTTGATGTTCTTGACCGACTTGCCGCTGATGAAATCTTTTTGCGTGTTCACATCAATTAAATTCTTCAACGCATTTTGCACATCTGCTTCGTTAAAACTCATTAAGTTGCTCCTGGATTCTGATATAAAAATTCAAATTCGGATTTTAGGTCATATCAACTGCGGATTAAACCATTTCAATTTTTCCCTGAGCGTCACTACCCCGCCAATGATGATGAGTGTCGGAGCTTGCAGCTTTTCAATTGCCGCCATGCCCGGCAACGTCTCCAATGTGCCAATCACAACGCGCTGATTCTGCGTGGTGCCCTGCTGCACAATGGCAATCGGCGTGGTGTTAGGCAAGCCATGTTTGATAAGTTCGACGCATAACCTGTCCAGCCCGTGCAGGCCCATATACACCACCACGGTTTGCTTGGGTCGCACCAACACATCCCAGTCCAGATTCATGGTGCCGTCCTTGAGATGCCCTGTGACGAACAGGCAGGTGTGTGCGTGATCGCGGTGTGTCAGCGGGATGCCTGCGTATGAGGCCACCCCAGAGGCCGCCGTAATGCCGGGCACGACCTGAAACGGAATGCCCTGTGCCGCCAGCGTTTCAATCTCTTCTCCGCCGCGCCCAAAGATGAATGGGTCACCGCCCTTTAGACGCAAAACGCGTTTGCCTTCCTTCGCCAACCTGACCAGCAGCTCGTTAATCTGCTCCTGTCGCAGCGTGTGATCGGCGCGTTTTTTACCCACAAAAATACGTTGCGCATCGCGCCGTGTCATCTCAACGATGGATTTGGAAACCAGATTGTCGTACAACACCACATCAGCTTTCTGCATCAAGCGCAGCGCGCGGAGGGTGAGCAAATCTGGGTCGCCAGGACCTGCGCCAACCATGTACACCTCGCCACGCTGGACATTGTCTTCACCCGCCAGCATCTGCTGCAACAATGCTGTTGCGCTGTCTTCATCGCCGGTCAACACCTTCTCTGCGACCACGCCATCCAGTGCAGTCTCCCAGAAAATACGGCGTTTGGCCGGATTGGTGACACGCGCTTTGACCCGTTCGCGAAACTGTTTTGCAAACGCGGCGAGGCGACCATAGTTGTGCGGAATAATGGCCTCCAGCTTGCCGCGCAACATGCGCGTCAATACCGGCGAAGCGCCGCCGCTGGAAAATGCAATCATCAGCGGCGAGCGATCAAGAATGGCCGGCATGATGAATGAACAAAGCTCAGGATCATCCACCACATTGACCGGAATGTTACGTGCCCGCGCCAGTTCGGAAATTTTCAAATTGACACCGCGATCATTGGTCGCCGCAATGACCAGTGCCACATCATCAAGATGGTGCGACGCAAAATGCGCCGTGATTGCTTCAACATTTTGCTGTCCTGCCAAGCCAGATTCGATCTGCGGCGCGACCACACGCACTGTTGCGCCTGCTTCCAACAACACGGTTGCCTTGCGTTTGGCGACCTCACCACCGCCCACCACCAGACAATGTTTGCCTTTGATATGTAAAAAAATCGGCAGGAAATCCATGTTATTTGATTGCCTTGAGAATCAGCGGCACGAGCGCTTCTGGTAATTTTATACCGCCGGAAAGTGCAAATTCACGCGCATGCGGCGACATTTTCTGCCAGGTTTTGCGGATAATCGGTAGCCATTTTGCTTCGTCGTATTCGGGATGCTGCGCGGCAAATCCGGCCATGTAATGCTCGATAAAAACCAGATCAACCACATCTTCCAGCAACTGTGTTTCTGGATTCACTTTCAACCCTTTTTTACTGACAATGCTTTTTACCCGCGCTGTCATTTCATCGTCATAACCCACCTCGTTCATGATGTTCCCGGCCAGCTCGGCATGGAACTTGTACAGCCCGGTACGCCACAGCATATAGCCGGGCTTGTCCATGGGATAGTTGTTGCGCGGAATTTTCCAGCGCTGAATGTGTTGGGCACGCACCGCAAGTTTTACCGCCTCGGATGCCTCAGGAGCATAACGCTGCTGCATCTCGCTCATGCGCTGCGCGTAAAGCAATTCCTTTGGATAGGAATTGCCATCAAACATTTCCTGATTCGGATCTTCCGCGTTGGCTTTGTCAAAGGCGGCAATAGCGGCCTGATAATGTGGTTGTGTCATATTGACCAGTGGATAAGGTTGAGTTAAGCCAAGGGCTGCGGTAGATCAGTTCAAATTGGATTTCCCGCGGTTTAGTATGACATCCGATTTTGCTCCAAACCGCTACATCAGCCTTGGCTTTATCCCTTATATGGTACACATGATTTCTGATCCTTTCCTTTTTTAAACTGTTAAAAAATACGGCTCATGCTTTCTTGCGTCTGATAGAAGAACAAATGGGCGTAATACTTGCGCCCTAAGCCATTACAAATTCCCCACATAACGGCAAACAGCACCCAAAGAATTGCCGGGTGCGCGGGCAGGTATGGCTGATGATGGTCGTGCCTAGGCGGTCGGAAGGAAGAACGGGTTGTTCTTACCCCGTACCGCAAACAGCGGCAGGCGGCGCGATCGGACGTATGACAAGTTACCTCCTCCCTGATTTCGGGGTTTCTGGCCGTGCGGTCACGTGCCGAGCCACATGGTCGATGGCCATGTCGAGCGCAATTTCCAGTGGGCGACTCAATTGGGCCGTTTTAGCTAGAAGGAGCCCGCCCTCGACCGCGCTGAGCAGCGCGAGAGACAGGTCGTGCGGATTTGCAGAGGCGGCAAGTTCGCCGCGCTCCTGCATCTTGACGAGTCCCCTTTCGATGCGGTCGCCCCACATGGAAAAGCTCTCGGCAAGGCGCTTTCGCGCCGGCTCCGAATCATTGGCGAGCTCACTTGCGAGCGATCCCAATGGACATCCCTTGCCCTGTGCTGCTTTGTTGAGCCGAACGAAGGCGTCGCGCCAAACCTTGAGGGCAGACAGCGAATCCAGCGCCTCTAGATGGGGCTGTTGCGCGTCGAGAACACGTTCGGTCTGCTTGGCGATCACCTCGAGTACCAGCGCATCCTTATCCGCAAAGTAGTGATAGAGCTGCGACTTGCTCACGCCACCTACCGCCATCACATCGTCCAGGCTCGTCCGCTCCACGCCATGCGCGTAAATCAAATCGGCTGCGACCTCAACGATGCGCGCCCGGGTCGCGGCACCTCGGGCGGTCAAGGAACGAGGTCGGAATTTCTGATTTGAGGGCATGGGACATGTTACATTAAATGGACTTGACAGTCCATATAACGGCGCGTAAAGTGAACCGTTCAGTCCAATCCATGGACTTCACAATGAGGAACACAAAATATGAATAACTATCAGACGGGCAACGCACAGAGAATAAAGGCCATTGATCCGGGAATGGCCAAGGGAAAAACGAAAGAACTGCTCGATGCAGTGCTAAAAAAATACGGTGGCGTTCCGAACTCTTTCAAAACGATGGCTAATTCGCCAGCCGCATTTCAGGGCTTTCTCGATCTTTCCGGAACGCTTGAAGACGGCGTGTTGCCGTTCGAGACTCGATACCAAATTGCGATAGCGGTCGCGGAGATCAATGGCTCCGCGTATTGCCTTTCCGCTTTTTCGGCGATAGGCAAGAGTAAAGGCATGAAGGATGAAACACTCGCGATGTGCCAGGTTGCCGGATCGACCGATCCGAAAATCGACGCGATCCTGAAGTTTGCTGTGGCTATCGTGCGGGAGCGCGGCGCCGTTACGTCTGAAGACTTCCAAAAGGTGAAATCTACAGGGTGCTCGGATGAGGAAATAGAGGAGATCGTCGCGAATGTTGCTTTGTTCACCTTCGCTAATTACACAAATTTGGTAATTAGAACGGAAATTGATTTTCCGCTTGTCATGCCGATGAAGCAGCGTGCGACGGAGAAGAGATGAGATTCAAGCTAGGAGACATGCTACCGATGACGTTAATAGAAGCTGTGACCGGGAGAGGCCATAAACCTCCCCCGATGCAAAGCGCCTTGTCTATCCGTAATTCCGGCGCTTCATTGATTGCCCGATTTGCAACACGCATATCGCCGAATTCAGGAAGAGAGAGATCGAAGCTGCCGACATCAAGGAAGTGATGGTGTTTCATTCCTCGCCGAAATCAATCTGCTCATACCAGAAGAATGCCCCTTCCTGATGGTCGGCGATCCGAAGAAAACCATTTACTCGGACAAAATCGGTTTTCGCAATGAGGAAGCGCAACGTCGGGGGAGTCGGTCAGTGGTGATTTCTGCTGGGCGATAGCCACCGAACGTTATCGACTTTTTTTCTTTTTTTATCAGTTTTTTATGGAATTTTTCGGGATGCTGTGGGACAGTTTCGGACGGGCCAAAATCATTCCCACTCGATCGTGGCAGGCGGCTTGCCCGAGATGTCATACACCACGCGGTTGATGCCGCGCACTTCGTTGATGATGCGATTGGAAACCTTGCCTAACAGGGCATGTGGCAGCTCTGCCCAGTGCGCAGTCATGAAGTCTTCGGTTTGCACCGCGCGCAACGCAACCACCCATTCGTAGGTGCGACCATCGCCCATCACCCCCACGCTCTTGACCGGTAAAAAAACCGTAAACGCCTGCGAGACTTTTTCGTACCAGCCGGAGGCATGTAGCTCTTCAATAAAAATCGCGTCGGCGCGGCGCAACAGGTCAGTGTATTCACGCTTCACTTCGCCGAGAATGCGCACGCCCAAGCCCGGGCCGGGGAAGGGATGGCGATACACCATGTCGTGCGGCAGGCCGAGGGCGACACCCAGCTCACGAACTTCATCCTTGAACAATTCACGCAACGGTTCAAGCAGCTTGAGATGCAAACTTTCCGGCAATCCACCGACGTTATGATGCGACTTGATGGTGTGGGCTTTTTTACCCTTTGCGCTGGCCGACTCAATCACGTCCGGATAGATAGTCCCTTGCGCCAGCCACTTGGCTTGCGGCAATTTTTTGGCTTCACGTTGAAACACTTCAACGAACTCGCGACCGATTATTTTGCGCTTTTGTTCCGGATCGGAAATGCCTTCCAGATGATGCAAAAATTCTGCGCTGGCATCAACCTGTATCACCTTGACGCCCAGGTTCCGGGCAAAGGTTTGCATAACTTGCTCCGCCTCATTCAAACGCAACAAGCCGTTATCCACAAACACACAAGTCAATTGCTTGCCAATGGCACGCTGTATCAACGCTGCCGCCACCGAGGAATCGACCCCGCCGGATAATCCCAGAATCACTTCATCACTGCCGACTTGCGTGCGGATATTGGCCACTGCCTCATCAATGTAATCCGGCATATTCCAGTCCTGCCCGCAGCCGCAAATTTCATGTACGAAACGCGCCAATATCGCCTTGCCCTGCTGGGTGTGCGTCACTTCAGGATGGAATTGCAGGGCGTAAAAACCGCGCGCCTCATCTGCCATACCTGCAATAGGTGTGGCAGCGTTGCTGGCGATAACGGAAAAACCGGATGGCAGTTTGGTCACTTTGTCTCCGTGACTCATCCACACATCCAGCAAACCATGATCTTGCGCATTGCTTCTATCCTGAATGTCGCGCAACAAAACCGAATGTCCCTGCGCACGAATCTCGGCATAACCGAATTCACGTACCAGCCCGTTTTCTACCGTCCCACCCAGTTGCACCGCCATGGTTTGCATGCCATAGCAAATCCCCAATACCGGCACGCCCAGCTCAAACACGATCTGTGCTGCGCGCGGGGTATCGTCCGCCGTGACAGAGTTCGGGCTGCCTGACAGTATGATGCCGCTGGGCTGGAAAGCGCGAATGAAATCGGCATCCACGTCGCACGAGTGCAACTCACAGTAGACATGATTTTCGCGAACACGACGTGCAATGAGCTGGGTATATTGCGAACCGAAATCGATAATCAGGATTTTTTTATGCATTTGTTCCGGCCGGCAGCCAGCAACTCAATCAATGTGGTAATTCGGCGCCTCTTTGGTGATCTGCACGTCGTGCACGTGCGATTCACGAATACCGGAAGCGGTAATCTCGATGAATTCAGCCTTACTGTGCATGGTGGTAATATCGGGACAACCCAGATAGCCCATGCTGGCACGCAGGCCGCCCATTAACTGATGAATCACCGCAACTACGCTGCCCTTGTAAGGCACACGCCCTTCCACACCCTCTGGCACCAATTTTTCCTGATTGATTTCACTGTCCTGAAAATACCGATCACTGGAGCCCTGCTGCATCGCGCTTAAGCTACCCATGCCGCGATAGGATTTATATGAGCGTCCCTGGAACAATTCGATTTCGCCGGGCGCTTCTTCAGTGCCGGCAAATAATCCTCCCAGCATGACTGAATGCGCACCGGATGCAATCGCCTTGGCAATATCACCCGAATAGCGAACTCCGCCATCGGCAATCAGCGGAACACCGCTGCCTTGCAGGGCTTTCGCCACACTCTGAATCGCTGCGATTTGCGGCACGCCCACCCCTGCCACAATGCGCGTGGTACAAATCGAACCCGGGCCGATACCGACCTTTACACCGTCTGCGCCGTGCTTTACTAATGCCAGTGCAGCCTCACCGGTAGCGATGTTGCCGCCGATCACTTCTACATCCGGAAAATTGGTCTTGACCCACTTGACTCTGTCCAACACGCCTTGTGCGTGACCGTGAGCAGTGTCCACCACGATCACGTCCACGCCCGCTTCGACCAATAATTCGACTCGCTCGTCAGTACCTTCGCCCACACCAACTGCCGCGCCCACACGCAAATGGCCGAGCCCATCTTTACACGCCAGAGGATGCTCGCTGGATTTGAGTATGTCTTTCACCGTCATCAGCCCGCGCAACTCAAAAGTTTCATTGACCACCAGCACACGCTCAATGCGGTGCTTGTGCATCAGATTGCGCGCTTCTTCCAGCTTGGCGTTTTCCTTGACAGTGATGAGCCGCTCGCGCGGTGTCATGATATTTTTAACCGGCTGATCCAGATTATTTTCAAAACGCAAATCGCGGTTGGTAACGATACCCACCAGCTGGCTTCCTGTCACCACCGGCAAGCCGGAAATTTTATGTTTGCGTGTCAAACTCAATACATCGCGCACCGTCATATCGGGCGTGATGGTGATGGGATCATTGACCACCCCGCTTTCAAAGCGCTTCACCTTGGCGACTTTGGCGGCTTGAAGCTGCGCCGACATATTCTTGTGAATGATGCCGATGCCGCCTTCCTGAGCCAAGGCAATCGCCAGACGCGTTTCGGTAACGGTGTCCATCGCCGCAGAGAGCAGCGGGATATTCAGATTGATATTTCGGGTGAGCTGCGTGCGCAGCGCAACATCGCGCGGTAACACATTGGAATAAGCGGGAACGAGCAGAACATCGTCAAAGGTTAGTGCTTTTTGAATGGTGCGCATAAATCAGCCCTCGGCAAAGGCAGCATTATACGCACGTCAGATAGCGCAGTAAACGCCGGTTCCGGCTAAGGCTTACAAGGCCGATTCGTTGGTCTCACCGGTACGAATGCGCACCACCCGTTCTATCGTTGAGACGAAAATCTTGCCGTCGCCGATCTTGCCGGTATGCGCAGCCTTGATGATGGCCTCAACTGCAGCATCAAGCAGTTCGGTAGGAATCACCGCTTCTATTTTGATCTTGGGTAAAAAGTCCACCACATATTCCGCGCCACGATACAACTCGGTATGTCCTTTTTGCCGTCCAAAACCTTTGACCTCAGTGACTGTCAGCCCGCTCACACCCAGCTCGGAAAGCGCTTCGCGCACATCATCCAACTTGAATGGTTTGATCACAGCTTCAATTTTTTTCATCATGCAATTCCTCCGTACTGATGCGTTCTAAAATCCGGGTTAAAAATACACATGCACTATAAGTCACCGCCGTCCTGCAGGAGCGTAACATAACAAACTTCCGATAAAGCTCAAAGCCCTTATAACAGAGCCAATCAATCCAGTTCACGATAAATAATATCGAGCACCTCCAACTCACTCGCTCCGGTAGGAGTACGCAACATCGCCACCTCACCCACACGTAATTTGAGTAACACTCGCGCCAGCGGTGAAACCCAGCTGATTCGGCCACGCGCCACATCTGCCTCATCCACGCCAACAATGCAATAAGTGTTCTCGCGCCCCTGATCATCGCAGACCGTCACCGTCGCGCCGAAAAATACCTGGTCGCATTCTTTGCGCTGTGCCGGATCAACCACCTCGGCCAGCTCTGTGCGTTTGCGCAAAAACCGCACGCGTTTATCAATCTCGCGCAGGCGTTTCTTGCCATAAATATAATCGCCATTTTCCGAACGATCTCCGTTAGATGCCGCCCAGGTAATGGTCTTGACCAGTGCCGGACGCTCAATTTTCCACAGCTGATCCAGCTCCTCTTGCAGCTTGCGATAACCGCTTGGCGTGATGTAATTCTTGACGCCCGACGGCAACTGCACCGCAGGCGAAAAATCTTCGTCCTCAGCGTCATCGTTCTCGCGCGTAAATGCCTTGCTCATTTTTTGATTTGAAAAAATAATCGAAAGTAACTCGGCTCATTTTCGGCCGGAATGCGCCAAACTGCAAACGAATGTTATTGCTCTTGGCGCCGTTCTGATTGGCTTGGATGATCTCATCCATATCATTTTTGACGACAGGGCTATTCCTGCTTTCTGTTGTTGGAGAACATCTCCGTACACCGACAGGCGACGCCGTAGCGGAAGGGAAAGTACCATGTGATGCGGACTCGTTCCATGGGAATGTCTGCCGCTATTAGTAAACGATGCCAATCGGCTCTGACGAACGCGCGCGCAACCGACAACGGCGCATCATATTGCACCAACCGGTTAAACCCGAAAAAACGGGTAAACCACTTGATCAGAAAATGCGGCACGGGATGCCGGTGCAGGTCGTTGATAAACCAGCCATGCACCGCGTGCGCATCCATCCACTGGATAAAACGAATCACCTCTTCGTCCGTCAGATGATGTGTGAACAGAGAACTGATAATGAAATCGGCGCGGCGCTCGGGATCAAAATCAAAAATATCCGAGGTTTCAAAATGAATAGGCGCACCATGCGCCGTTGTCTTTTCAGCCGATTGTTTCGACCAGGGATTGAGATCAGCGCCAACCAGGTCGACATTTATCTTGTGCCTGCCGGCCCATTTCCATATCCGGCGCAACATATCGCCGCCGCCACTGCCGATATCGATAACCGACACAGGCTGCTGCGACTTTCCCACAACCAGGCGCAACCATCGCAGAGTCGGGCGATAGGCCAGGGTACAGATATTGATGAGGGTGAGGTCGCACAAATAAGCGTGGAAGGCAGCGAAGCCGAGCGGTTCGGTATCCATCAATTCGGCTTGCGTACTGCGTTGGCTGAAATCGTGTTTCATAGAGAGGCACTCATGTGATAACTGGAACGTTGAAGGTTCTTTTACCGGAATCGCGCAGGCGACACGGTGCTGCTTTTTTTCGGTTTGCGGATTATAGTCAACCTTATGTCCAAGACAAATCACCAATCCCCCACCGACGCCAATCCCGAATCCGGGTGGTTTGGCGCCGTGCGTGTCAAACCGGAAGAAAAAACCCGGCTGGTGCAAAGTGTTTTTGCCTCGGTCGCCTGGCGTTACGATTTGATGAACGATGTGATGTCGATGGGGTTGCACCGGTTTTTCAAGGATCGCCTTGTCGCGTTGATGGACCCGAAGCCGGGACAAAGCATTCTCGACGTGGCAGGCGGCACCGGTGATGTGGCGCTGCGTTGCGCCAAGCGCACTCATGGCAAAGCCAAGATCACCATCTGCGACCTCAATCCCGCTATGCTCAGGGCCGGACGCGCAAAAATAGCCGACAAACCTCAGATTTCCGGCATCGAATGGATCACGGGTGATGCCGAATATTTACCGCTGCCCGACCACAGCGTCGATATTTATTGCATCGCCTATGGCCTGCGCAATGTTACGCATATTGATCGGGCGCTGCGAGAAGCAACACGTGTTTTACGACCTGGCGGACGTTTTTATTGCCTTGAGTTTACGTCCGGCGTGCGGCGTGGGCTCAAACCTGTATTCGACGCTTATTGCAGCAAGGTGATGCCACCGCTCGGCCAATGGATCACCAAAGACGGTGGTGCCTACCAATATCTGGCCGAAAGCATCCAGAAATTTTCCGATCAGCCTGCGTTGGCAAAGCGTATTGAGGCAGCGGGATTGAGCGAAGCGCAGTGGATTGATCTGCTCGGCGGGATCGCGGTTATTCATTCGGCGCGGCGCATTTAACCGGCAACAGGCGGTACCTCATCAAAGGTACCGCCACTGATGCCAAAACGAAGACAGCGCCCAACGCCAACCATGCCTCGTTAAAAGACAACACCAGCGCCGCCCGATCGACCAGCGGTGCAACGATGAATTGGGTAGCGCCATCAATCGGTCCCAGCGGCACATTATGAAAATGCGACAAGGGCAAACCGACAACACGCGCCGCGCTTGGGTCACCGGCCTGGAGCCGGGAAATCAGATACGCGGCGTGCGTCGGCGCGCGCTGTTCCAGTATGGTGTCAATCAAGGCGATCCCGATGGCGCCGCCCAACGTCCGCATTAAATTGAACAACCCGCTGGCGTTCGGTATCCGCGCGAATGGCTGCCCCTCAAGCGCCAGGCTAATGGTCGGCAACAGGCAAAACAGCACGGCCGCGCCGCGCAAAATTTGTGGCCATAGCAGCCCGTCAAAATCGGTGTCGAAAGTCATGAAGCCGTTGCTGATCAAACCAGCGGCAAAGACGCCATAACCGATCGTCGTCAGTAACAGCGGATTAAATCTTTTCTCCGCCATGGCGGCAAACGGCGCCGTCGCCAGTTGCGCCAC
>DASRWN010000162.1:0-3852 GCA_035654595.1 Gallionella sp. | reverse complement strand
ATCGATTACCAATAAGTCTCAACCGTAAAATGTCCCGGCTCGGTGCGCCGATGACGTTTCATTCCGCGCGCTTCCAGCACTTTCTGCGTGTCTTCCACCATCGCTGGATTGCCGCACAACATGACATGTGAATTTTCCGCTTGCAACGTCAAACCTGCGCGTGCCTCTAATTGCCCGTCACGAATTGCGTTGGGAATACGCCCGCCCAGTGCGTTACCGTGGGCTTCGCGGCTTACCATCGGGATATAAACAAAGGCGTCCGGATGCGTGGCCGCGATTTCGGCAATCGTGTCGCCATAGGATAAATCGCTGGCAAATCGCACAGCGTGAACCAGAACAATACGGCTGAATTTCTCCCATGCTGCGGCAGTACCTAAGATGGATAGGAACGGCCCCAAGCCAGTACCTGTCGATAAACACCAAAGTACGTCTGCCTTGGGTACTTCGCTGATGATAAAAAAACCATTGCCGCTCGGTAACAACCAAACCGGGTCGCCAGGCGCGAGCGCAGCAAGCCGTGACGTAAGCGGGCCTTCGGGAACAACAACAAAATAAAATTCGTGGGGAGAAACGTGCGGACTATTCACAAATGAATAAGGACGGCCAATCATTTCTTCCTTTGACCCGGGCGGCGCCGGCAGTGCCAGTCGACCAAACTGTCCGGCGAAAAACGTCACCTCCGGTGCCTCAATTTGCAAGGAAATGAGGCTGTCGGTCCAGTAATGTTTAGCGACTAACGTTCCTTTAACTAATTTTTTCATCACACTTCCCTCGCAGTACGGTTGCCAGACTCAACTTCCACCCTATCGGAACCACAAGGCGGAGTGCACCACAGTGCTTCCTTATTGCCGACCTTGCTTTAAACGCTCCATTTCTCTTCGATCGCGCTTGGTCGGTCGGCCACGAAAGAAAAAAGGCTTGGGTTGTTCCTTGAGTTGTGCGGCAATCGCCTCTCTCCGCCTGCGGCTATCATCGGTTTCACGATATAGCTTTTGCGCTTCGACAGCAGAGCCGCGCCGATTGGACAGTGCCAAAACTTCGATGACAAATTGATGTTGCCCAATACGAATCTCCAGCATATCACCAACGGCAACTGTTTTTGCCGGTTTGACGCGCACCTCATTGACACTGATTTTCCCACACTCGACAGCAGCAGTTGCCAAAGAACGTGTTTTGAAAAAACGTGCGGCACACAGCCACTTGTCAATGCGAAATTTGTCGGCGCTGTCGTTCCGATTCATCTCAACGTTCCGTATCAGCTGCCTGCATGATACCCACTTAGAAATCGTCCTGATAGCGCACCGTGATTGGGTAGCGCCAGTCTTTGCCATAACTGCGTTCAGTGATGCGCACACCGAGCGCAGATTGGCGGCGCTTGTATTCGCTCAGGCGAATCAAATTGACCACACGGCGCACGTCGGCTTCCGCATAACCGAGCGCGATGATGGCGGGGATTGCCAGGTTTTTTTCCACGTAGCACTCCACAATCCCGTCCAGCACATCGTAAGGCGGCAGACTATCCTGATCGGTTTGATCGGCACGCAACTCGGCACTAGGGACACGGGTGATGATGCGTTCCGGAATGACATGCCCCAACGCGTTACGGTAACGCGCCAGACGATACACACCTGTTTTGCTGACATCCTTCAACACAGCAAAGCCGCCGGCCATGTCACCGTACAAAGTGGCGTAGCCGACGCTCATCTCGGATTTGTTGCCGGTGGTTAATACCAGCGCGCCAAACTTGTTGGACATCGCCATCAACAGCGTACCGCGGATACGCGCCTGCAGATTTTCTTCGGTCGTGTCGACTGCACGTCCGGCAAATGGCTCAGCCAAGATACGCGTATAACTTTCGAACATTGAAGTAATCGAAAATTCGTCATAGCGCACACCAAGCATCTTTGCCATTTCGCGTGAATCGTCCAGACTGATTTGCGCGGTGTATACCGACGGCATCATCACCGCATGTACTTTATCCGCACCTAACGCATCCACCGCAATGGCCAGCGTCAATGCAGAGTCTATGCCGCCGGACAAACCCAGCAGCACACCGGAAAAACGGTTTTTGTTGATGTAATCTTTTACGCCCAGACACAAGGCACTGTAGACGCTCGCATTCTGTTCAAGCAAGGCAACTTGTTCCCCAGCGGGTTTGGCGTCAGGCGACAATTCCACCAGCAACAATGTTTCTTCAAACTCAACACCCTGCGCGGCAAGATTACCTTGCTGATCCATCGAAAATGAGCCACCGTCAAATATCAATTCATCCTGCCCGCCAACCATATTGGCGTAGACCACTGCCATGCCCGTCTCGGCAATACGCTCGCGTATGACCTGATAACGCGACTCATGTTTATGTATGGCATAGGGTGAAGCGTTCAGAATCAGCAGCACTTGCGCACCGGCTGCTTTGGCCTGCCGCGCAGATTCCGGCTTCCAGACATCTGCGCAAATATTCAGCGCAAAATTGAGTCCGCCCATTTCAAACAGACATGGATCGCTGCCATGATCAAAATAACGCTCCTCATCAAATACCGTGTAATTGGGTAAAACATGTTTGAGATAAGTTTTTACTACTTTGCCATCGCATAGCAACGAGGCCGCGTTGTAGCGTTTACCATTTTGCTCATGCGGATGACCCACCACCACCGCAATCCCCGAAATATTTCCGGCGAGCACGCTTAATGCTTCTGCGCAGGCTTTATAGAAACCGTCGCGCAATAACAAGTCCTCTGGTGGATAGCCACACAAGCTCAACTCAGGTGTCAGCAAAAGTTGCGCGCCCTGGCTTTTTGCCCGCTCCATATAGTGCAGAATCTTTGCGGAATTTCCTTCCAGATCACCTAATACGCAGTTTATCTGTGCGATCGCCAGCTTCATTTTCAGACCATCAACATTAAGATTTGACATCATACCATTGCAAAATAAGCTTGTTGGTGGCAGCAAAAAGCGGGCTGTTTAGCCCGCTTCAATAAGAGTAAATCTGGATTTATTCGGTTACACGTCTTGTTTTTTTATCGGCATCAACCGAACGAGTTTCAACTCGGCGATTTTTCTCACGAGCTGCTTGAGCGGCAAGATTACAAACGCTGTCGCCTTGCCTCAAACAGGCAGATCCCGGCACTGACAGAAACATTCAAACTTTCTACACTGCCCAGCATCGGGATACGTACCAGCTCATCACAGGTTTCACGCGTCAAGCGCCGCAGCCCCTCGCCCTCGGCACCCAATACCCATGCCAGTCCGCCGCCATGCTTGAAATCGAATAAATCTTTTTCGGCATCTCCCGCGGTGCCGACCACCCAGATGTCGTTTTCCTGCAATTCGCGCAGAGTACGCGCCAGATTGGTTACGGTAATGTAAGGCACGGTTTCCGCCGCACCGCAGGCAACCTTCTCCACCGTGGCAGTAATACCCACGGCACGGTCTTTCGGGGCAATCACTGCGTGCACGCCAAAAGCATCGGCACTGCGCAGGCAAGCGCCCAAATTATGCGGATCTTGCACACCATCCAATACCAGCAACAATGGTGGCTCATTCAACGTTTCGAGTACATCTGATAAATGTTGCACGCGCCGCGCCGCATCAACCCGTGCCGCAACACCCTGATGGCGCGCATTCCCCGCCATGCCGTCAAGGCGCGAACTATCCACCGGGATGACTCGAACACCATTGGCTTCCGCCAGTTTGATCAGCTCGCGCATGCGCGGATCCTGGCGTTGTGCTTGCAGATAGATTTCCAGCACGCCATCGGGATTCTGGCGGATACGTGCGGTCACTGCATGGAAGCCGTAGATGAGGCGTAAATCAGCCACGTTTTGGCTTGCCTTTGGTCTTGGCGACATCGGC
>DASRWN010000161.1:0-4144 GCA_035654595.1 Gallionella sp. | reverse complement strand
AGCCGCGTGTTGATCAGCGCGCCTGAAGCGGCCGATCTGGTGAGTTTTTTAGCGTCTGCCATCGATGCCAAAGTGGAGCGGCTGGATTTGTCGCAGGTGATGGATATCAGCGCAATTCCGGCACTGACGGATAGTGCATTTGTGGCGCAGACACTCACCACGTTGGGCGCGGCATTACGCCAGGAAGGCCGGGCGTTATGAGTCAGCAGATCAATCTGTTCAACCCGATTTTCATGAAGCAGCGAAAAATATTTTCGTTGCTGACCATGCTGCAAGCGCTATTTTTGATTCTGGTTGGTTCGCTGCTTTTTTATGGTTACGCGATATATCAATCACAACAGTTGCAAAGGCAATCGGCGCAAAGCGCCAAACTTTACGATGCCGAGCAAGCGCGCTTGGCGCGTCAAACCGCAGAGTTTTCGCCGGAGCAGGCGAATCAGCAATTACAGAGTGAAGTGCAGCAACTGGAAAAAAAATTGGCCGAACAAACCGAGCTGGTCGAGACACTTAAATCCGGTGTGCTTGGTAATACGCATGGTTATTCGGAATATATGCGCGCCTTCGCGCGCCAGGTGCTGCAAGGTTTATGGTTGACCGGATTCAAGGTGAGCGGTGATGCGACGCAGGTCAGTCTGAATGGTGGCGTGATAAATCCTGAATTATTGCCGGTATACATACAACATTTGAATAAAGAGACTGTCATGCAGGGTAAGACCTTCTCCGCTCTACAGATGAAACAACCCAAAAGTGTGCCCAGCGCGGATGGCAAATCCACGGTTGCACCCGGCTACGTCGAATTTACCCTGCATTCCGATGCCAGCGGCGGGGCCGCGCAGTGAAACGCTATTGGGAGGTCGTGCGCGGCAAAATAGACGACATGTCGTTGCGCGAACGCGCCATCATATTTGCTGCTGCCGCATTTGTGCTGGTCGCATTGATCAATTCGTTGTTGCTTGACCCGTTGCTGGCAAAGCAAAAAACGCTGTCTGCGCAAGTTGTGCAACAACAGGAAAAAATGCACGAGTTGCAAGCCACGATGGAATCATTGACGCAAGCCAGGCGCGATGATGAGCAGTCGCCGTTGCGCGTACGTTCGGCGCAACTCAAGAAGCAGTTGCAAGAGCAAAATAATTATTTGCAGACCCGCCGCGATCGCCTTGTCGCGCCCAATAAAATGGCCAATCTGTTGGAGCAGGTGCTGAACAAAAATGGCAAGTTGCAGTTGGTCACGCTGGACACCTTGCCGGTGGGTTTGTTGATAGAAAAACCAAAAGCGGAAAACAGTGCCGAGCCGACCGTGGCCGGAAAAGCCAATAATGACCAGAAACAAGTCTTCAAACACGGTGTGCAAATTACGGTGCGTGGCAGTTATCTGGATTTGTTGCAATATCTGACCGCGCTGGAAAAGCTGCCAACCCAGATGTTTTGGGGAGAAGTGAGTTTGAGTGTGGATCACTATCCCGATTCGGTATTGACCTTGACCTTGTATACTCTGAGTCTGGATAAAACATGGTTGACGGTATGAGCAGGGCGGCGTGGTTCGGTTTGTTGTGCGCGGTGTCCGGTGCGGCCAGCGCAGAAAATCTGCCCGACCCCACTCGACCCCCGGCTGTGCTGGAAGCGCCCGGCGCTGTAGTCGACAAGCCATCGAATGGTTTGCAATCCGTGCTGATTTCAGGGAATCACCGCGCTGCGATTATTGATGGCGAGACGGTAGAACTGGGGAGAAAACATGGCGACGCAAAATTGATCGAGGTCAATGAAGGAAACGTCGTGTTACAGGGCACGCAGGGGCGGCAGGTGTTGAGCCTGTTCCCGGGCGTCAAAATTACCAAGCGGGGCAGCAGCATGGTTGATGCGCCCTTGCCGAAAGTTAAACAACGGTCTACCAAACGCAAAGCTAAACAAGTCGCACCGGAGGAGAAAAAATGAGAACGATCTTATGGCTTGGCGCGGTGTTGTTGATCGCGGGGTGCGCAACGCCAAAAGTTGATACTCGAACTGCGCAGGCGATTCAGCACGAAATGGATCGGGCGGTGCAGGACAGCACGCAGGCTGACAAGGCAGATAGCGCGGTGAATAATGCCCTGCTGCCACCGTTGACGTTGGATATGCCCGGGGTGGAGAACAAGCCACTCGAAACCCGGTTTGATCTGGCCGTGAATAACACCCCGGTCAGTCAGGTGTTCATGGCGATTGTTTCCGGTACGCGCTACAGTATGCTGTTGCCCCCGGATGTCAGCGGCAACATTTCGCTGAACCTCAAAGATGTAACCGTATTTGATGCGCTGGAAACGATACGCCAGATATACGGTTATGAGTACAAGGTGGACGACAACCGGATTTATATTCAGCCGATTGCGTTGCAGACCCGAATTTTTCAGGTGAATTATTTGACCGGGACACGGGCCGGCACCTCCTTACTGCACGTCATATCCGGTTCGGTTTCAGACAGCCCTACCGGTGGTACCACGGGCAGCAGCACTACCACGGCTTCGCCGACAAGCTCCGCACTGGACAGCAGCAGGGTGACCACCACCGATAAGACGGATTTTTGGACTGAGCTGGAGAAATCGTTAAAGGCAATCGTGGGGACGGAGACAGGGCGCAGCGTGGTGGTCAGTCCGATATCAGGCGTGATCGTGGTGCGTGCCATGCCGGATGAAATGAGGAATATTTCCGCCTATCTCAAGGCATCGCAGATTTCCGTCGAGCGTCAGGTGATCCTGGAAGCCAAGATTGTCGAAGTGCAGTTGAGCGATGGTTATCAGTCCGGCGTAAATTGGGCCGCGTTCAAGAACAATCCGAACAGCCGCCTTGCCGTTGGTCCAATATCGTCCAATAGCGTTCTTGCCACCACTGGTCCGCTGACTAACGGCCAGTTGGCTGCCATCCCCGGCAGAGCCTTGGTCTCCGGAGCGGTAACCATTCCCAGCAGTGGCTTGTCTGCTACCACGGCAGCCACCGGTTCGTTGTTTGGCCTGGCTTTTCAAACCGGAAATTTTGCCGCGTTGCTGAATTTTCTGGAATCACAGGGCAATGTGCATGTGCTGTCCAGCCCGCGTATCGCGACCATCAACAACCAGAAGGCGATACTTAAAGTCGGCACGGATGACTTTTTTGTTACCAACGTTTCCACCACCACCACCACCGGAACTGCCACCACTACCACGCCAACCATTACAGTGCAGCCGTTCTTTTCCGGTATTGCGCTGGATGTGACACCGCGCATAGACGAGAACAATGAAATCATTTTGCATGTCCATCCTTCGGTGAGTCAGGTAACCCAGAAAAACCTGTCCGTTAATCTTGGTGCCGCTAGTGGTGGCACGCTGACATTGCCGCTGGCTTCCAGCTCTGTTTCCGAAACTGACAGCATCGTGCGCGCCCGCGACGGGCAGATTGTGGCGATTGGCGGCCTGATGCGTCAGGCCAGCGCGGATGACCGTTCCGGCTTGCCGGGGCTGCCGAAGACATTGTTCGGTCAAACCTCGCAAAGCACCGAAAAGCGTGAGCTGATCATCCTGTTGAAACCCACCATCGTGGATAGCAACAAGGACTGGTCGCAGGATATTACCAGCAGCCGGGATCGGTTGAATGGCATGGCCGGGCAGGATGCCAACCCCTAGATATGTATCTTCAGCACTTTGGCTTGCGTGAATCGCCCTTCGGTTTAACTCCAGACACCAGTTTTTTCTTCGCCTGTTCCAGTTACCAGGAAGCGCTCAACACCCTGCTGGTGGCGGCGCGCAACGGTGAGGGTTTTATCAAGATTACCGGCGAAGTGGGAAACGGCAAGACGCTGTTGTGCCGCAAATTCATTTCCACCCTGAACCAGGGGCGGCAATCGACTACGCCGATCGGCACGCAGGATCAGGATGCTGATGGGCTACCAAAAGACGCCGATCAGGTCGCCGGTTATGTTGCATTGCCTGCGCCGCGTTTCGTTGTTGCCTACATACCCAATCCCTATCTCGAACCGCACAGTTTGCTGCTGGCTTTGGCGGAAGAATTTCGCGTGCCGATAGAGAAAAATATTGATCAGCATCAGCTCTTGAAATCATTGACCCGCGCGCTGCTCGACTATGCGCGCAACGGGCAGCGTGCGCTGGTGTGTCTGGATGAAGCGCAGGCCATGCCTATG
>DASRWN010000160.1:0-5665 GCA_035654595.1 Gallionella sp. | reverse complement strand
TTTGGCTTCGCCGCCAAATTTCTTGGACAAGACGGTGGTGATCGCCGCAGTCAGGGTGGTTTTGCCATGATCAACGTGTCCTATCGTGCCTACGTTAACGTGCGGCTTGGTCCGCTCAAATTTGCTCTTTGCCATGATTTTTCCTTAGATCAATGTCATAACGTTAAATAATAAAAACTTCTGGTGCCCATGGCGAGAATCGGACTCGCGACCTCTCCCTTACCAAGGGAGTGCTCTGCCACTGAGCCACATGGGCAGATTTTCAAACTGGAGCGGGTGAAGGGAATCGAACCCTCGTCGTAAGTTTGGAAAACTTCTGCTCTACCATTGAGCTACACCCGCGAGCTTCCAATACGAAACTCCAATTTTAAAGTCAATCAGTTACAACCGCGCCAACCCAACCAATAAATGAAGCAATGGTGGAGGGGGAAGGATTCGAACCTTCGAAGGCAGAGCCGTCAGATTTACAGTCTGATCCCTTTGACCGCTCGGGAACCCCTCCAAACAGAGCCGCCGATTATGCCAATTGGCGAGTCACCTGTCAAACCAAGGGGCATCATGAAACACTATTAAAGCGTTCAAAACGAAAGACGACATCAAGCACTTCCGATCTGACTCACCCGATTAACTATATTTTTCTGAGCAATGCTGACTGAGCGTGAGCATGCAATCCTTCTCCATATGCAAGCGTGGAAGCGATTTCCCCCAGCTTTTGCGCACCTTGAACGGAAACCTGGATCAGACTGCTGCGTTTTTGAAAATCGTACACTCCCAGAGGCGAAGAGAAACGCGCTGTACCAGAAGTCGGTAGAACATGATTAGGGCCAGCACAGTAGTCGCCCAAAGATTCAGAGGTGTAACGGCCCATGAAAATGGCACCGGCATGTCTCAGCTTGGGCAGCCAAGTCTGCGGCTCTTCGACCGACAATTCAAGATGCTCCGGGGCGATACGATTGCTGATCGCGCAAGCTTCATCGAGATCAGCCACGTGTATCAAAGCACCACGATTCTCCAAGGCGGTTTTAATAATGCCACGGCGTGGCATTTGCGTTAATAAACGATCCGCGCTTTGCGCGACAGATTGAATAAACTTCTTGTCTGGTGACAACAAAATAGCTTGCGCCAACTCATCATGTTCGGCTTGTGAAAACAAATCCATCGCAATCCAGTCAGGGTTGGTCTGACCGTCGCATATCACCAAAATTTCTGACGGGCCGGCAATCATGTCGATGCCGCACACACCGAATACACGGCGCTTTGCCGCGGCTACATAAGCATTACCCGGGCCGACGATTTTATCCACTTTCGGAATGGTCGTCGTGCCATAAGCCAATGCTGCTACCGCTTGCGCGCCACCGATGGTAAACACCCGATCAACGCCCGCAAGGTAAGCTGCCGCCAGCACCAGCTGATTTTTTATCCCATCTGGGGTCGGAACAACCATGATCAATTCAGTCACGCCTGCCACTTTGGCAGGCAACGCATTCATCAGTACCGAAGAGGGATACGCAGCCTTCCCGCCCGGCACGTATAACCCAACGCGGTCTAATGAAGTGACTTGTTGTCCGAGCAGTGTGCCATCGGCATCGGTGTACGACCACGAAGTTTGCACTTGCTTCAGGTGGTAGTCAGTTACGCGCTGCGCCGCTTGTTCCAAGGCGGCGCGCTGCTCAGCAGGTAACCCGTCAAGTGCCGCGCACAATTCATTGCGTGGTAACTCCATGGCCGCAGCACTGGCCAATGATAAACGGTCAAATTTGGCAGTATATTCCAGCACTGCAGCATCGCCGCGCGCGCGCACGTCTGCAAGTATGGATGCCACAGTCGCCTCTAATGTCTGGTCTGCAGTCACTTCGAAAGCCAGTAGCTTATCCAGCTCGGCATGAAAGTCAGCGGCACTTGATGACAGTTGCCTGATTCTCATTTTTTCATTGCACCGGAAAATACATCCAGCATGGGCTGGATGACAGCGCGTTTTAATTTTAGCGCAGCTTGATTCACTACCAGACGTGCAGAAATTTCGGCAATCGTTTCGACCGCTCTGAGATGATTGGCTTTGAGTGTGTTGCCACTACTCACTAAATCGACGATTGCATCGGATAGTCCTACCAGCGGTGCCAGCTCCATGGAACCATATAGTTTGATCAAATCCACATGCACACCTTTGGCGGCAAAATGTTCTCGCGCAGCCTGAACGTATTTGGTCGCCACGCGCAGCCGCGCACCCTGACGAACTGCAAATTCATAATCAAAATCATCACGTACCGCAACCATCATGCGGCAACGTGCGATAGTCAAATCCACCGGCTGATACAGCCCTGCGCCACCATGCTCATTCAACACATCTTTACCTGCTATGCCAATGTCCGCCGCGCCATATTGCAGATACGTCGGCACGTCGGAAGCGCGCACAATAATCAACCTCACATCGCTGCGGCTAGTTGCTAAAATTAATTTACGCGATGATTCCGGATCTTCCAGCGGGGTAATGCCTGCAGCATTTAACAATGGCAGCGTTTCTTCAAAAATTCGTCCCTTGGATAGAGCAATCGTAATCATTTTTTCACTCCCGCATCAATGCACACGGCGAATCTGTGCGCCGAGCATCGATAATTTCGTTTCTATATGTTCATAACCACGATCGAGATGATAGATACGATCCACGACGGTTTGGCCCTGCGCAACCAACCCGGCAATTACCAGGCAAGCCGAGGCACGCAAATCTGTTGCCATTACCGTTGCTCCTTCCAGTTGCGCGAGACCTTTGATCACTGCGGTATTCCCTTCTATCTCGATCTGCGCGCCGAGTCGGCGTAGTTCCTGTACGTGCATAAAACGATTTTCAAAAATAGTTTCAACCACAACAGC
Organism: Gallionella sp.; assembly: GCA_035654595.1. Lineage (GTDB taxonomy): Bacteria > Pseudomonadota > Gammaproteobacteria > Burkholderiales > Gallionellaceae > Gallionella. The sequence continues at coordinate 2,797 of DASRWN010000160.1, read as the reverse complement.
GCTACCTTCAGCAATCGTGTTTAGCGCCATGAATTGCGCCTGCATATCCGTCGGAAACGCCGGGTAGGGCGCAGTACGAAGACTCACTGCAGCAGGCCGCCGCAACATGGTCAGACTAACACGGTCTCCCGACGCTTTGATTTGCGCACCTGCTTCGCGCAGTTTATCCAGCAGACTGTCGAGAATATCGGCACGCGTGTGAGTTAATTCGATGTGTCCACCGGTTGCGGCGGCCGCCACCAAAAACGTACCGCTCTCAATACGGTCTGGCATGATGCGATAATCTGTACCGTGCAGATTCTTCACGCCTGATATGGTAATGGTAGCATTGCCCGCCCCACTGATTTTTGCGCCCATCGCAATTAAACAGTTGGCCAGATCAACCACTTCCGGTTCACGTGCCGCGTTTTCCAGTACGGTAATACCATCCGCCAGCACCGCTGCCATCATCAGATTTTCGGTACCGGTCACACTCACCAGGTCAAAACAAATTTGCGCACCTTTCAGACGATTAGCCACGGCATGGATATAACCATGTTCAATATGAATTTCAGCGCCCATCGCCTGCAACCCACTGATGTGTAAATCTACCGGGCGCGACCCTATTGCGCAACCGCCCGGCAAGGACACCCGCGCCTCACCAAACCGCGTCAACATTGGGCCTAATACCAAAATTGCAGCCCGCATGGTTTTCACCATCTCATAAGGCGCTTCTAATTTATCCACCTGCGCAGCGCTGAAAGTCGCGGCTGTGTCATTCAGGGTAATACGCACACCCATCTGCTGCAACAGCTTCGCCATGGTCGCCACATCGTGCATGTCCGGCAAATTGATCAGATTCAAGTCGTCTGAAGTCAACAAGCTGGCGCACATGATTGGTAGCGCCGCATTTTTCGCACCAGAGATTCGCACCTCTCCGTTAAGCTGTCTCCCGCCCAATATCGCTAACTTTTGCATTATCCTTCGATCATCGACTTTCCCATTCTTGTGGAGTAAGCGCCTTGATAGACAGCGCATGAATTTCATCGCGCATCCGGTTACCCAAAGTTTGATAGACCATCTGGTGACGCTGCACATGGCTCTTCGCAGCAAAAGCAGCGCTCACAACGATGGCTTCAAAATGCGTACCATCTCCCACCACGGTTAAATAGGTAGTGGACATGCCTTGCGCGATATTCAACTGAATACTTTCGGGAGTGACTAACATCAAATAACAGGGACCGGCTGAATTAATAGGGTCACGCGTAGAAAATCATCTGATCACGACTATTGAGGCAGAAAATCGGCAACCCCATAAAGCGTCGCCAAGCTGATCAAATCGGCTGGCAAGCCCACAACTTGCAAGTTATGTTTACCATGCTGCGCGGCACGCAACCAGCCCAGCAACATACCGACTGCGGCAGAGTCGACCGTCTCAACTTGCGAGAAATCTACCAGCATATCTTCACCAGTCAGCCGCTGTATGCCAGCATTGAATATTGCCGGAACGGTGGCGCTGGTCAGCGTACCAGTCAGCAACAGCGGACTGTTTTCAGCCTGTATCACTTGGCTGCAGCCTTGCCTGATGCCTCTGCCGTAGAGTTTTTATCCGCCAGTATTTTGATCAAACCATCAATTCCATTTTGTTGAATCGCAGTGCCAAAGGTGCTGCGATAATTGGTGACCAAACTTACACCTTCGATGGACAAGTCATACGCTTTCCAGCCATCGGCAGTTTTTTCCATTTCATAGTTCACCGGTACCGGCTGCGTGCCTGGCTTGATAACGTCGGTTCTAATAGTCACTTCAGTGGTATCAGCAGCCACCTTGACCGGCTTCACTTCAATCACCTCATCACGATAAACGCTCAAAGCCCTGGTATACGTCCGCACCAACAGGCTGCGAAATTCGCCGACTAACGCTTGTTTTTGTTCAGGTGTTGCAGTACGCCAATACTTGCCCACCGCCAGCCGGGTCATACGGTCAAAATCAAAATGTGGCAGCACTTTGGCGTCCACCAGCGCGAGTATTTTCTGTTGATTGCCCGCCAGAATATCCTTGTCCTGCTTAATGATACCAGTGACTTCCCGGACAGTATTTTTAATCAATTCGTCCGGCGCCAGTTGATCTGCTTGAGCAAAATTGATCGCGCACAGCAAACCGATTGCAAATTTTAAAAAATTATTCATCTTTAAATGAGCCCTCCCTAAATTATTTAGCAGGTTGTTCAGCCTTGTTATAAATAAACTTGCTGATCAAATCTTCCAACACGACCGCAGACTGGGTCTGTTTAATCAACTCACCATCCTTGAGCATCTCGCTATCGCCACCGGGTGCCAACCCGACGTATTGCTCACCCAATAAACCCGAGGTAAGAATATTGGCGAAAGTGTCTTTGGGAAATTTGTATCGCTTGTCCAAACTCATGCTGACATCCGCTTCATAACTTTGCGTGTCCAAACTGATGTTCGTGACTCGCCCAACCAACACCCCGGCACTTTTAACTGATGCCTTTGATTTCAGTCCGCCAATGTTGGTAAAATGGGCATGCACCCGGTAGCTTTCCGACACGTTATAGGTACCCAGGTTCCCCACTTTCATCGCCAGCATCACCAGTGCAGCGACGCCTGCCACCACAAATATCCCCACCCACAAATCCAGCGTAGTGCGATCCATAATTCAATTTCCCCTAAACATGATTGCAGTCAAAACAAAATCCAGCATCAATATCGCCAGCGACGATGTCACTACAGTACGCGTGGTTGCACCGGAAACGCCCTCTGCCGTGGGTGCGGCATCATAACCCTCAAACAATGCG
>DASRWN010000159.1:0-3440 GCA_035654595.1 Gallionella sp. | reverse complement strand
TAAAAAATCTTGTAAGTTTTTTGCCCTCCGTCACGACTAACCGCCCGACAGGAACTGCTTGTCAGGCTTTAACCACATTACCTAGGAGATATACCATGAACAAAACTGATCTGACCATCCGCACTGCCATTGCCGGACTGCTTGCACTGGGCCTGGTTTCTGCCAGCAGCACCGCACTTGCCGCCAAAGGCGATATGGAAAAATGCGCCGGTATCGCCAAAGCCGGTTTGAATGATTGCTCTTCCGGAGGCAACGCCTGCGCCGGAACCACCACCTCGGACCGCGAAAAAGATGCTTGGGTTTATGTACCTAAAGGCACCTGCGCAAAAATTGCCGGTGGCACAGTGGTCACTAAATAATTCCTAAAGCCGGCCCCTGCCAGTGCAATTTTCTACATCGAAATGACGGCAAAATTGAGCGGGGTGGGGGTGGGCTTGCGCGCATCGCATCAACAACAATTCATCAGCGAGCGTCCTGATGTGGCATGGCTGGAAGTTCACAGCGAAAACTATTTTGGCGATGGCCCGGCATTAACGTTACTGGAAAATATCCGTGCAAATTATCCGCTGAGCCTGCATGGTGTCGGATTGTCGCTCGGCTCGGCCGATGAGCTGGACATGGCGCACTTGGACTCATTGCGAAATCTTGTCGAACGCGTTCAACCCGACTTGGTTTCCGAACATCTGTGTTGGGGCACGGTGGGCAAGCAACATCTCAATGACTTACTGCCCTTGCCGTACAGCCGCGAGGCACTGAATCTGATTTGCGCACGCATCGACACCGTACAGGAATTTCTGGGCAGACGCATTTTGGTTGAAAACATCTCCAGCTATTTGCGCTGGGAAAATGAAGATTTCAACGAGTGGGATTTCGTGGCAGAGCTGCCCAAACGCACCGGCTGCGGTTTGTTGCTGGATGTGAATAACATCTATGTCAGTGCGATGAACCATGGCTACGATGCGCACGCCTATCTTACTGCCATGCCAGCCGATAGTGTGGATGAAATTCATCTGGCCGGCTACGAAGTGCAGCACGGCGTATTGATTGATACCCACAGCCGCGCGGTATCAGAGCCGGTCTGGCAACTCTATCGAGACGCCATCAAACAACTGGGCGTCAAGCCGACACTAATCGAGTGGGATACCGATATTCCTCCCTTGGCTGAGCTGCTGGCAGAGGCGGCCACTGCCAGCAAAATTCTGGAACAAGAACATGCCTGCCTTGTTTGAACAACAACAAGGGTTTGTCCGGGCGCTGTTCAGTCGGCCCGACAGCTATGAACACTTGGCCTTGCGGGCAGCAATGGGCAGTAGCGTGGCACGCGGCATGGCGATTTATCGCAACAACGTTTTCAGCAATTACCAGCGCATGCTGAGCAGCCTATATCCGGTTATCGAACGCCTGGTCGGCGCTGATTTTTTTGCCGCGGTCGGCCATGACTATATTCAGGCTACCCCCTCCTGCAGCGGTGACATTCGCAATTACGGCGAACAGTTTGCCGAATTCCTGGCCGCTCATCCGCACGCGAATGCTCTGGTTTATCTCAAAGATGTCGCCAGTATTGAATGGGCATGCCATAAAGTAATGCATGCCCCGCCACAAAAAGTATTTTCGCTGGCGGAATTACACCATCTGCCGCAGGAGCAACTCGGTCGAATGATGTTCGGCTTGAGTGCAGCTTGTCAATTGATCTCATCTCCCTATCCGGCGCTAACCATCTGGCAAGCCAACCAGCCTGGATATTCAGGTGATGAAAATATAAATCTGGGCTCGGGGGGCGAATATTGTTTGGTATTGCGCCACAAACTCGCTGTGCAACCGCTCGCTTTGAGCACGGCTGAGTTTGAATTTTTGACCCGACTGTCCCAGCGGCAAACACTGGGAGATGCGTTACATGCCGTACAGTCTCTAACGACAGACTTTGATTTGCAAAATTGTTTACAGCGTCACATCAGCAATGGCGTGATTTCGGAATTTACTTTTTACCAAGGAGCATGACTAATGAATAAAATTCGCAGACTGGTACAGCTATATCAACAAGCAGTCGGCTACTGGGGCTATCTCACGCCAGTGTTTGATTTGGCGGTACGTTTATACGTGAGCTCGGTGTTTTTTCGCTCCGGGCTGGTCAAAATCCAAAGCTGGGACAGCACTGTATCGCTATTTGAAAATGAATATGCCGTTCCCGTCCTGCCGCCTGAGATGGCCGCATGGATGGCTGCAACCACTGAATTATCGATACCCGTTTTTCTCGTACTGGGATTGCTCAGTCGCCCTGCTGCGATAGTGCTGTTTGTGTTCAATGCAATCGCCGTCATTTCCTATCCAGATCTAAGCCCGGCAGGCGTCAAGCAGCATTATCTCTGGGGTGCGTTGATGCTGGTGATCGTGTTTCATGGCGCAGGCAAGTTCTCACTGGATGCCTGGATCAAAAATTATTTCCGCTAAGCTAATTTCAATCCTCATTCAAAAAGTGATACCCGCTTCAAACTCAAAGCGGGTATCGGCAAAATAGTTCTGGTTGTCCCTAAACGACAGGGACTCAGACTATTGGTACAGCGTGGGGAATTGTTTATGCAGTTGCGCCAGTTTAGGCTGGTCGTTAATCAGGATATACGGTTGATAAGGATGCAACGCCAGGTAATTCTGGTGATGCTCCTCAGCCGGATAAAACTTTTTTAACGGCACAACCTGAGTGACGATGGCAGCAGGAAAAACATGTGCCGCGTTGAGCTGTTCGATCTGGCGCTGCGCAAGCTGTTGCTGTTCTGGGCTGTTATAAAACACCGCCGAACGGTATTGACTACCAGTATCGGGTCCTTGCCGATTAAGCTCGGTCGGATCGTGCGCAACACTGAAAAAAACTTTCAGCAACTGCTGATAAGAAACCTGCCGCGGGTCAAAGTTGACCGATACCGATTCTGCATGCCCAGTATCTCCCTCACTAACCCTTTCATAATACGCAGTTGCAGCCTCTCCGCCGCTGTAACCGGATACCACCGACGTCACGCCTTTAACATGCTTGAAAACGGCATCCACCCCCCAAAAACAACCCCCGGCAAACACCGCAGTTTCTTGAGCCTTATTGTCTGCCGCAAAGGCAGACGAAACGGTCATGCCCAATACGAGCCATGCACCGTTGATGATTAAATTACGACGACCTGCTTTAAACATGGTAATACTCCTTAAAATTAACCTGCTGTACTGCGTTAGCTGAAAAACTAGTGTTTGCTCGCTCCTCCGCTTTGATGCGCCTCACTCAATAAAGTTTGTATTAATTGTTCGGTTTCCTGATATTCGCCCTCACCAAAATGCTCACGACGAATCTGACCTTGTGCATCAATCAGATACTGAGCCGGCCAATACCGATTCTGGTAGGCATTCCAAACCTCATACTGGTTATCCATTGCGACCGGAAAGGTAATGCCCAGCCTGCTTAT
>DASRWN010000158.1:0-7403 GCA_035654595.1 Gallionella sp. | reverse complement strand
CATGGCGGTGTTGCGCAATCCGAATTTGGTGAAACCGCTTTCAAGAAAGCGGTGGAACAAGCCAAGCAATATATTTTTGATGGCGACATCATGCAGGTGGTGCTGGCGCAGCGCATGGCACAACCTTTTCCGGCATCGCCTCTATCGCTGTATCGTGCGCTACGCAGCGTCAATCCTTCGCCATACATGTTTTATTACGACATGGGCGACCACCATGTGGTCGGCGCATCGCCGGAAATCCTGGTGCGGCTGGAACACGTTACTGATGAAACTACTAGCCATTCGACTAGGCAAGCAAACAACACTCGCCAAGTCGCTGGTTATGGCGAAGCCGGCAATTTGCGGGAGCAGCCGCGTCTCGCCTCCTCCAGTACAGAAAAATTACCAGCCACTCTGTCGGAGGTGAGGCCGGAAGGTGCAACCGTCACCGTGCGCCCAATCGCGGGAACACGGCCACGCGGCAAAACGCCGCAACAGGATGCCGAACTCGCACGAGATTTGTTGGCCGACCCGAAAGAACTGGCCGAACACCTGATGCTGATCGATCTGGGGCGTAATGACATCGGACGTGTTGCGCAACAGGGCTCGGTGCAGCTCACCGAAAAAATGATCATCGAGCGCTATTCGCATGTCATGCACATCGTCTCCAACGTCGAGGCAACGCTCAAACCCGGCTTCAACGCAATAGACGTACTCAAGGCCACGTTTCCCGCTGGCACGGTGAGCGGCGCGGCAAAAGTGCGCGCGATGGAAATCATCGACGAGCTGGAACCGAGCAAACGCGGCATTTACGCAGGGGCGGTCGGCTACCTCGGTTTTAACGGCGACATGGATCTGGCGATCGCGCTGCGCACCGCCGTGGTAAAAGACAATATGCTATACGCGCAGGCGGGTGCCGGCATCGTCGCCGACTCGGTGCCCGACAACGAATGGATGGAGACGCTGAACAAGGCGCGTGCTGTGTTGCGTGCCGCCGAAATGGTACTGGCCGGTCTGGATAATCCTTCGGGGTCGTAGCAATGCTGCGCCTTACCGAAATCAAACTGCCGCTCTCGCATGGCGCAGACGAACTCAAGACAGCAATACTCAAGCGCCTAGGCATTGGTGCTGACGAATTGGTCAGCTACGCCATTTTTCGCCGTGGTGTAGATGCGCGCAAGACTTCTGCCATTCTGTTTATCTACACGCTGGATGTAACGGTACACGATGAAGCAACCATTTTGGCACGCTGCAAAAACGACCAACACCTTTCCATTTCACCTGACACCCGCTATCACTTTGTCACTCAAGCTCCGCAAAATTCATCCTCAAGGCCGGTGGTGATTGGCTTCGGGCCAGCCGGCTTGTTCGCCGGACTGATACTCGCGCAAATGGGATTTCGACCGCTGATTCTGGAGCGTGGCAAAGAAGTCCGCGAGCGCACCAAAGATACCTTCGGTCTGTGGCGGCAAAGCGTGCTCAACCCGGAATCCAACGTGCAATTCGGCGAAGGTGGCGCAGGAACTTTCTCCGACGGCAAGCTGTACAGCCAGATCAAAGACCCCAAACACTACGGCAGAAAAGTACTGGACGAATTCGTCAAAGCTGGCGCGCCGGAGGAAATTCTTTACGACAGCAAACCGCACATCGGCACGTTTCGCCTGGTTGGCATGGTGGAGAAAATGCGCGAAACGATACAGTCGCTGGGCGGCGAGATTCGTTTTGAGAGTCGCGTGGACGACATCGAAATTGTGGATGGTAAAGCGCACGGCGTGACACTCGCCAGCGGCGAACGCATCGCCACTCATCACCTGATATTGGCGGTGGGACACAGTGCGCGCGACACCTTCGAGATGATCCACAAACGCGGTGTCTACGTCGAGGCCAAGCCGTTCTCGATCGGCTTTCGTATCGAGCATCCACAATCGCTGATCGACCAGAGCCGCTACGGTGATCATGCAGGCAACCCACTATTGGGTGCGGCAGACTACAAGCTGGTGCACCATGCCAGCAATGGCCGCTCGGTATACAGCTTTTGCATGTGCCCGGGCGGCACGGTGGTCGCCGCTACGTCCGAGCCTGAACGCGTGGTCACCAATGGCATGAGCCAATATTCGCGCAACGAGCGCAATGCCAACAGCGGCATCGTGGTGGGCATTACACCGCCGGATTACGCTGTTCATGCGAACGATGCATCCAATCCGCTGGCGGGCATGGAATTTCAACGTCACTGGGAATCACGCGCCTTTGAGCTGGGCGGTAAAAATTACCAAGCGCCCGGGCAACTGGTCGGAGATTTTTTGGCCGGCAAACCCTCCATTAAAATGGGCTCAGTCCAGCCGTCCTACACACCCGGCGTGCATTTATGTGATTTGAGCAGCGCCCTGCCGGACTATGCGATTGCAGCAATACGCGAAGCATTGCCCGTATTCGCCAAACAGATAAACGGTTTCGATTTACCCGATGCGGTGCTGACTGCCGTGGAAACACGCACTTCTTCACCGATACGTATCAAACGCAACGATGATCTGCAAAGCATGAACATCGAAGGCTTATACCCCTGCGGCGAAGGTGCAGGTTATGCGGGCGGGATATTGTCGGCAGCAATTGACGGTATCAAGGTTGCCGAAGCGGTGGCTTTGAGTATGATGCACAAATTAAACCTGTAAAAATTTGGGTAACGAAAAATTATGCTGTTAATGATCGACAACTACGACTCCTTCACCTACAACCTGGTGCAATATTTTGCCGAGCTGGGCGCAGATGTCGCAGTGCATCGTAACGATGAAATTACGCTGGAACAAATCACCGCACTCAATCCGCAGCACATCGTGGTGTCACCCGGCCCGTGCACACCGAACGAAGCGGGCGTGTCGGTCGCGCTGATACAACAGTTTGCCGGAAAAATTCCCATTCTGGGCGTGTGCCTGGGACACCAAAGCATAGGGCAGGCTTTTGGCGGACACATCATTCACGCGAAACAACTCATGCACGGCAAGACTTCCGCCATTCATCACAACCAGACCAGCGTGTTCCGCAACTTGCCGGATCCATTCACGGCAACCCGTTATCACTCACTGGTGATTGAGCGCGAGACGCTGCCTGAATGCCTGGAAATCACTGCATGGACAGACGATGGTGAAATCATGGGAGTGCGACATAAATCGTTGGCGGTGCACGGCGTGCAATTTCACCCCGAGTCGATCTTGACCGAACATGGGCACGAGTTGCTGGAAAATTTCCTGCACGAAGCAAAATAATGGAAATTTCCAGAAAATGAATTACCCGAAAATACTGACTCAACTGATTGAGCGCCACGACCTTTCGTTCGTCGACATGCGCGAGCTAGTGCACCACATCATGAGCGGGCAAATCACGCCCGCACAAATCTCTGCGGTATTGATTGCGCTGCGCATAAAGGGTGAAACCATCAACGAAATCGCAGCGGCCGCAACCGTGATGCGCGAGCTGTCCACCAAAGTCGAGATAAAAAATACCGCGCATCTGGTTGACACCTGCGGCACCGGCGGCGATGGCGTGCAAACTTTTAATATCTCCACCACCAGCGCACTGGTGGCCGCGGCAGCCGGTGTACATGTCGCCAAGCATGGCGGCCGCTCGGTTTCCAGTACGTGCGGCAGTGCCGACGTACTGGAAAAACTCGGCGTCAATGTGAACCTTGCGCCGGAGCAAGTAGCGCAGTGTATGGACAGCATTGGCATCGGTTTCATGTTTGCGCCCAACCATCACGGTGCAATGAAACATGCTGCGCCGGTGCGCCGTGAACTCGGCGTGCGCACCCTGTTCAATCTGCTCGGGCCGCTCACCAATCCCGCCAACGCGAAAAATCAAGTGCTCGGCGTGTTCCACCAATCACTCACCGCCAAGCTCGCTCAGGTGCTGGGCGAATTGGGCAGCCGCCATGTGCTGGTGGTGCACGGCGCAGACGGCATGGACGAAATTTCCATCAGCGATGGCACTTATGTTGCGGAACTGAAAGACGGCAAAGTGAGTGAATACACAATACATCCCGATCTGTTCGGCCTGGCCAGTGCGCCGTTGTCCATGTTGCGCGTGACGAACATCGACGAAGCCTGCGAAAAACTATTGGGCGTATTAAATAATGAAGTCGGCGCATCACGCGACATCGTGCAGCTCAATGCCGGGGCGGCGATCTATGTCGCTGGACTAACAAACACTTTGCAGGAAGGCGTTGTAAAAGCCGATCAAGTCATCAGCAGCGGCGCGGCGAAAGCGAAGCTGGATCAGCTCATTGCGTTGAGCAATAGTTTCAAAAGCTAACTTGCCGCCTCAAAAAAAATTCTTGGCGAATAAGTGGCTAGCGCTAATAGTGGATGTCATCAGTTTTTCAAACTACTGCAAGAACTCTAAAGATCTGCGCTATCGAGTGTCGCTTCTCCACTGATCAGGCTTTCAATAATAGGACAGCCACGCCCATTTTTCCCCTTACGGCAGGTGGAAATCAGTTTTTCCAGAGCCGATTCAATAGCACATAAATCCGCAAGCTTTTGTTTGATTACGCCCAGTTTTTTCTGGGCCAGCCTCTGTGTTTCCGTACAATGCTTACCTTCAGCCAACTGAAGCAACAAAGTAATTTCAGCCAATGAAAACCCAATTGCTTGGGCACGCTTGATGAATAACAACCGCTGCACATCATCCTCGCCGTAACGCCTGATAGAACCAAAGGTGCGTTTTGGTGTGGGCAGCAATTTTTCACGCTGGTAATAACGAACAGTTTCAACATTAACACTGCCAGCGCCGGCCAATTGCCCAATGGTCATACCGCATTCTGAATTTTGCATCTGTAATTTGGCAGTACCTGCTTTGCTCGTTTTCATATGCCTTGACTCCGTAGTTCAGTACGGGTTTAAGGTTAGCACGTATTTTGAAAAGGAGAGCCTCATGTCTGGAACAAAAACTGGTCGCGGTGCACTTTTTACAGGAGGTATAGCGGCCATTTTAGCCTCGACCTGTTGTCTGGGACCGCTAGTACTAATCGCACTTGGCTTTAGCGGCGCATGGATAGGCAACCTAACCGTATTGGAGCCTTACCGACCGTATTTTATCGGCACAGCATTAGTGGCACTTTTCTTTGCCTGGCACCGTATTTATCGATCAGAGGCCGCTTGCAAATCAGGTGGGGCTTGTGCGTTGCCACAGACTAGGCGCACTTACAAAATCATTTTCTGGATCGTTGCGATGCTGGTGCTTGTCGCGCTGTCCTTCCCTTATCTTGCACCGTTATTTTATTGAAGGAGCCGCAACATGAAAATCGCCCACGTACTATCAATTATCATGGTGATCGGGGTTACCACACTGACGCTATCACCTGCCTTTGCAACCAATAAGACCGTTACGCTTTCTGTTCCAACGATGAGTTGCCCGGTGTGCCCGATAACAGTGAAAAAAGCGCTTACCAAAGTCCCTGGCGTAAGTAAGGCAGATATCGACTTTGAAAAACGTCAAGCCACCATCACATTCGACGACTCAAAGACTAGCATCGATACCATAACACGCGCCACTATGGATGCGGGCTATCCATCCACGCTGAAGACAAACGTGAAATGACTGCAATCATCTTGGAGTCAACATTGACGTGTCCCAGTTGCGGGCATAGCAAAACCGAGACGATGCCGACCGATGCATGTCAGTGGTTCTACGAGTGTGCGCAGTGCCATGTCGTGCTCAAACCAAGACCCGGCGATTGCTGTGTTTACTGCTCCTACGGCTCCGTTCCGTGTCCGCCCATTCAGGAGCACGGTAAGCGAGGCGCTTGCTGCAGTTAGCCTTGGGGCTGCTTCTCTGCCTTGCCCAATACGTAGTCGTTGCTCTCCATACGATGATGAAGGGCAGGCATGCGTCGAAAGTTGACATTGAGCATTTTCAGGAATGTCCGATCCTGGCCAGCCTATCCGCCACAGTCGGATAACTCAGCTTCACTTTCAATTCGCGCTTCATACGCTGATTGGTCAGCCGTCTTGATTCATTCATAAACGACAGTAACATTTCCGGCAGCGTGCGCTGTGCCTCAGCGCGGCTGATGCGCGGCACGCGTGCCATGCCGAACGCATCCGCCACGCTGTCAAAGTATTCGCCCATTTTGAGATGGCTGTCGTCGCTGGCATGATATACACGCCCCGGCTTGCCATAGCGCAACGCCGCAACGCCGATGCGCGCCAAATCATCTGCATGGATGTGGTTGGTGTAACTATCTTCACTGGCGATGATGGCCGGCGTGCCCTGCTGCAAGCGCTTTAACGGCAGCCGGTCGGCGGCGTAAATTCCCGGTACGCGCAAGATGCTGGCAGCGACGTGATTGCGTTTTGCCCAGTTGCGTATTTGTCGCTCGGCATCAACACGCTTTAGCGCCCGCGCCGTGGTTGCATTCAATGGCCGGGTTTCATCTACCCATGCCCCACCGCAATCGCCATACACGCCGCTGGTGCTGATATACACCAACTGCTTTGGCAGTCTGGCTTGCGACAACGCACTGAGCAGATGACGGGTGCGTGTGTCGCGCGCACCATCACCAGAGTCCGCAGGCGGCGCAAAATGCAGCACGACATCCGCTATTCCGGAGATGCGTGCAAGGCCGCTGCGATTGTCCAGATCGCCGAGCAGGGGTGCCACACCCAGCGCGCGCAACTTTGCGCAATTGGCGGGATTGCGCACCAGCGCGAACAGTTGATAATGCTGGGTCAACCACGGAATAGCGCGTAACGCGACATCACCACAACCAATAATCAGCATGCGTCTCATCTGCGGATTATGCGGTAAAATAGCGACTTTTGCGCAGCCTGTAGTCAGCCAACATGTCTTTCCAAACCACCATTCAACCCAGCGGACACAGCTTTGCCACAGAGGCGCACGAGACCATTCTGGAAGCTGCACTGCGGCACGGCTATACCTTGCCGTATAGTTGCCTGGATGGAGTGTGCGGCACTTGCAAGGGCAAAGTAATCAGCGGCAACGTGGATTACGGCAAACATCAGGAAAGCACCTTGACCGACACGGAAAAGACCGCCGGCATGGCGTTGCTCTGCTGCGCAAAACCGCTTTCTGATCTTGTGCTGGAGTGCCGCGAAATCAGCGCCGTGGATGATATTCCGATTAAGACCATGCCTTGTCGCGTGCAGAAAATGCAGCAACCCGCCCCCGATGTGATGATCATCTCGCTCAAACTGCCTGCCAATGAGCGGCTTCAATTCATGGCCGGGCAATACATCGACTTTCTGATGAAAGACCATAAGCCACGTAGTTTTTCACTGGCCAACGCGCCGCATGACGGCGAGTTTTTGGAACTGCACGTGCGCAATATCATCGGTGGCGCATTTACCGAATATGTTTTCGGCAGCATGAAAGAACGCGACATACTGCGCTTCAGAGGTCCGCTCGGCACTTTT
>DASRWN010000157.1:0-5193 GCA_035654595.1 Gallionella sp. | reverse complement strand
ACTTTTAGCGGGGTTTAAGTAAAATGAGTCGTTTGTTGTTTTTGATCGTCATTGCGGTTGCGGTTTATGTATTGGTCAAATCGTATCGCAAGAATTTGCCGCCTGAAGATAAATCAGTGACGGATGATATGGTGAAATGCGCGCATTGCGGGGTGCATCTGCCCAAAGGTGAAAGTCTTGTGGCACAAGGGCAATTCTTTTGCAGCGCAGCGCATCGTGATGCTTATAGCAAGTAAACCGGTTTTTTCTAAACGCGATGTTCAACCCTGTCGTCGCTGATTTCTCCTCGTTTGATTTATGGCGCTCGCTGCGCTATTTCAATTTATATCGACTGATACTGGCCTGTTTTTTCGTTATCCTGGCGGGCGTTCATGGTGCGGCCCAGTTATTGGGTACGCGGGATGAGAAATTATTTTTCATCGGCAGTATATTCTACGTCGGCACGATACTGATTTCCTTGCTTCTGTTTAAGCTGCGTTGGCCAAGTTTTACCTGGCAATTGGCGGTGCAAGTGGGTAGCGACATAGTCAGTCTGTCGATGCTTTCATACGCGAGTGGCGGGATCCAGAATAATATTGGTTTGTTATTGCTGATTTCGCTGGCCGCAGCAGGATTGATCAGTCGCGGCAGAATCACTTTATTCTTTGCCGCGCTGGCCACGATCGCAACGCTTCTGGAACATTCTTTTGCGGTGCTGCATGACGATGCCCCAGTGGCGCAATACATACAGGTAAGTTTCTTGTGCATCGCTTATTTTGCCGTGGCGTGGTTGGCGCACACGCTGGCTAAATATGCCGTGGATAGCCAGCAATTGGCGCAGCGCCGGGGCAGAGATCTGGTCAGCATGTCTGAAGCTAATCGCCTGGTGATGCGCGACATGCAGGATGGTGTACTGGTGGTGGATGAGCAAGATGTGATCGTGCAAATGAATCCCAGCGCTTCAAGTTTGCTCCGTCATAACGCGCTTTCCGGCAGTTTGCTGGCAGAGTCATTCCCCTTGCTGTATGGGCAATATGCAATGTGGAAGATGACCGGCGCTGCAAGCCGCAATACCCTGCAGTTGGATGCAGGCGTGCAGGCACGCCTGCGCTTTGTTGCGGTAGAAGGAAATACGGCGCATGGCGCAGTGGTTTTTTTGGAAGACATGCAGCGCATACAGGCCGAAGCCCAGCAAATCAAACTGGCAGCGCTGGGGCGCTTGACAGTTAACATTGCTCACGAAGTGCGCAACCCGCTATCTGCGATCAGCTACGCGACCGAGTTGTTGCAGGAAGAACAGGCTGATGCCAAGCGACAACGCTTGCTGCAGATTATTCTGGATAATACGCAGCGCATCAACCTAATTGTGCAGGACGTGATGCAATTGAATCGCCGTGATCGAGCGCAAATGGAAGTGTTCGACCTGGCGTTATCGCTGCGCAGCTTTGTTGATGAATTTGTTCAGTCTGAACACCTTGCAACTGGAGTCATGCTATTAAAGGAGTTGCCTGCAACAAGGATTCAATTCGATCAAGGGCATTTCTTTCAGGTATTGTGGAATTTATGCCGTAATGGTTTACGTCATGGAAGCAAGGGCTCGGGTAGCCTGGAATTAACCACAGGGGTTGAAAACAACCGGGTAGTCTTGGCTGTGCAAGACGATGGGCAGGGCGTTGCAGAGCAGCACCAGGCACGTTTGTTCGAACCATTTTTCACCACGGACAGTGAAGGAACCGGGCTCGGACTTTATATTGCCAAAGAGTTGTGTGCGGCAAATGGCGCATTGCTGGAATATCATAATCAGCCAAAGAAGGCGGGCGCGTGTTTTCGCATAACATTTGGAGATCTGCATGAGTAAGGCTGAAAGTGGTCGGGAAAAGAACCCATGCGTGTTACTCGTGGATGACGAGCCTGATATTCTTGAACTGCTGGAAGTCACACTGTTGAAGATGGGCTTGGAAGTGGATAAAGCGGGTTCGGTACGAGAAGCTTTGGCAAAACTTGCGGCACGCCACTACGACCTGTGTCTGACTGATATGCGTATGCCGGACGGAGAAGGTTTGCAGGTGGTGCAATATATTGTGCAGCACAATCTGGATGTCCCGGTAGCGGTGATTACTGCACATGGCAATATGGGGAATGCCATTGCTGTGCTTAAGGCAGGCGCGTTCGATTATCTGGCCAAGCCAGTTTCTCTCGATCAGTTACGTACTTTGGTGAAATCGGCCTTAAATTTGCCGCAAACCGGTGTGCCGGGAGATAAAGCATTACTTGGGCAAGCGCCAGCCATGGTAAAAGTGCGCGGGCTGATCGAGCGGGTCTCGCGCAGCCAGGCACCTGTGCTTGTTAGCGGTGAATCAGGTAGTGGTAAAGAGCTGGCAGCCAAGCTCATTGTGCAAAGTGGAGCGCGGCGCGATAAAGCAATGATCACCGTGAACTGTGGAGCGATCCCTGAAAACTTGATGGAAAGTGAATTCTTCGGCTACAAAAAAGGTGCGTTCACCGGAGCAGATAAAGACCGGGACGGTTTTTTTCAGGCAGCGCATGGCGGCACTTTGTTTCTCGATGAAGTGGCCGATCTGCCATTGATCATGCAGGTTAAATTATTAAGGGCGATACAAGAAAAATGTGTGCGCAAAGTTGGCGCAACCGGCGAAGAGGCTGTAGATGTAAGGATTATCAGCGCGACGCATATTGATTTGGCTGAGCGGGTAAAACAAGGCGCATTTCGCCAGGATCTTTATTACCGTTTGAATGTAATTCAGATACAAATGCCGACACTGCGTGAGCTACGCGAAGACATTCCAGAAATTGCCCGGCAAATTTTGGCTCGTTTGCGCGGTGCCGTTCCGGCAGAATTTTCTGAATCAGCACTGAATGCACTTCAAGCCTACGGTTTTCCAGGTAATGTGCGCGAGCTGGAAAATATTATTGAGCGGGCTTTGGCGCTGTGCAATGAGGGCGTGCTGGGCGTGCCGGACTTGCAGCTCGCGCCTGCGGACACAATGGGTGCCGAACTTTCTACTCTGGGCGATAAATGCCCACTCCCGGATTATCTGGATCGCATCGAAAGGCAAATTTTGCTAGAAACGCTGCAGCAAACCGGATTCAATCGAACGGCGGCAGCTAATTTGTTGGGGATAACTTTCCGCACTATACGTTATCGCATGGAGCGGCTGGGTATTAAGGCACCGAATGGACAAGATGATGCAGATTGATGGGCACGGCTTGCTGGCAGGAGCTGAATATCTGGCCTCGCCGAACTGTGATGCGCGGCCTGAAAATGAAATTGCGTTATTGGTGTTACACAACATTAGTCTGCCTCCCGATGAGTTTGGCGGCGATGGAGTGCAGCGCTTATTTACCAATAGTCTGGATCGCAATGCACACCCCTATTACCAGACCATTGCCGAACTTAAGGTATCGGCTCATTTTTTCGTGCGCCGCGATGGACACATTATGCAGTTTGTCCCATGCCTGCAGCGTGCCTGGCATGCTGGCGCGTCGAATTGGCAAGGCAGATCGCACTGCAACGACTTCAGTATCGGCGTAGAGCTTGAAGGAAGCGACCAATTACCTTTTACCGACGCGCAGTATGATGCATTGAATGCGTTGACGCTGGCTTTGCGTCGCGCATATCCGTTGCGCGGCATTGCCGGACACAGCCATATTGCCCCACAGCGCAAGACTGACCCGGGCCCGAATTTTGACTGGTTGCGCTACCTCTCCGGCTTGCACCAAAACTTGAGTCTGCACGAATAAAATTGACCGATAATGAATTAGCCTAATTTTTAGCTTGCAATATTTTCGTCACATACTACAATTAGCTTCGTTACCCGAAAAAAATACTACATATAGTAGGTTCCAGGGTAAATCAAATTTTCAAGGGAGATGTATATGTTAAATGCCGCTGCTACCAATGATGGCGCTTCGACCTCTCCGCAGTTTGCCCAAGATGTTTCTGATCCTGTAGCATTCCAGACCAATCCGTTTGACCAGCACAAAGTAATCCGGCGCAATGGCTCGGTAGTTGCCTTTGAGCCGGCGAAAATTTCTATTGCGCTGACCAAGGCATTTCTGGCGGTGAATGGCGGGCAAGGTGCGGCCTCAGCACGCGTGCGTGAAATGGTTGAGCAATTGACCAATGGTGTGGCGAGTGCGTTGTTGCGCCGTCAACCGCATGGCGGGACTTTGCATATCGAAGATATTCAGGATCAGGTCGAGCTGTTCCTGATGCGTTCTGGCGAACATGATGTGGCGCGTTCTTATGTGCTATATCGCGAAGAGCGTGCACGCACACGGGCCAAGAGCAAGCATAAGGAGCCGATTCACATAATTAATGTGACCGGTGTGGATGGTGTATTGCGCCCGCTTGATCTTGATAATTTGTCCGCTTTGGTGCAATCAGCCTGCGTGAATCTGGGTGATGCGGTGCATGCGGATGCAGTGATCAAACTGACACTCAAGGATCTATATGATGGCGTGACACAACATGAAGTGCGCAAATGCCTGATTCTTTCAGCGCGCTCCCTGATAGAAAAAGAACCTGCCTACAACTTTGTGACTGCGCGCCTGTTACTGAATAATTTTTGCAGTGAAGTGCTGGGTGAAGAGGTGGCACAGTCAGACATGACGACCCGCTATGCAGAGTATTTCCCCAAATTTATCGCACAAGGTATTGAGGCGCAGTTACTGGACGAGCGTCTGGGGCAGTTCGACTTGCAGCGACTGGGCCGGGAACTGGATGCGCAACGGGACTTGCAATTTGGCTATCTGGGCGTGCAGACGTTGTATGACCGTTATTTTTTACATATCAAGGGAAGGCGTATTGAGTTGCCGCAGGCTTTCTTTATGCGCGTGGCGATGGGGCTGGCGTTAAATGAGATTGATCGTGAGGCGCGTGCGATAGAGTTTTATCGTTTGTTGTCGAGTTTTGATTTCATGAGCTCTACGCCCACTTTGTTTAATTCCGGTACGCAACGCTCGCAGCTTTCCTCTTGCTATCTAACCACCGTGTCTGATGATCTGGACGGTATTTACGAGGCTATCAAGGAAAACGCGTTGTTGGCTAAATATGCCGGTGGTCTGGGCAACGATTGGACTCCGGTGCGAGCGCTCGGTGCTCACATCAAGGGAACGAATGGACAATCGCAGGGAGTTGTGCCATTCCTCAAGGTTGTCAACGACACGGCAGTGGCAGTCAATCAAGGCGGC
>DASRWN010000156.1:0-5172 GCA_035654595.1 Gallionella sp. | reverse complement strand
CAGGTTGACGCTGTATAGCGAATTTCCACTGGGTTTGTTTCATGCATGGTCTTATCTGCACTTTGATGCGCGCTGTCTGGTTTATCCCCAGCCGCTGGCCGAGGCAGAGTTGCCGCTGGGCAAAACGCCCGATGGTACGGGCAAGGGTTCAATGCTCGGCGATGATGACTTTGCCGGGTTGCGCAACTATGTCGTGGGAGACGCGCTACCGCGTATCGCCTGGAAAGCTTTTGCGCGCGGGCAGGGGTTGAAGGTAAAACAATTTTCGACACCGGTCGGTGAAGAGTTATGGCTGGATTTTTCCGCTGCATCTGATCGTAGCGAAGAAGCCAGGTTGGCGCGCATGGTGCGTTGGGTGCTGGATGCCGAAACATCCGGTTTGCGATACGGTTTGCGCTTGCCGAACAGCGAATTGTCGCCAAATCTTGGCGCGGTGCACCGCGACGAGTGCCTGCGCCGACTTGCCTTGTTTAATTTGCCAGAACGTGAAATAGCATGAGTAACGCGCTGATCTACACCTTGTTGCTTGCCATTCTAATGGTGATCGCGCCGCACTTCGATCATCTGCCGTTGTGGGTTAGCGCGACGAGTATTTTTTTGCTGCTGTGGCGCGCTTACTTGACATATGGGGGTCGTCCGTTACCGAAACGCTGGTTCCTGATGCTTCTTACCGTTTCCAGTATGGTCGGCATACTTGCCAGTTTTCACACCTTATTCGGGCGCGAGGTCGGCGTGACCTTGCTGGTGTTGCTGGCCGTACTTAAACCGCTGGAAACACGTGCGGCGCGTGACATGACGGTGCTGATTTATCTGGCTTGTTTCATCATCATCACCAACTTTTTCTACTCGCAAACTATTGCCACCGCACTCTATATGTTGGCCACTTTACTGGTGCTGACGACGACCTGGGTACATCTGCAAGCGCAGAATATTTTACTCAAAGCGCGTTTACGTATTGCAGCCACGCTGTTGCTGCAAGCGATTCCGCTTACCTTGATTCTGTTTGTATTATTCCCACGTGTAGCAGGGCCGTTATGGGGTTTGCCGCAGGATGCTTATGCCAGCAGTGGTCTGGATGAACAGATGTCGCCCGGCAGTTTGAGCCGCTTGATTTTATCGGATGCGGTCGCGTTTCGTGTCACCTACCAGGGCGCGGCTCCACGCCGTGATCAAATGTATTGGCGCGGCCCGGTGTTGTGGCATTTTGATGGACGCGTGTGGACTCCAGGGCGACCTGCATTCAACATCGAGCCTCAATTCACCGCTACCGGTCAGGCGGTGGATTACAGTGTCACATTGGAGCCGCACAACAAAACCTGGTTGTTCGCGCTGGATATGCCAGACAGAATTTCATTGCCGGTCACCATTACGGATGATGCGCGGTTGTTGAACAAGGAAGCGGTTACGGCACGGCTACGTTATGAGGCGCGTTCGAATCTCAGCTATCACGCCAATGTGCAGGAAACGGTGCAACAACTCCAGCGTGGGTTACGCTTGCCGCAGCGGCCCGACGCACTTAATCCGCGTGCACTAGAACTGGCAACTTCATGGCGAGCTAATAACGCGAGCGATGCCGAAGTGATACGTAGCGCACTGGGTTATTTCAACCAGCAGGGTTTCAAGTACACCCTCGAGCCACCGCTGCTGGGTGAGCATACAGTGGATGATTTTTTGTTCAGCACCAAACAAGGATTTTGTGAACATTACGCATCTGCCTTTGTATTTTTGATGCGCGCCGCACACATACCGGCACGCGTGGTGACTGGCTATCAGGGCGGTGAATTCAACAGCGTTGGCAATTATTACATCGTGCGCCAATCGGATGCCCATGCCTGGGCAGAGGTGTGGTTGGAGGGGCAGGGCTGGGTGCGTGTAGATCCAACCGCCGCAATTGCGCCGGCACGGGTAGAACGTGGTTTGTCTGCTGCTGTTTCGAACAACGCCGCTTTACCGTTCATGGAACGCAATCCACCGCAATGGATGCTTAAACTGCGTTTGAATTGGGATGCTGCAGCCAATCAGTGGAATCAGTGGGTGTTGGGCTATAACACGGAACGTCAATTTGCTTTCCTGACTCGCTTGGGCATGGAGTCCGTCACCTGGCAGAAGATGGCTTTGAATATGGTGTCGGCAGCCGGGCTGCTGATCGGGCTGTTCGCTTTGCTCATGTTGCGCAAACTGTATGTGCGTAGTAGCGACAAAACACAACTTGCGTGGCTCAAATTATGCCGAAAATTCGCTAAGGCCGGGTTGCCGCGCGCTGCACACGAAGCCGCACGCGACTATGCAGTCCGCATTGCCATAGCTCGTCCGGAATTGGCCGATGCCATTCATGACGTGGCAGAACGATATAGTGTATTGCGTTATGGCAAGACGCAAGGCAATCTCATGCAACGCGAATTTATACAGCGGGCCGGCGCGTTGAAAATCTGACGCGGTATAATCCACGCCCTTTAGATGAATTAACCAACCATGTTTATCACCCGCCGTCTGGAATTCGATGCAGGCCACCGTATTCCCAGCCACAATAGTCAATGCAAACACTTGCACGGTCATCGTTATGCCATCGAGATTACGCTGTCCGGCGACATCATCACCACTGAAGGACTATCCGAACAGGGTATGGTGATGGACTTCTCCGACGTCAAGCGCATTGCCAAAGCGTGTTTGGTCGACGCTTGGGATCATGCTTTTTTGGCCTATCGGGGCGACCGGCCGGTATGCGATTTTTTGGGTAGTCTGCCGAATCACAAGACGGTTATTCTTGACGCCGTGCCAACGGCTGAGAATCTTGCGAAAATCGCATTTACTCTTCTTGACCCTGCCTATCAGGATACCTATGGCAATCATCTGCGCCTGGAACGAGTGCGCATCTACGAAACTCCGAACAACTGGGCGGACTATATCAGGGAGTAGCTTTTCTGTTTTGGTCTGGACATGCCAGGCCGCTTGGTTCAGAATGCGCGGCCTCGCAGGGCTGGCAGCAGCAAAGATACGCGATTTTCTATGGGCTGTTTCACCCATGAGAATTGTCAGGGCAGTTGAATGCACCAGTCTTGACAACATGCCAGCTTGCTGGCCTGTTGCGGCGTAGATTAACCATCAGGTTATGTCGAAGCCAAAACTGGCAATATTGCGACAAGTCAAAAAATTTCTGGAGGGCTGGCAGAGCGGTTGAATGCACCAGTCTTGAAAACTGGCAAGGGTTTGCGCCCTTCGTGAGTTCGAATCTCACGCCCTCCACCAAGCATCTGAACTTTCCAAACTCTGGCGGGCACCATTTTAGTTTAATCAAACTAAAAGGAGGGTGTGATGGCGAGAGAATGGTTTGCGGAGGGCTGTTGAATTAGTTTCTGATCTGTAAACTTGATTATTTGCAACCAATGACCGCGTGAAATAAAAATGAAAATACAGTTTCTGGCAATCGTAATTGTCTTTATTGTTTTTGTATTGATACAAATAGTAGCTTACAAAAAGAAGCAGGCGGAAGCTCAGGACAAACCACCTTACTTCAAAAGGAAAACGCTGCTGGGTGAAAAAGAACAAGTGTTGTTTCACAGGCTGATTGAGGCAATGCCCGACCACTACGTTATGGCGCAAGTCAGGCTTGCTGACATTGTTGGTGTAAAGAAATGTGAGAACTGGCAATCATGGTTCAATAAGATCAGCCGTAAGAGCGTTGATTTTGTGATCTGTAATAAATCGTTTGTTGTCCTGGCCTGCATTGAACTTGACGGAAAAACGCACGATCGAGAGGACAGGCAAAAAGCGGATAACACCAAAGACAGCGCACTCAACGCCGCCGGAATTCCTATAGTGCGTATCGACGCCGACAGATTACCGCCGACCAGTGACATTAAAGTGATGCTGGAGAATGCAACTTTGTAAACACCAAGTTAGAATCACATTAAACACACAGTAGCGAGAAATAAACATGATGCACCAGCACTAAAATTACTTCGTCATTGACTTGCTGAGCAGGAGAAACCAAATGAAGTTTGTTCAGTTATTTTTTGCGGCTGTTATTTTAATGGCCTGCACACCGGCCTTGGCCGGTGACACTCGTGTGACGGGACCGAAACTGTTTCGAGACTGCCCCAACTGTCCCGAAATGGTCGTTATCCCGGCGGGGAGCTTCACCATGGGTTCGCCCGCCGGAGAGCCGTTCGAGGAACGTCCGCAACACACCGTCACCTTGGGCCGACCCTTTGCCATCGGCAAGACTGATGTCACGCAAGGCCAATGGCGCGCGCTGATGGGCAACAACCCAAGCACCTTCACCACCTGCGGTGACACCTGTCCCGTGGAAAACGTGAGTTGGAACGATGCCAAGGACTTTATCCAGAAACTCAACACCAAGACCGGCAAAACCTACCGCCTACCCAGTGAAGCGGAATGGGAATACGCCTGCCGTGCCGGCGGGCAGCAACGGTATTGTGGCAGCGACAACGTCGATAGCGTGGCGTGGTACAGCACTAACAGCGGCGACCACACCCATCCGGCGGCTCAGAAACAGGCCAATGCCTGGGGACTGTACGACATGAGCGGCAATGTATCGGTATGGGTGGAAGACTGCTACAACGTCAGTTACAACGGTGCGCCGACAGACGGTAGTGCCCGGACCAGTGGCGACTGCGCGCATCGCGTGCTTCGTGGTGGCGCATGGGACGCCGATCCGCAGCTCGTCCGCTCGGCCTGGCGCGACAGGGCCAGCTCGGCGGGCCGGTTCGACCAAGGCGGGTTTCGTCTTGTGAGGATGCTGCCGTAGCGTAAGCGAAGGCGGCTTAGGGTTCTGTTACCCTTTGCCAGGTTGATACGCTGAGAACTTAAGAGCAGGGGGTGCAGGGACTGTGCCCCTACCGGAGAAGAAATGGATGCTGTCTCACGCCCCAGTGCAATTGCCCGCAGTCATCAGGATTGAAACTTTCGCTATACTTGGTTAGTCTTACACTCGCATTAGATTGACGATTAACTTTTAGGAGGCTACATGGAATACCAAAACGCAACGCAAATTGGCGTTATTGCAACCGGGCAAAACCGCGTGTTGCGCAATACTTACCTGATGTTGGCGCTGACCATGGTTCCAACTGTCATCGGCGCGTTTGCTGGCTTGGCCGCCAACTTTGCTTACATGGCGCAGCACCCGATTATGGGGTCGTTGCTGATGTTTGG
>DASRWN010000155.1:0-5067 GCA_035654595.1 Gallionella sp. | reverse complement strand
AGTTACTTGTATTTGCAGGCGGACTGATTCTCATCGGTTCTCTGATACCCACCCGACGATTGATTTCACGCTTGCCGCAAAGCCCGGTACGCAGGGATTGGTACGCGATGCTGACGTTGATTACGATATTATTCGTCGGTTATCTGGCTTACGCTTGGGCATTCTGGAACAGCCAGACACATTTGCTCGACCTGATTGTCCCGGGTGTATTTTTCCTCTGCGCCTGTTTCGTGTGGCTGACCGCAAGCCTTTCGTTACAGACCGCGACGATTGTGATGCGGATCAGTTTGCTTGAACAAGAAAATATCACCGACCCGTTGACCGGCGTATTTAACCGCCGTTACCTGGATCGCCGCTTGAATGAAGAAGTCTCAAGAGCGCGCAGATACAGCCTGCCACTTGCCGTATTGTTACTGGATATCGACCACTTTAAACAAATCAATGACAAGTACGGACACCAATTCGGTGATCGGGTTTTGATTTATTTTGGCGAATTAGTCAAACATGAACTCCGGGAAGAGGATGTTCTGGCACGCTATGGCGGCGAAGAATTTTTGGTTATTGCCTCGCAAACTCCCCGTGAGGGCGGCAAGGATCTGGCAGAACGGTTGCGCAAGCGCCTTGAGTCGAACAGCTTCAGATTGCCTGATGAATCGGGTATGTCAGATGAAATTCACGTAACCTGCAGTATCGGTGTGACGAGTCTGGAAGGTGAGGTAGATTGCGTAGAAAAACTGGTTCAGTCTGCCGACGAAAATCTTTATCGCGCAAAAAATTCGGGGCGCAACCAGGTTAACGCCGACGAACACTCAAGCGCCGCTCATTCAGAGTAATACCCGTTCAATACCGCCGTTATTAGCCTTGCTTACGTAGTCCGGCAACCAGCTCTCGCCCAGCAGGCGCTTCGCCATTTCCACCACGATGTAGTCTGCCGTAGTGCCGCTATCGTCGTTGTAGCGTGACAAGCCTTGCTGGCATGACGGGCAGGCAGTAAGAATTTTGACTTCCCCGACAAAGCCGTCACTACGCAACGCGTTCGCACCCTTGCGCATTTCCTCTTCCTTGCGAAAACGCACCTGTGTGGCAATGTGCGGCAAGGTCACGCCGAAGGTGCCGGCTTCGCCGCAGCAACGTTCGTTAAGCGGCACATCCGTACCCATCAACTGATTCACTACTTGTTGCGGTTGATAGGTTTTCATCGGTGAATGGCATGGGTCATGATACATATAGCGCACACCTTCCACGCCTTTCAGCTTCACATTTTTCTCCAGCAAATATTCGTGAATATCAAGCAACCGGCAACCGGGGAAGATTTTATCAAACTGATATTTCAGTAATTGGTCCATGCAGGTGCCGCACGATACGATGACTGTTTTGATATCAAGGTAATTCAATGTATTCGCCACCCGATGGAACAGCACACGATTATCGGTGGTGATCTGGTTTGCCTTGCCATCTTGCCCGGCGGCATTTTGCGGATAACCGCAACATAAATAACCCGGCGGCAACACGGTGATCGCGCCGCTCTCGTACAACATGGCCTGTGTGGCCAGGCCCACCTGACCGAACAAGCGCTCCGAGCCGCAACCCGGGAAATAGAATACCGCGTCGCTGTCCTCGTTCGCCTTATGTGGATTGCGAATAATGGGCACGATACTGTTATCTTCGATATCAAGCAGCGCACGTGAAGTTTTTTTCGGTAAATTGCCCGGCATCGGTTTGTTGATGAAGTGAATCACTTGCGCTTTCAACGAGGCACTGCCGACACTGGCGGGAGGGTGCTTGATCTGGCTTTTCAGCAAGCCAAGATATTTGGCGAATCGATGGCCGATGCGTTGTGCCCGGTAACCCCACTCAATCATTACCTTGCGTACCAGCTTGATAGTGGTCGGGTCCGTGGCGTTGAGGAACAACATCGACGTTGCTGTGACGGGGCTAAATTTTTTCTTGCCTTGCTTGCGTAAAAAATTACGCATGGCAATTGATACATCACCAAAATCAATATCCACCGGACAGGGATTCAAACATTTGTGGCATATCGTGCAGTGATCGGCGATGTCCGAAAATTCGTCGAAATGCCGGATAGAAATGCCGCGCCTGGTTTGCTCTTCATACAAAAACGCTTCGATGAGCAGCGAGGTACCGAGAATTTTATTGCGCGGCGAATACAACAGATTTGCGCGTGGCACGTGGGTGTTGCACACCGGCTTGCACTTGCCACAACGCAGGCAATCCTTGATCGAGTCTGAGATCTCGCCCAATTCGCTTTTCTCCAGAATCAAACTTTCCAGCTCCATCAGGCTGAAACTGGGCGTGTAGGCACGCTCCAGATTACCGCCGTCAAGCAGCTTGCCCTTGTTGAAGCGGCCTTCCGGATCGACTTGCTGCTTATAAGCAGTGAATGCGGCTATTTCATGCGGCTCAAGAAAATCAAATTTGGTAATGCCGATACCGTGCTCGCCGGAAACTACGCCGCCCAAATCTTTTGCCAGTTGCATGATGCGTTCCACCGCACGATTGGCCTGTTGCAGCATGGTGTAATCGTCCGAATTCACCGGAATATTAGTGTGCACATTGCCATCGCCGGCATGCATGTGCAAGGCGATAAATACGCGGCTTTTCAGCACGCTTTGATGAATGGCGTCGCATTGTTCCAGAATGAGTTGATAAGTGCCGCCGCTGAATATCTGACGTAATACTTCGCGTATTTCGAGTTTCCACGAAGCTCGGATGGTGTGGTCCTGCAGGGCATCGAAAACGGAACCGGTAGTGAGGCGCGAAGTGGTTGAGTTACCCGCTACCGACCACTCATTACCAGCCGTATCCAGATTATCCAGCAGCCATTGCCAGCGTACGCGCACTTCTGCCAGTAATTGCCGCGCTTCTGGCAGGCGATTACCAAGCAATTCGGCATCTCCCAATTGTTGATCGTCCTGATAATACAACGGCATGTCGCCGGCAAAAAATTCATCCAGCGCAGTGAGCAATTTGAGTTTGTTGTGCAGTGACAACTCGATATTGATGCGCTCGATACCATCGCAATAGTCCCCCATGCGTGGCAGCGGGATCACCACGTCTTCATTGATCTTAAACGCGTTGGTGTGTTTGGCGATTGCGGCAGTACGGGCACGATCCAGCCAGAATTTTTTGCGTGCATCGGCAGACACGGCGATGAAGCCTTCGCCATTACGCAGGTTGGCAAGTTGCACCATTTTTGATGCCGCCTGTGCCGCTGCGTCTGCATCGTCACTGACCACATCGGCGACCAGCACCATCCTGGGCCGTGCGCCACGCTTGGATTTAGTCGCATACCCAACGGCTTTGAGATAACGCTCGTCAAGATGTTCCAGCCCAGCCAGCAGAGCGGCCGGATACGCGTCCATGTAGGAAATGATTTCAACAATAGCCGGTACGGCTTCGCGCACTGAGCCAAAAAATTCCAGGCACACAGTACGTGTGTGTTGATGGGCACGATGCAGAATGAAGCGCGCCGAAGTGATAATACCGTCGCAACCTTCCTTCTGGATACCGGGCAGGCCGGACAAGAATTTATCAGTGACGTCTTTGCCCAACCCGGTTTTACGGAAACTGCCGCCCGGAATCGTGAGGATTTGCGGCTCACCATGCGGGGTATTGCCATCTGCCGCAAAACGGCTGATGCGAAAACTGGCCGTTTCCACATCATGAATTTTGCCGAGCTTGTGGTCGATACGTTCGATATTCATCCACAAACCATCTGGAGTAACCATGCGCCACGACAGCAGATTGTCCAGTGCAGTGCCCCACAGCACGGCCTTTTTACCGCCGGCATTCATTGCGATATTGCCGCCGATACAGGACGCATCCGCCGAAGTGGGGTCTACCGCAAAAACCAGATTATGATCGTCTGCCGCTTCCATCACCCGTTTAGTAACCACGCCTGCGCCGCAATGAATGGTGGCGACCGGATCGGCAATGCCAGGCAGGTGCAGGTGTTCCACGGCGGACAGCGAATCAAGCTTTTCAGTGTTGATTACCACAGAGAATTTATCCAGCGGTACCGCACCGCCGGTATAACCGGTACCGCCGCCGCGCGGGATGATGGTCAACTTGAGTGCTATACAAGCGCGCACCAGTGCCGCGATTTCTGCTTCACTGTCCGGATGCAACACCACAAACGGATATTCCACGCGCCAATCGGTCGCATCGGTCACATGTGAGACACGCGCCAAGCCGTCAAACTGGATGTTGTCCTTGCGGGTAATACGGCTCAGCATGTGTAAAGTACGTTTACGCAACCGCAGGGTCTGCTCGAATTCAGCAGCAAATTGATCGACTGCAAGACTGGCCAGTTCCAGCAAACGTTTTACGGCCTGGTTATCCTGACGCCGCGCATCAATTGCATTCAGGCGGTGGTGTAGCGCACCGATCAATGCCCTGCGCCGCTTATGGTTGCCGAGCAAATCGTCGTACAAATAGGGGTTGCGTGATACCACCCAAATATCGCCCAGTACTTCATAAAGCATCTGTGCCGAACGCCCGGTGCGACGTTCTTCGCGCAACGTGTTGATGATGTCCCACGCCTCAGCGCCGAGAATGCGTATGACAATCTCGCGGTCGGAGAACGAAGTGTAGTTGTAAGGAATTTCGCGCAAACGTGCTGTCATAATCCGCCTAGCCTGAACAAGGCGGCATTCTACCGCAATGCCGGGTATTGCTCGAGCCTGATAGCGGCAGTTTTGCGCAGTCTGCACGCCGAGATCGCCTGTTTTAAGCCGTTGCACGCCTTGCATCAAGCTCCGTGCTTGTCATTCACCACTGTACGTGTGCTAAACTTTGTGCCGTTTTCTGACGCGTTCCTTTGTGAGTCCCGAGAACGGTGGCGGGCTGAGTTGACTGCCAGGCACCGTACAGAGAATGGCAGGGCACGCCACGTCGGCAGACGAGAATTGACAACAACACAGTCAGTTATTGGGATATACAGTATGTCTGGAAATACCTTTGGTACCTTGTTCACGGTGACTTCATTCGGCGAGTCGCACGGCGCGGCAATCGGCTGCGTAGTGGACGGGTGTCCGCCGGGACTGG
>DASRWN010000154.1:0-2255 GCA_035654595.1 Gallionella sp. | reverse complement strand
CGCGCCAGTTATCGGCCATTTTATAATCGCCCACATCATGCACGTCCATGCCCAACCAATGTCCGGTACGGTGCATATAAAATTTTTTGTAGCTCTCGCTCTCCAGCACGCCATCAACACTGCCCTGGCAGAGTTGCAGATCGACAAAACCTTGCGCCAGCACGTGTAGTGCCGCATGGTGCGGCGCATCCCAGGCGTTGTTTGGTTGCGCGGCGGCAATGGCGGCAGCTTGCGCCGCGAGCACAATTTCGTAAACATCTTTTTGTGCGGCGGAAAAACGACCGTTCACAGGAAAAGTTCGCGTGATATCGGAGGCATAGCCATCCCGCTCACAACCCGCGTCAATCAGCAACAGCTCGCCTTCTTTGAGTTGCGCGTTATTTTCAACATAATGCAGCACGCAGGCGTTTGCGCCGGTCGCGACGATGGAAGTGTATGCCGGATAACGCGCACCGTGACGGCAAAATTCGTGCAGCAGCTCCGCTTCGATCTCGTATTCAAATTGACCGGGGCGGCTGAATTGCATGGCGCGGCGGTGTGCTTTGGCGGAAATTGCAGCAGCGTTACACATGATGTCCAGCTCATGGGCGTCTTTGAACAGGCGCATTTCGTTAATCAGCGCATGCACATCACAGATTTTATCCGGCGCGCGGACGCCGCCGCGCACCTTGGCTTGCATGGCATTGCGCAATTTGATGATGCGTTCATCCCATGCGGTATCGTAGCCGAGCGGATAAAACAAAGTTGTCTGATTGGCCATCAACTCAGTCAGTTTTTCATCGAGTTGTGCAATCGGAAAAGCCGCATCGAAGCCGAATTTTTCCTGTGCGGCAGCGGGGCCAAAACGGTGACCATCCCAGATTTCCCGCTCCGGATTTTTTTCGCGGCAAAACAGAATGGATTGTGCGGCAGCACCCGCGATTAGTACCAATACGGCCTCCGGCTCGGCAAATCCGCTGAGGTAGTAGAAACTGCTGTCGAACCGGTATGGGTATTGCGTGTCATTGTTGCGCAACGCCTCGGGTGCGGTCGGGATGACGGCAATGCCGTGCTGCATTTGCCTGAGCAGACGAGCACGGCGCTGTGTGTAGGGTTGAATGTCAATCATGATTGGTATTGTGCGTTGCGCGTAGCTGCTTGTCGAGTTTGTGCAACCGTTCCGGGGTGCCGACATCCGCCCATAGTCCGGTGTAGTGCTCGCCGCTGGCTTTACCGCAGGCGATTTGTTCACGCAGCAAGGGTGCGAGCGGCACAACGCTGCCACGCGAAATAGTTTGGAACAGCACAGGTTGGTAGATGCCGATGCCGCTGAACGTGAGTTTTGGCGCGATATTAGTGATGCGCATGCCATGCAATCCAAAGTCCCCGGAGGGATGATGTTCGGGATTATCCACCAGCACCAGATGCACGACGTCGCCACTGGCTTGAAGTGCAGCAGCCCGTTCTGGCAGCAAAGTAAAATCGTAATGGCAAAAAATATCGCTATTGATAACGGCAAAAGGCACGTTATCCAGCAACGCTAGCGCATTGGCAATGCCGCCTGCTGTTTCAAGTGCACGGGTCTCGGGCGAATACTGAATACGTGCGCCAAATTGTTTGCCATTACCAAGTGCAGCCTCAATCTGTACCCCGAGATGGGCGTGGTTGATTACGATGTCACAAATGCCTGCGCGCACCAGTTTTTCAATATGCCAGACAATCAGGGATTTCCCGCCGACAACCAGCAACGGTTTGGGTGTGTGATCAGTGAGCGGCCGCATACGCTCGCCTCGCCCAGCAGCCAGCAGCATGGCTTTCATTTTGTCGCACCTGAATTTTTTTGCATGTCGTGTAGTGCCAGCGTGTCGAGTAAATTCAGTAACGGCTTGAGGTCAATGTAACGTGCGCAGGCGGCACGCAAATAAGCCATTACCAATGGCAGGTTTTTCAGGTAACCGTCCTTGCCATCGCGGTGATAAAGGCGCGCAAAAATACCCAATACTTTGAGATGGCGCTGCACACCCATCCATTCGTAATCGCAATAGAACGCTGAAAAATCCCCGGCCACCGGCAGTCCTGCGGCACGCGCCTTTTCCCAATAGCGAATCAGCCAGTCCAGTGTCTGCGCTTCTTCCCAGTGAACGTAAGCGTCCTTGAACAGTGATGCCAAGTCGTAGGTGATTGGGCCATATACCGCATCCTGAAAATCCAGAATTCCCGGCACAGGCTCGGCAATCATCAAGTTGCGTGAATGGAAATCACGGTGCACATATACG
>DASRWN010000153.1:0-6143 GCA_035654595.1 Gallionella sp. | reverse complement strand
AGCAGGCAATCTCGCACTCAAAGTGATGAGCCGTGGCGGCTTATATCTGGCAGGTGGTATCGCGCCGAAAATTTTGCCGCTGCTGCAGACACGTGCGTTTCTTGCTGCTTTTCACCATAAAGGTCGCATGCAGCCATTGCTTGAAGCCATGCCGGTCAAGGTGATTCTTGATGATCGTGTCGCGCTGTTTGGCGCGGCTTTACGCGCCGCACAATTAACTCATGAACATTAATAATTTGCCGCATGCGCAGTTGGTTCTGGTGTATGAGGACTTAGACCAGTTGAGCAGTGCGGTCGCGCGGCGTATCGCAGAAGCAGCGCAGTTGGCGATAGCGGCACGTGGAGTATTCAGGCTTGCCTTGGCCGGTGGCGAAACACCGCGGCACTGTTATGAAAAACTGCGTCGTCTCGGCATTGATTGGCAACGGGTGCAGATTTATTTTGGCGATGAACGTTGTCTGCCAAATGGTGATCCTCAGCGCAATGACAGTATGGCGCAAAAAGCGTTGCTGGATCATGTTGTAATTCCAGCCGGTAATATTCATTTTATTCCGGCTGAGCAAGGCGCATATCAGGCGGCCAATCGTTATGCTGCAGTGCTGGCAAGCAATGTTCCGCTCGATCTGGTTTTGCTGGGAATGGGTGAAGACGGACACACTGCCAGCCTGTTTCCGAATAATCCGGCGGTAGAAAGTGCGGCAAGTGTTGTGGCAGTATTCAATGCGCCGAAACCACCAGCAGAACGTGTCTCGCTTGGTCTAAATACCTTGAATGAGGCGCGGCAGAAAATATTTTTGGTTGCTGGCGCAGCAAAGCGTAAAGCACTGGAACAGATGTTGCTTGGTATCAATTTACCCGCCGCCCGTGTCACCTCTGCCGAGTGGCACTTGGACAGCACGGCAGCAACTTAATTAAAGCCTGGAACAGCGGAGGACTAAAATGCAAATCGGGATGATAGGGTTGGGACGTATGGGTGCAAATATGGTGCGTCGTCTGCAACGTGCCGGGCATCAGTGCGTGGTGTTTGACCGCAGCGCTGAAGCCGTGCAGGCCTTGGTTAAAGAAGGAGCGGTGGGGTCTGGTAGCATGGCAGATTTCATCAACAAACTGACCGTGCCGCGCGTTGTCTGGTTGATGCTGCCGGCGGCGATAGTTGATGCCAGCGTTGCCGAACTCACGCCCCTTTTGCGCGCTGACGATGTGCTGGTCGACGGTGGGAATTCCTATTACAAAGACGACATCATTCGCGCCCGGCAGCTGGCCGCGAAATCAATTTACTATGTTGATGTCGGCGTGAGCGGTGGCGTGTGGGGGTTGGAACGCGGCTACTGCTTGATGATAGGCGGAGATCAAAAAGCGGTTGTCCGTTTACAGCCGGTCTTTATTGCCTTAGCGCCGGGAATTGATACCGCGCCGCGTACCGAGGGTCGTAGCGGTGTTCATAGCGATGCCGAGACAGGTTATCTACATTGCGGCGCAGCAGGAGCAGGGCATTTTGTCAAAATGGTGCATAACGGGATCGAATACGGACTGATGGCAGCTTATGCGGAAGGGTTTAATTTATTACGGCATGCCAATACAGGCGGCGCAGCCCGCCACGCAGACGCCGAAACAGCACCGTTACGCGAGTCTGATGCATTGAGCTATGACATTGATGTCGCCGAGGTTGCCGAGTTATGGCGGCGCGGTAGCGTGGTGGGTTCCTGGCTGCTTGATTTAGCCGCGCATGCGTTACATGGAGACGCTGATTTGGCAAGTTTTAGCGGGCGCGTGTCCGATTCCGGAGAAGGTCGTTGGACCAGTATTGCGGCGATAGAGTCTGGTACGCCTGTGCCGGTATTGGCTGCTGCGCTGTTCAGCCGATTTTCATCACAAGGCGAAGCTAATTATGCAGATAAATTGCTTTCCGCATTACGTTTCGAGTTTGGCGGCCATCAGGAAAAACAGTGATTACGGAAATAGCGTCATCACTGTGCTGTTACAATTTAAGGCTGCGTACTTTTTGTTATTGATTGGGCATTTTGAACATGGAAAAAAGCACCTCATTTGTTTTACAAGTACGACCGAAAATACCGGCACGTCTTGCACGTCTTGAAGAGTTGGCAAACAACCTTTGGTATAGCTGGCACAGGCCTACTCGTGGGCTATTTGCCCGTTTGCATCCTGGCTTATGGAGGGCGACTGGACAGAATCCCAAAGCATTCCTGAAGCGGGTGGATGAAAAGCGCTTGCTGGATGCGGCGAACGACCAGGTGTTCATCGGCAATTTCAACCGTGTGTTGGCGGCTTACGATACTTACCACGACCATCCCGAGCCGGTAGGTGGTTCGGATTGGCTGCGCAAGGATGATCTGGTCGCTTATTTTTGTGCCGAGTTCGGTTTTCATGAAAGTTTCCCGATTTATTCTGGGGGCTTGGGCATTCTGGCTGGCGACCATTGCAAGGCGGCGAGTGATTTGCGTTTACCGTTTATCGGCATGGGCTTGTTGTATCGCCAAGGTTATTTCCACCAAACCATAGACGGCGAAGGCAATCAAATCGCCACGAATAGCGATTCCCATTTTGAAGATTTACCTGTCGTGCCGGCTAAACGTGTGGATGGTTCAGAAGCTTATACCTCGGTAGAGTTACCCGGCCGCAAGCTCAACATCAAGATTTGGCAGGCCAGGATTGGCCATATCACCCTGTATCTGCTGGATACTGATCTGGACAGTAATAGTGTGCATGATCGCAACATCACACACCGTTTATATGGCGGAGATAAGGTGATGCGTATTGAACAGGAAATCGTGCTGGGCATCGGTGGTGTGCGCGCCTTGCAAGAGATCGGGTTGAAACCTACGGTGTGGCATATTAACGAAGGCCATGCCGCATTTCTGGTACTGGAGCGTATTCGCCAGACCATCGTCGGCGGAGATATGGACTTTTCTACCGCGCTGGAAGCAGTTGCTGCCAATACCATCTTTACAACGCACACGCCGGTACCTGCGGGGCATGACCACTTTAACGAAGCAATGGTGCTAACTTATTTTGAACATTATTACCCGGAGCTGAAATTGAGCCGCGAAAAGTTTTTGGCGCTGGGTCATAACAGTGAGAGTGCTGATTTCAATATGACTGCGTTGGCAATCCGTGGCACACGGTTTAACAATGGGGTATCGCGCATTCACGGCGATGTATCGGCGGATATCTGTGGCGAGATGTGGCCGCAAATAGAAGCTCGGGAAAACCCGATGACATACATTACCAACGGTGTCCATGCACCGACTTTTTTAGCCACTGAATGGAACGAAGTATTGGAGCGTCACCTGGGTATGGAATGGAGTGCGCGCATGAATGATGTGGCATTTTGGGAGGGTGTTAACAATATTCCGGATCATTTATTCTGGAGTGTGCGGCAAACGCTGAAGTCGAAAATGTTGGGCATGGTGCGTGATCGCGTCAGTGCCCAGCACTTTCGTAATAATGGCTCCGAGGCGCATCTTGACCGCCTGCTTAAATATGTTAATCCGGAAAATCCGAATATTCTTACAATTGGCTTTGCACGGCGTTTTGCGACCTATAAGCGCGCCACGATGTTATTTAATAATTTGGATTGGCTGCGCGAGATATTGCATGACCCGGAACGCCCGGCGGTGTTTATTTTTGCCGGTAAAGCGCACCCGGCAGATGTGCCCGGGCAAGATCTGATTCGCCGTATCACGCAAATTTCTCATCTGCCAGAATTTGTCGGCAAAGTGTTGATGGTGGAAGGTTACGATCTTGGGTTGGCGCGCAAACTGGTCACCGGGGTTGATGTCTGGTTGAACAACCCGCTATACCCATTGGAGGCAAGCGGTACATCGGGTATGAAAGCCGGGTTGAATGGCACGATTAACCTGTCCGTATTGGATGGCTGGTGGGGCGAAAGCTATGACGGTAAAAATGGCTGGGCGATCAAGCCGGTTTCGACTGCCTTAAGCGAGGAAGCCCGTACCCATGAAGAAACCAGCACACTTTATGAGCTGCTGCAAGACCATGTATTGCCACTGTATTACGAGCAGGGCACGATGGGCTTCTCGGCCAATTGGGTAAAAATGGCTAAACACTCAATGGCAACCATCATGCCACGTTTCAATTCCCTGCGCATGGTAGGTGAATATCTTGCCAAATGTTATTTGCCAGCCAGTAAGCAACATCGCTTGTACGAGCAAGATCAATTTAAGAATTCATCTGTCATTGCTGACTGGAAGGCGCGCATACACAAAGCATGGCCCAACGTGGCGTTAAGCCGCCTGGATGCCGAACATCATGAAATCAACTTTGGCGAAAGCCTGCGCTTTGAGGTGGCCGTTGAATTGAATGATCTTGATCCTGCTGATGTGGTGGTTGAAATGCTGCTTGGGTTGTCCAGCAAACGTGACAAGTTGCAAAGCACACAGCGCTATCGTTTTGAGTCCATTGGTACAGTGACCGAAGCGGGAGCAAATATTTTTGCTATGGAAGTGAAGCCTGAGCAATGCGGCAAGCTGGAATACCGAATTCGCGTTTATCCGCACCATGATCTGCTGACGCATCCATTTGAATTAGGCATGATGCGCTGGCTATAGCCGCTTGATCCGGCAACCTTGAACAGCCCGATGGAAGAATGACGGTATGGCTAAAATAAAAGTCCTGTTTGTGACTTCCGAAGTTGCCCCCGTGATCAAGACTGGCGGCCTGGCCGATGTGAGTTCGGCACTGCCGGCTGCCTTGCGTACCATCGGGGTAGATGTGCGCGTATTCGTGCCCGGCTATACGCAAGTAATTGCGCAATTGTTTAACCCTAAAAGAGTGTCCACCTTGACTGTCTTGCCGGGCTTTCCGCCAGTAGAAATACTGTCTTGTAGGCTACCAAACGGCACTCCGCTGTTGGTGCTTGATTGCCCGAGTTTGTATCAGCGAGAGGGTGGCCCTTATCAGGATGAAAATGGACAAGACTGGCCGGATAATGCGCAACGTTTTGGCCTGTTTTCCAAAGTGGCTGCGCTATTGGCCGACAACGAATCGCCGCTTGCCTGGCGTCCCGATGTGCTGCATTGCAACGACTGGCAAACAGCTTTGGCCCCAGCATACCTGCATTTTTCACCAAGCACTGTGCGCAGTCTGGTGACCATTCATAATCTGGCGTTCCAGGGAAATTTTGCGCCGACCACAGTGCAAACGTTACAGTTGTCGGCCTCCTGCTTCAGCGTCGATGGCGCGGAATTTTACGGTAACCTGTCGTTTCTCAAAGCGGGCCTGTTTTATGCCGATCACATCACCACCGTGAGTCCGAATTACGCGCGAGAAATCCAGCAAGCTGATTTGGGATTTGGTATGCAAGGTTTATTGAGCGAGCGCCGTGATCATCTGAGCGGTATACTCAACGGGATTGATACGGACGAGTGGGACCCGGCAAGCGACCCGCACCTGAGTAAAAAATACAGTGTGGCACATATGGCGGGGAAAGCAGCAAACAAGCAGGCGCTGCAAAGTAAAATGGGTTTGAATCTGGAGCCGGAAACGCCTTTATTGGGAGTAGTCAGCCGTTTCACCCAGCAAAAAGGTCTGGACCTGTTGCTTGAAATTGCACCGCGCCTGATTGAGTTACCTGTGCAACTGGCACTGCTTGGCCACGGCGATGTGAAGATGCAGCAAGCTGCACGAGAGTTAGCGCTGCGCTATCCGGGCAAAATCGCTACTGTGACAGGGTTTAACGAGAAGCTGTCTCATCAGATCGAGGCTGGGGCGGATATGTTTGTCATGCCGTCGCGCTTTGAACCGTGTGGTCTGAATCAACTGTATAGCCAATGCTACGGCACACCACCCATCGTGCATGCCACTGGCGGTTTGGTCGACTCGGTAGTCGACTGCACTGCAGAAACTCTGAAAGACGGCAGCGCCAGCGGCTTTATGTTCAAGGGTATGACGACTGAAAACTTATATGTTGCAATACAGCGTGCCGTGACTTTGTATTGCAATACACGGCAATGGAAGACTTTATGCAAAAACTGCATGAGCAAAAACTTTAGCTGGAACGCCAGTGCCGAAGCTTATCTTGCCATTTACTCCAGGCTGCTTTCTTAGCGGAAAGTTGCTTTGAGGTTGTGGCGTCTCTTGATAACGTCTTTGCTATCTCACTG
>DASRWN010000152.1:0-11977 GCA_035654595.1 Gallionella sp. | reverse complement strand
GGTGATACGTGTCTATAAACCGGGCGCCACCAAAATTACCTTGCTTGCCTCGCCGGATAACAACCGGTTTAAACGTGTTCATCCTGACGGCATTTTCGAATGGCGCGATAAAATTCAGCCTGTCAAACCCTATCGCCTGCGCGTCAATGAAGGTGATGCGCAGCATGAAATATACGACCCATACCAGTTTCCCATGCACATTTCTGAGCAGGATTTGTATTTGTTCGGTGAGGGGAAATTACAGCAAGGCTACCGCATGTTCGGTTCGCATGTCGTCGAAATAGACGGCGTAACGGGGGTGCGCTTTGCTGTTTGGGCGCCGAATGCTGAGCGTGTCAGCGTGGTCGGTGAATTCAACCAATGGGATGGTCGATTACATCCGATGCGTTCGCATGGCTCCAGCGGCGTGTGGGAATTGTTTATCCCGGGAATCACGCAACATGCCCTATATCGCTATGAGATACGCAACCGCGATTCTGGTCATGTGCTGACTAAAACCGATCCCTACGCACAAGGTTTTGAATTACGCCCGGGCACTGCGGCACTTGCCGCACCTGTCCATGAGTACATCTGGCAGGATGCTGACTGGATGGCGCAGCGCGCACATTGGGATTGGCTGCATAGTGCAATGAGTATTTATGAAGTCCATGCGGGTTCCTGGAAATGCCACCCCGATGGCCGTTGTTACAGTTATACCGAATTAGCCGCTCATCTCGTACCCTATGCCAAAGAGATGGGCTATACCCACATCGAACTCCTGCCGATCTCCGAACACCCGCTGGATGAATCCTGGGGTTATCAGACCACCGGCTATTTTGCACCCACCAGCCGGTTTGGCTCGCCCGACGAATTACGATATTTCATCGATACTTGCCACCAGGTCAATATCGGTGTCATTCTCGACTGGGTACCGGCGCACTTTCCCCAGGACAGCTGGTCGTTAGCGCGTTTTGACGGCACTGCGTTGTATGAACATGAAGACCCGCGCAAGGGCTTTCACCAGGATTGGGGCACGCATATTTTCAACTATGGGCGCAACGAAGTGAAAAGTTTTTTGCTGTCGAGCGCACATTTCTGGTTGTCCGAGTTTCATTTTGATGGGTTACGCGTGGATGCAGTTGCGTCGATGTTGTATCTGGATTATTCGCGTAAAGCCGGTGAATGGATACCGAATAAATATGGTGGCCGAGAAAATCTGGAAGCAGTGGATTTTTTGCGCGAGCTGAATATCATGGTGCATGAACAATTTCCGGGTGCATTAACTATGGCAGAAGAATCCACTGCATGGCCGGGGGTATCACGCCCTACTTATGTTGGAGGATTAGGTTTTTCGATCAAATGGAACATGGGTTGGATGAACGATACCCTGAGTTATTTCCAGCACGATCCGGTGCACAGGCGCTATCACCATAATCAACTTACCTTCGGGCAACTTTACGCTTACAGCGAAAATTTTGTATTGCCGTTCTCGCACGATGAAGTAGTGCATGGTAAAGGCTCGCTGCTGTCTAAAATGCCTGGCGATGGCTGGCAGAAATTTGCCAATTTGCGTTTATTGTTGACTTATCAGATGACCAGTCCTGGCAAGAAACTCAACTTTATGGGCAACGAAATCGCGCAGGGACGGGAGTGGCAGGCCAAGTGGGAGATTGAGTGGTGGCAATTAGCTGAAGAATTGCACAGCAGCATGCAGGATTTAGTGCAAGATCTTAATCGGCTATACCGTGATATCCCGGCGCTGCACGATCAGGATTTTCAGTCAGAGGGCTTTGACTGGATAGACTGCAATGATGCAAACGAATCGGTATTATCCTATCAACGTCGCGCACGTGATGGATCTTGCGCAATCATCGCCTTGAACCTGACTCCGGTGCCACGCAATCGTTATCGCATCGGACTACCCTATCATGTTCAATATCGTGAGGTACTGAACAGTGATTCGCAATATTACGCGGGCAGTAATGTTGGTAATGCCGGATTGATACAGGCGGAGCCGATTGGCTGGATGGGGCTGCCCTACTCTGCCGAAATTGCTTTGCCGCCGTTGGCGGGCGTAATTTTGATTCCGGAAGCTTAATATTTTGCAATAGATTTGAATTGATCATCATGTCAAAACTCCTTCAATCTGCTGCTTGGCAGGCACTCGTCGCACATCACAACATCATCAAACCCGTCCAGATGCGCCAGATGTTTCAGGATGATCCCGAGCGCTGTGACAAATTTTCGCTGCAACTGGGCAGCCTATGGTTTGATTACTCCAAAAACCGTATCAATCAGGAAACCATCAAACTGCTAATCGCACTAGCCAAACAAAATGGTCTGGCGACTGCCATCCAGCGCATGTTTGATGGTGAAAAGATCAATGTCACCGAACAGCGGGCAGCCTTGCATACTGCATTGCGCAACCGTTCTGAACGTCCGGTTTATGTGGACGGAAAAAATGTCATGCCGGATGTGCAACGTGTGCTGGGATCGATGCGCAGTTTCTCCGACGCAGTGCGTCAAGGTCGGTATGTCGGATACACGGGTAAGCCGATTCGTGACATCGTCAACATCGGTATCGGCGGCTCGGATTTGGGCCCACTAATGGTCTGCGAGGCACTCAAACCTTATGCCAGCCCTGCATTACGCGCGCATTTTGTTTCCAACGTAGATGGCACGCACATCATCGAAACATTGAAACAGCTGGATGCGGAAACAACCTTATTTATCGTCAGCTCAAAAACCTTCAGCACACAGGAAACACTCACCAATGCCCGGACTGCACGCGCCTGGTTAGTCGAAAAATTGGGCGATGAAAAAGCCGTGGCGCAACATTTTGCAGCGGTCTCGACTAATCTCGCCGCCACTGCAAAATTTGGTATCAATCCGCAAAATGTTTTTGAGTTTTGGGATTGGGTCGGGGGACGCTATTCGTTATGGTCTGCGATCGGCTTGCCTATTGCGTTGTATATCGGGATGGATAGGTTCGAAGAATTGTTGGCTGGTGCGCACAGCATGGACGAGCATTTTCGTGCCGCGCCGCTGGATAAGAATGTTCCGGTGCTGCTTGGTTTGCTCGGCATCTGGTATGGCAACTTTTTCGCCGCAGGGTCAACTGGCGTATTCCCCTACGACCAATACCTGCACCGCTTCCCCGCTTATTTGCAACAACTGGAGATGGAGAGCAATGGCAAAAGCGTAGATCGTGATGGCAACATGGTGGATTACGATACCGGCATGGTGGTATGGGGCGAACCCGGCACCAACGGTCAACATGCTTTTTATCAGCTGATTCATCAGGGCACACGCATGATACCGGCAGATTTTCTGGTACCCATACGCAGCCACAACCCCACTGGGGATCATCACGCCATCCTACTTGCCAACTGTTTTGCGCAGAGCGAAGCGCTGATGACAGGCAAAACTTCAACCGAAGCGCGTGCCGAACTGATGGCGGCTGGTTTGCAGGGCGAGGCATTGGAAAATCTGCTGCCACACAAGATTTTTGCCGGCAATAAACCGAGCAACACCTTATTGTTCGACAAACTTGATGCGTACACCTTGGGCATGTTGATTGCACTCTACGAACACAAAGTATTGGTGCAAAGTGTGGTATGGAACATCAACCCGTTCGATCAATGGGGTGTGGAACTGGGCAAACAACTGGCTGGCAAAATATTGCCGGAACTCAATGAAGATGTCTCAGTTCAGCATGATGCTTCAACAACGAGGTTGATCAAACAGTATAAAAATCGGACGGTACGGGCAACAACATAATAAGTCTGATTTCTTGTTGCCTTGTGATGCAGGTTTTATAGATTCAGCAGCACGCGTCATGGATACTCTAGGGCTTCTTTGATGGAAGACAAAAATTGCACTGCTTCACTCGCTGAACAGCGGGAAATGACACACTCGCAATAAGGAAAGCGCCCTAGCTTGGCCATATAAAAGTCCAGGAACGTGAATGATGACAAAACACAAGTGGCGACCATTCTTAGATGCACGCGCTTGGGCGCGTAATCAGGGTGTTCATTCGGAAAAGCAATGGCGCAAGCATTCCAAGCTGCCTGGTTGGCTGCCTAGCGATATCCCCGCGAATGTGTACCAGACCTACAAGAGAAAGGGCGATTGGACAGATTGGGGTGATTTTCTCGGTACCGGATATGTCGCAACCCAAAAAAGACGCTACCGCTTGTTCGAAGAAGCCCGCGAGTGGGCGCGTACGCAAGGGCTCAAGTCAAAGGCAGGATGGCTCAGACTCGCAGCCGAGAAACGATTGCCGGAGTATCTTCCTGCCGATCCCCGCAGTGCATATGGTGAAGCATTTACGGGCTGGGCAGATTTTCTTGGAACCGAGAATCTGGCGTCCTCTAATTATCAATGGATATCTTTCGCAGAGGCACGTGCTTGGGCGCGCAACCGGCAAGTCGACAGCAGTGAGGAATGGCGGGAATTGGCGCAGTTGGCCAAGGCTGCGAAGCAGTGGCCCAAGAACATCCCCACCAACGTCGCGCTGGTCTATGCGTTGGAATGGAAAGGGTGGGAGGAATTTCTGGGAGTTCCACGGATGGCCAAACGTTCCAAGGCCGAAGAACGGCTAAGGCATGAATTGGCAAGCTTATTGCCAGAAATCGATCTCACTAAAAGGAGTATCTCTATTCCGGGCGAGAAAAAACAGGACGTAGACGTATATGCCCCTGGGCTACATCTGGTGATTGAGTTCGATGGCAATTATTGGCACAGCAGGAAGGGATCAGAAGCACGCGACCGGGCGAAAACGCAGTTGATGCAGAATGCAGGCTGGACCGTAGTGCGAATTCGCGAGTACCCCCTGGACCTGATCAGTTCGACGGACGTACAGGTACCGACAAAATTAAGCACGTTCAAGCTCGCAGTTGCTGTGCTCAAACATCTGTCAGACCTGGGCTATGTCGCACAGGATGTAGTGACGCGATATGAAGCGAGAGGTCAAATTGTGAGTGGGCACAGTGCGTCCAGTGCTATACGGGAAACATGGCTGCCATTTGCACAAGCGCAAGCATGGGTTCAGGCACAAGAAATTAAATCTCAGTCCCAATGGCTGAAGCGGTTAAAACAGGAAGGGTGGCTACCCATTAACATACCGAGATTCCCGTTGGAACAATATAAGGACTGGTGCGCCACTTGGGGAGAATTCCTCGGCACCGGCCGCATGGCTACCTTCCGGCGAGTCTATAGGCCATTTGCAGAAGCGCGCGAATGGGCGCGCTCAAAGCATCTGAAATCACGCGCACAATGGATCGCACAAGCAAAACAGGAGGGGTGGCTTCCCCTCGACATCCCATCGAACGTGTACCAAACCTACAAGGGAAAGGACGAGTGGACATCCTGGGGTGATTTCCTCGGCACCGGGAATGTGGCTCCGATAAATTACCGCTGGCGCCCTTTCACGAACGCGCGAAAGTGGGCGCGAGCGCAAGAAATATCCACTAGCGGAAGTTGGAAAGTGCTGATCAGGAATAAAGCTTTGCCGCCGGACATCCCGGCTCAACCACAAAATGTTTATGCGAGCGAATGGGCGGGGTGGCCCGATTTCCTTATAAGAAACAATTGAACGGCCGGCAAGTTTATTCCATCTCCAAAAAGTTTGGTGTTTCAAATTTTGCGACGGCAATTAGACTCAAGGAACTCAAGCTCATTCGCTGGCCGTAAAAATATGAAATATTGAGAAGCGAATAGAACGTATGTGGATAGCTGTCCTCATAAATTCAGCAACACCCGTCCCGGATATTCCAATGCTTCTTTAATAGCTGACAAAAACTGTACTGCTTCGCGGCCATCAATGATACGGTGATCGTAAGAGACGGCGAGATAATTCATTGGGCGAATGACGACCTGGCCGTTCTCTGCGACGGGCCTGTCCTTGGTGGCATGGATGCCGAGGATGCCGGATTGCGGTGGGTTGATGATGGGTGTGGAGAGCATCGAACCGAATACGCCGCCGTTGGAAATAGAAAACGTGCCGCCGGTGAGTTCTTCCATGGTCAATTTGCCTACTTTTGCCCGTGCTGAAAAATCAGCGATCTGTTTTTCGATGTCGGCAAACGACAGCTTGTCGGCATCACGGATGATGGGCACGACCAAACCACGCTCACTGCCTATCGCAATGCCAATATCGAAATAGCCGTGATAGATGACATCGGTGCCGTCCACCGAGGCGTTAACGACAGGAAATTTTTGCAGCGCCAGAACCACCGCCTTGACGAAAAACGACGAATAGCCAAGTTTTACCCCATGTTGTTGCTCAAAAGTATCTTTGTAATGGCTGCGTAAATCTATTACTGCCTGCATGTTCACTTCGTTAAAGGTGGTCAGGATTGCGGCGTTCTGTTGTGATTGCAGCAGCCGTTCGGCAATGCGCTGACGGATACGCGTCATTGCCACACGTTGTTCGGGACGATTGCCGGAAGGCGCGATAACTGGAAGGGCTTGTCCATCCTCCCCCCGACCCTCCCCCATCGAGGAAGCAGATTTGACTTGCTGCATCGCATTCAGCACGTCCTCTTTGGTGACGCGTCCACTGCGTCCGCTGCCGTGCAAATTGGAGGCATCGACCTCTTTTTCACGCGCCAGTTTGCGCACCGAAGGCGGCACTGCTGAAGTGGCCTCTGCATGTGGTGCAGCAGACGAGGCAGGCGTTGCTGTGGCCTTTGCGTTGCTGTCAATCTGCGCGATCAGTTCATTGCTGGTCA
Source organism: Gallionella sp. (assembly GCA_035654595.1). Classification (GTDB taxonomy): domain Bacteria; phylum Pseudomonadota; class Gammaproteobacteria; order Burkholderiales; family Gallionellaceae; genus Gallionella. Next base: position 5,264 of record DASRWN010000152.1, on the reverse strand, counting down.
CTTTTTCGCCATCGCCCTTGATGATTTTAGTCAGCACGCCGCTTTTGACGGCGGGTAATTCCAGCACCACTTTGTCGGTTTCGATATCGATAAGATTTTCGCCTTCGGCCACCGCTTCGCCAACCTGCTTGTGCCAGGTCAGCAAAGTTGCTTCAGATACGGATTCGGATAACTGAGGAACTTTGACTTCAATGATGCTCATGGTGGCTTGCTCCCGGATTGGGTTTGGTGTTGATGTCGTCGCGGAAAGCGGCTTCTATTACTGCCTTTTGTTGTTCCTGATGCACTGCCAGATAACCGGCAGCTGGGGCGGCAGACGATGGCCGCAGTGCGTAATCCAAGCGCATGCCTGCGCGTAAATGGCGCAATAAATAATGCTGGATGCGATGCCACGCGCCCTGATTGCCGGGTTCTTCCTGGCACCACACCACTTCGGTGGCGCTCGGATAAGCATTGATTTGCGCGACAAAATCATCGTGCGGGAATGGATAAAGTTGCTCGATGCGGATAATCGCCATATCCATTTTTTCTTTGCTGCGCCTGGCGGCGAGTAAGTCGTAATATACCTTGCCGCTGCAGGCGATGATACGCCGCACTTTTTTATTATCCAATTGTTCTGCCTCGGCAATAATTGGCTGAAAATGCCCGTCGGTCAACTCTGCCAGTGGAGAAGCCGCATCCTTGCTGCGTAACAGGCTTTTGGGCGTGAATACGATCAGGGGTTTACGATAAGGCCGCAACATCTGACGGCGTAGCAAATGAAACATTTGCGCGGGTGTAGAAGGGATGCACACCTGGATGTTGTAATCAGCGCACAATTGTAGATAGCGTTCGATCCGTCCCGATGAATGCTCTGCCCCCTGCCCCTCATAGCCGTGCGGCAGCAACATTACCAAGCCGCACAACCTGCCCCATTTCACCTCACCGGAAGCGATAAACTGGTCGATAACTACTTGCGCACCATTTGCAAAGTCGCCAAATTGCGCTTCCCACAACACCAGTGAATCAGGTTCGGCGGTGGCATAGCCATATTCAAATCCGAGCGCCGCTTCTTCGGAAAGCAGGGAATCAATCACGACAAAATCCGCCTGATCAGGCGCAAGATGTTGCAACGGGATATGCACGCCTTCGTGCCATTCTTTGCGGTTCTGGTCATGCCATGCAGCATGGCGATGGAAAAACGTGCCGCGCTGCGTGTCCTGCCCGCTCAATCTGACCGGATAACCTTCGGTGAGCAGCGTGGCATAAGCCAAGGTTTCCGCCATGCCCCAATCCAGCGGTTGCTCACCACGCCCCATCGCGCCGCGATCATCGACGATTTTTTGTACGCGTGCATGCAAGGCAAAATTATCCGGCACGCGAGTTAGCGGCACGGTGAGTTGCTGTATGCGTTCCAATGGCACGGCGGTATTTACCGCAATATCCCATGGCGTGTCGCGCTTAAACGATGCCCAGTCGATGGAAATTTTACTTTCGTTTACCGGCAATGCAGGATTGATAGAGTTGTGCCCCTCATCAATTGCCTGGCGGTAGTCGCTGATCATGCGTTCTGCGTCGCCGGCCAGTATCACGCCCTCATCAAGCAGTTTCTGCGCATATAAAGCACGCGTACCGGGGTGTTGACGTATGAAACGGTACATGAATGGCTGGGTGACCAGCGGCTCGTCTTGCTCGTTGTGTCCCAGCTTGCGGAAGCAGACCAAGTCGATCACCACATCTTTGTTGAACTGCATACGGTAATCCAGTGCGATTTCGCAAATCAACAGCACTGCGTCAGGGTCATCGGCATTGACATGCAGGATGGGCGCATCAATCATCTTGGCGACATCACTGCAATAGGTGCTGGAGCGTGCATCACGCACATCGGATGCGGTGAAACCGATCTGGTTGTTGATAATGATATGGATTGTGCCGCCGGTGCGATAACCGCGTGTCTGCGACATGCTCAAGGTTTCCATCACCACGCCCTGACCGGCAAATGCGGCGTCGCCATGCAATAAAATCGGAACAACCTTTGACCCGTTCAAATCTTTGCGGCGATGCTGGCGCGCGCGCACTGAACCCTCTACCACCGGATCGACAATTTCCAGATGGGAGGGATTGAACGCCAGCGCAACATGCAATATGCCTCCCGGCGTGCTTATATCAGCGGAGAAACCCTGGTGATATTTGACGTCGCCGGAGGTCAGCTGTTCGGTATGTATGCCTTCAAATTCGGCAAACAACATCGAGGGCTGCTTGCCCAGGATATTGACCAGTACATTCAGGCGGCCGCGGTGCGCCATGCCAATTACGGCTTCTTGCACGCCTTGTTCACCACAGCGGTGCAACAGGTGGTCAAGCAGTGGGATAAGCGTTTCGCTGCCTTCCAATGAAAAGCGTTTTTGCCCGACAAATTTGGTGTGCAAATAGCGTTCCAGTGTTTCCGCAGCGGTGATTCGTTCCAGAATGTGACGGCGCACCTCGCTGTCATATCCGGCTTGCCCACGCGTTCCTTCCAGACGATTTTGTACCCAGCGTTTTTGCTCGATATTGCCGAGATACATGTATTCAGCGCCGATACTGCTACAGTAGGTTTGACGTAATAATTTGAGAATTTCACGTAACGTCATACGTGTGCCGGCAACTAATGAGCCGGTATCAAAGGTGCTATCCATGTCCGCTTCGCCCAAACCATAGTGCGCCGGGTCCAGCTCGGCGATTACCGGCTTGGCATGGCGCATCAGCGGATCAAGGTTGGCGACGCGCGTGCCCAAAAAGCGGTACGCGTTGATGAGTTGCAGCACGAAGATTTGCTTGCGTGCGGTGTCGGTTGTAGTTACATTGCTTGTTGCAGACAACGCCAAAAAGGCGTGCTGAATGGGGCTGTGCGGTACGTCATGCACGCTGGAATCAAGTTGCATGGCGTCGAAATACTTACGCCAGTCATCCGGCACAGCGCCCGGATCGAGAAGATACTTTTCGTACAGCTCTTCAATGAAAGGCGCATTCGCGCCAAACAGCGGCGAATTCTGCCGCATTTTCCTCAGAAAATTTTCGGGCCCATTCAACGTTGCTCAACCGGCATAAAATCACGTTTGGCCGCGCCAAGATAAAGCTGGCGCGGGCGCCCGATTTTATATTCGGCGTCCTCTATCATTTCGTTCCATTGCGAAATCCAGCCAATGGTACGCGCTACCGCAAAAATCACCGTGAACATGTTGCTCGGAATGCCAATTGCGCGCAGCACGATGCCAGAATAAAAATCCACATTCGGGTATAGCTTGCGCTCGATAAAATAGGGGTCACTCAGGGCAACACGCTCCAGCTCCATTGCCAAGCCAAACAGTTTGTTGTTTCCCAGTCCGAGCTCTTTCAATACTTCATGGCAAGTACGCCGCATCACCGCCGCGCGCGGGTCCATGTTTTTGTACACCCGATGGCCAAAGCCCATCAGGCGATATTTTTTATCTTTTACGCCCTGTACATACTCGGCTACTTGCGATACATCGCCGATTTCTTCGAGCATTTTCAATGCCGCTTCATTTGCGCCGCCATGTGCCGGACCCCACAGCGCGGTGATCCCGGAAGACACGCAGGCAAATGGATTGGCGCCGCTCGAGCCGGATAGTCGTACCGTGGAGGTGGAAGCATTTTGTTCGTGGTCGGCGTGTAAAATGAAAATGCGTTCCAGTGCGCGCACTAAAATCGGGTTGGGCACGTATTCTTCCGCCGGTGTTGCGAACATCATGTACATAAAATTTTCTACGTAGCTGAATTTATTTTTCGGATACATGAACGGAAACCCGGTGTGATATTTGTGCGCCATTGCCGCAATGGTCGGCACCTTTGCCAACAAGCGCAATGCAGATAAATCACGGTGCTCGGCTTTATTGATGTTCAGGGAATCGTGATAAAAAGCGGATAACGCGCCCACTACGCCGACCATTACCGACATCGGATGCGCATCGCGGCGGAAACCGGTGAAGAACCGTGCCATCTGGTCATGCACCATGGTGTGTTCGGTTACTTTACGTGTGAACTCGATTTTTTGCGGAGTGGTCGGCAATTCACCATGCAACAACAAGTAGCACACCTCAAGAAAATCGGAATGCTCGGCAAGTTGTTCGATCGAATAACCACGGTAATACAACAGACCTTTATCACCATCAACGAAAGTAATGGCAGAGGTGCAGCTGGCAGTGGAAAAAAACCCGGGGTCGTAGGTCAACACACCTAATTTGTTCAGTGTCCGGATGTCGATCACATCTGGCCCCAATGTGCCCGACATCATCGGCAGCTCAATGCTGCGTCCATCATCCAACGTAAGCGTTGCGACACGTTTATTTTCCATGATACGTCCCATTCAAAATATCGGTTTATGCTGTCCTGATTTTTTCCAGTAGCGCCTGCTGGCTCTTGAGCTGCGCTGGTTGCTTGTGCGTAATCATATCCCAGAGTGGGTTGTCGGGCGTATCCAGCAAGACTTCAAATGTCATCTGCTCCGCCTCCGTTAACTGCCCATAGTGCGCCTGGATAAAATGCTCCAGCACGATATCGAGTTCCAATAATCCGCGCCTGGCCCGCCAGCGCACCCGCTCCAGATTCTTTGGCTTGGTATGGGATGGATCCATTTCTATACGATGCGCTTGAGCATCATATCCTTGATGCTGCCTATCGCCTCGGTAGGATTCAAATCCTTGGGGCATACCTCGACACAATTCATGATGGTGTGGCAACGGAACAGGCGATATGGGTCTTCCAAATCGTCCAGCCGTTCGGCGGTTGCCTGATCACGTGTGTCGGCGATAAAACGATAAGCTTGCAACAAACCTGCCGGGCCGACGAACTTATCGGGGTTCCACCAGAAAGAAGGACAGGCAGTCGTGCAGCAACCGCACAGAATGCACTCATACAGTCCATTCAGGTGCGCACGCTGTTCAGGGGACTGCAGGCGTTCGGTTTCAGGCGGCGGATCGTTGTTGATCAGATAAGGTTTGATGGAGTGATATTGTTTGAAAAATTGTGTCATGTCCACAATCAGGTCGCGTATCACCGGCAGACCCGGTAAAGGGCGCAGTTCGATAGGCTGCTTCAATGAAGACAGGGGCGTGATGCAAGCCAGCCCATTACGCCCATTGATGTTCATCGCGTCCGAACCGCACACTCCTTCGCGACAGGATTTGCGCAGCGAGATGCTGTCGTCCTGTTCTTTTAACAGTAATAGCGCATCGAGCAGCATCATCCCGTTCGGGAGTGATGCTGTTTGACTATCCGCGATATCC
>DASRWN010000151.1:0-3022 GCA_035654595.1 Gallionella sp. | reverse complement strand
CTCAATCTATGCATGACCCGATAATTTTTATTAACTGGCCGTTGCGCCCCGTGATATTGGGTTAACGGGGCGGAGGTGATACCATCCTGCAACGATATTTTCGGAGAGCAGTATGGCTGGACATAGCAAGTGGGCGAACATCCAACATCGCAAGGGCAAGCAGGATGCCAAGCGCGGCAAGATTTTCACACGCTTGATCAAGGAAATCAGCGTGGCTGCCAGACTGGGTGGCGGCGACCCGGATGGCAATCCGCGTTTGCGTTTGGCGATGGACAAGGCATATGCGAACAACATGCCCAAGGATAATGTCGAGCGCGCCATCAAACGCGGCAGCGGCGAACTGGAAGGCGTGGAATACCAGGAATTACGTTATGAAGGCTATGGCATCAACGGCGCTGCAGTAATAGTGGATTGCATGACAGACAACAAGACGCGCACCGTGGCCGATGTGCGCCATGCCTTCAGCAAATCCGGCGGCAATCTGGGCACCGATGGCTCGGTTGCCTTCTTGTTCAAACATTGCGGACAGATGATTTTCGCGCCCGGCACCGATGAAAATGGCCTGATGGAAGTGGCGCTGGATGCGGGCGCAGAAGACATCACAACCAATGAGGACGGCAGTATCGAGGTGATTACTGCACCGCACGATTTTATTGCCGTCAAGCAAGCGCTGGAAGCCGCCAGTTATAAGGCAGAATTTGCCGAGGTGACCATGAAGGCTGCCAACGAAGTAATATTCAGCGGCGACGATGCGGTAAAAATGCAACGATTGATCGACGCGCTGGAAAGTCTGGATGATGTGCAGGAAGTCTATACAAACGCAATGTTAGAAGAGTAATGCGTATCCTCGGCATAGATCCTGGTTTGCGGGTGACAGGGTTTGGCGTGCTCGACAAGGATGGACAAACGCTCAACTATGTCGCCAGCGGTTGCATCAAGAGTCCGACCGGTGAATTGCCGGAACGCTTGAAGCTCATCCTGAATTCATTGGGCGAAGTGATTGCACAGCATCAACCACAGCAAGTGGCGGTGGAAAAGGTATTCGTGAACGTGAATCCGCAATCCACGCTGTTACTCGGGCAGGCGCGCGGAGCGGCGATTTGTGCGGCGGTGCTGGCGAATCTGCCGGTGGCGGAGTACACCGCCTTGCAAGTGAAGCAGGCCGTGGTTGGTAATGGTCACGCCAAAAAAGAACAGGTACAGGAAATGGTGCAACGCTTGTTGAAATTGTCCGGCAGCCCCAGCCCGGATGCGGCAGACGCGCTAGCCTGCGCGATTTGCCACGCACACGGCGGCCTGGGTTTGGGTGCATTGGCTACGACGGGATATCGCGTCAAAAAAGGTAGGCTAATATGATCGGAAGATTGTTCGGGATTTTGCTGGAAAAAAATCCGCCGCAAATTTTGCTGGACGTGCAAGGTGTGGCTTATGAACTGGATGTGCCGATGAGCACCTTTTACAATTTGCCGGTACTGCATGAAAAAGTGATGCTGCACACCCAACTCATTGTGCGCGAAGATGCGCATCTGTTATACGGATTTTTGAGCAACGAAGAACGTGTTGCATTTCGTCAATTGCTCAAAATCAGCGGGGTCGGCCCCAAACTTGCATTGTCGGTATTATCCGGTTTGAGCCTGAATGATCTGGCGCTTGCGGTGGTCAACAAAGAAGCGGGTCGTCTCACCAAAATTCCCGGGGTGGGCAAAAAAACTGCCGAGCGATTGTTGCTGGAGTTACAAGGCAAGTTCACCATCAGCGGCAGCCATGCAACATCCGGTGTCGCTCCGGCCAAATCCGGCAGTGATATTCTGAATGCCTTGCTGGCATTGGGCTACAATGAGAAAGAGGCGAATTGGGCAGCGCAACAATTAGCCGAGGACACGAGTGTGTCGGACGGTATCCGGCAGGCGCTGAAACTACTTTCCAAAGCATGATACACAACGACAATCTTTCTACCGAGCCACGCCTGACTTCTGCCGTCCCTGCATCACGTCAGGAAGAAGTGCTGGAGCGCGCGTTGCGCCCCAAGCAACTGGATGAATATGTCGGCCAGGAAAAAATCCGCGCGCAACTGGAGATTTTTATCGAGGCCGCCAAGCAACGCAAAGAACCGCTCGACCACGTGCTGTTGTTTGGCCCGCCCGGATTAGGTAAAACCACTTTGGCAAAAATCATCGCGAGTGAAATGGGCGTCAATCTACGCCACACTTCCGGCCCGGTGCTGGAGCGCGCCGGAGATCTGGCCGCCCTGCTCACCAATCTCGAACCGAACGACGTGCTGTTCATCGACGAAATTCATCGCCTGTCACCGGTGGTAGAAGAAATTCTCTATCCCGCGCTGGAGGATTATCAGATTGACATCATGATCGGCGAAGGCCCCGCCGCACGCTCGGTCAAGCTGGATTTACCGCCGTTCACCCTGGTCGGTGCGACCACCCGTGCCGGGATGCTGACCAATCCGTTACGTGATCGCTTTGGTATTGTGGCGCGTCTTGAGTTTTATTCGCCGGAAGAATTACAACGCATCGTGATACGCTCGGCAGGGCTGCTGGAAATGAGTCTATCCATCGACGCCGCGCTGGAAATTGCCAAACGCGCACGCGGTACACCGCGCATCGCCAACCGCCTGCTGCGCCGTGTGCGCGACTTTGCCGATGTAAAAGCAGCAGGCAGCGCCACCCGCGAAGTGGCAGATACCGCCCTGACCATGCTGGATGTCGACGCCCATGGGCTGGACGTGATGGACAGGAAACTACTGCTGACCATCATCGAAAAATTTCTCGGCGGGCCGGTCGGAGTGGATAATCTCGCTGCCGCCATTGGCGAAGAACGCGACACGATCGAGGACGTTTTAGAGCCTTATTTGATTCAGCAAGGTTATCTGCAACGCACGCCGCGCGGACGCATGGCAACGGCCAACGCCTACCTGCATTTCGGCATGGCGGTCAGTAACAATCCGGTTAACCAGGAGTTACCCTTGAACATCAATCCGGCCAATGACTGAAGAAAAGATTTTTTCCTT
>DASRWN010000150.1:0-5997 GCA_035654595.1 Gallionella sp. | reverse complement strand
CAGCGAGAGACAACAACATGCCTGACCAACCCTTCAGGTCTGCCAGCTTTTGCGCTTCTTCGAATGCTGCCTGAGCGTAGGGCCGTGCAGTGGTGATAGCTTCAGCCATGGGATTCAGATTTCCGCAACGAGTTTATCGAGCAAGTCATTGTGGGCATTAGCGTCAATCTCACGCCCAAGAATCTTTCCTGCACCGGCCAGTGCAATTGCCGACACCTGGGTACGCAATTGCTCTTTGGCGCGGAATACTTCCTGACTGATTTCGGCCTTGGCGCCAATAATAATGCGATCGCCTTCGGTCTTTGCCTGCCCTTTGGCGGCCTCAATGATTTCGCCGGCACGCTTTTCGCCATTGCTGATGATTTCGCCCGCCTTTTCTTTTGCTTCACGCATAATTTCTGCAGAACGTTTGGCGGCCAGCTCTAAATCATGCTTGGCGCGCTCCGCATCTGCCAGGCCATCGGCAATTTGCTTTTTGCGTTGCTCCAGGGCGGCCATGATTGGAGTCCAGACAAATTTCATGCAGAACCACACAAACAGCATGAACATAATCATCTGAGCGAGAAGAGTTGCATTGATATTCATGCAAGCTACCTTTCCTGAATAATGTGTTGTCGCCTAGGGAAAATTAATGGGCCACCGCAAATAGAACATACATCGCGATAGCGACAGCAATCATCGGCACCGCATCAACCAGACCCATCACCACGAAAAACTGGATACGCAACATCGGAATGAGCTCTGGTTGACGAGCAGCGCCTTCCAAAAAACGGCCCCCCAAAATACCGATACCAACCGCTGCACCCAGCGCTCCGAGACCCATCATCAGCGCCCCTGCGATGTACAGCAATGCATTTGACATTTCCATTTTTTTCTCCTGAGTTAAATTAATGCTAAAAGTTAATGAAGCCGAATTTAATGGTGTTCCTGATGGGCCATATCCAGATAGACAATGGTCAGCGTCATGAAAATAAACGCTTGCAAGGTGATAATAAGGATATGAAAAATGGCCCAACCTAAAGACAACAGAATCTGCGAACCATACATAGTGACACTGCCCACGGTTATGCCCGCCCATGCTCCGCCCAGCAACGCAACCAAAATAAAAATCATTTCGCCGGCGTACATGTTGCCGAACAACCGCAGCGCCAAAGAAATTGGCTTGGCTATCAGATTGATGCCCTCCAGCAAAAAGTTAGCCGGTATGCCCCATTTGCCAAATGGTTGCATCGTCAATTCAGCTGCGAACCCGCTTACGCCTTTCATTTTGACGCTATAGTAAAGCACCAGAAGGAACACGCCGATTGCCATGCCAAATGTGGCATTCGGGTCGGTGGAGGGAACAATTTTGAAGAAGGGGATTCCAAGCTTGCTCGTCAACAAGGGAACAATGTCTATCGGCAGCAAATCCATCAGGTTCATCGAGAAAATCCAAAAGAAGATCGTCAATGCCAAGGGGCCAATCATGTTGTTCTTGGCAGAAAAGGATTCGCGCACATTATTGTCAATGAGTTCAATTGCCCATTCGCAGAAATTTTGTAATCCACCCGGTGTCCCCGCAGTAACACGCTTGGCAACACGGTAAAATATGAACATGAAAACAACACCCAACAACAGGGACATAAAAACGGTATCGAGATTGATTGACCAAAAGCCCATCCCTTTTGCGCCTTCCGGACTGTGCGCTACGTCCCACGTGCCATCTGGCAATTGGCCGTATATCAAATTTTGCAGGTGATGCCTGATATACCCTGCTGATGTGTGTGCTTCACTGGCCATTTTTAGTCACAACCTCGAATCTAATAAACAACAACCGAGCCGCAAGCAGCGCCGCTTGACCCGCCACAAATCCGCCTAGTGTAGCCAGCGGCAATAATTTTAATGCCGTTACGCACAAGCCGAGCGACAGCGTGACAGCCAGAAACCGCTCGGCAGCGTAAAAATACATGAGCCGTAATTGATGATGCGCACTATGGGCAAGACGCAAGGTAGCCCCAGACATTCGCCAGGCCAACAATGCTCCGTTGAGAACTGAAACTCCTCCCCCACTTAACACCGCTATCGCGAACTGCAGCGTGCTTTTCATGCTGTAAGCAACGCCGACTGCGACAAGCACGACTAACGCCTGCGTGACAACCACCCACTTTGCCATTTTTTTTTCTTTGGTTTCGGCATCGCAAAGCGCGGCGATAATAGCGGCGTTTTGCGGGAGTGTCAAACCTCGCTGGTCGACATTGCCTGCCATTTTGCTCAAATTATCTGCCTTTTTTCAGTTTGTTCAGAAACTCATCGAGCTGGTCATGGCTGGTGTATTCGATGACCAGTTTACCCGCGCCCTTGTTACCCGGTTTGATCTCCACGCGCGTTCCGAGGTGCGTGCTCATTTCTTCCTGTAACCGCTGTGTGTCACGGCTGAGCCTAGTGGTTTTATCCGGTTTATTTTTTTGCGGCACCTGGGTTTGTTTCTGCACCAGTATTTCTGCTTCACGCACGGATAGCTGTCCCAACACGATTTTGTTGGCCAGTAATATTTGTTGTGTGCTATCCAAAGGCAACAACGCACGTGCATGGCCCATGTCCAATTTATTTTTCATCAACATGGTTTGCACGGGTTGTGGGAGCTTGAGCAGTCGCAGTAAATTGCTTGCCGCACTGCGCGAACGCCCTACTGCGTCTGCGGCAACCTGATGGGTCATTTTGAATTCGTCGATCAAACGTTGTATGCCCATCGCCTCTTCCAGTGGGTTCAGGTTTTCGCGCTGGATGTTTTCAATTAACGCCATTGCCAGCGCGGCATTATCCGGAACACTGCGCACCAGCACCGGCACGTGGCTAAGCCCGGCTAGCTGCGCGGCGCGCCAACGTCTCTCGCCGGCAATAATTTCATGGCTACCATCATCAAGCTGGCGCACCAAGATGGGCTGGATAACCCCTTGCACTTTAATTGATGCGGCCAACTCGGCTAATGATGCCTCATCCATTTGTGAACGCGGCTGATATTTGCCGGGCTTGAGTTGTGCGACATTCAAATCGCGCAGCACCTCGTCTTTCTCGCTTTTGCCGCCGGACAGCAGGGCATCCAGCCCGCGACCCAACCCTCTGTTTAACTTTGCCATGATTCTTCCCCTAATACCGTTGCCGCCAGTTGTCCTGCGTTATTCAATAACTCTCCGGCCAAAGCCAGGTATGCCTGCGTACCCTTGGATAATTTGTCGTGATACAGAACCGGTAAACCATAGCTGGGCGCCTCCGCCAAACGCACATTACGCGGAATCACGGTGCGATATACTTTGTCGCCAAAGTGCTCTTGTAGTTGATCGGAAACTTGTTGCGCCAATGCGTTGCGTGGATCAAACATGGTACGTAACAGCCCCTCAATTTCCAATTCCGGATTCAAGTTGGCGCGCACTTTGCGGATGGTACTCACCAGGTCGCTCAAGCCTTCCAGTGCGTAATATTCACATTGCATCGGGATCATTACCGACCGGGCCGCACACAACCCGTTCAGGGTCAGCAAATTCAGCGCTGGCGGACAATCAATCAGCACATAGTCATATTCTTCGGTCACACCGCGCAAGGCGTCGCGCAGGCGCATTTCTCTTTGCGGCAAATCCACCAGTTCCACTTCCGCGCCTGCCAAATCGCGATTGGCGGGGAGCACGTCATAACGTCCGGCGGTGGAATTTTTTCGCACCTCAATGGCGGTTTTACTGCCCAGCAACACGTTATAAATACTGGTCTGCAAGTCACGCTTTTCGATGCCGCTGCCCATCGTCGCGTTGCCCTGCGGATCAAGGTCGATAAGCAACACGCGCTGCCCGGCTGCCGCAAGGCTGGCGGCAAGATTTACTGTAGTGGTGGTTTTCCCTACTCCACCCTTTTGATTGGTCACCGCTAAAATTTTGCTCATGCTGTCTGGTTTCCTTTGCGTGTCGCAATGACTAAACTGCGCGCCGCCGCTACACCCGGCACGTGCAATTGAACTATCTGTTCTACCAAGCAATCGTCCGGTACTTTCACAACCTCTGTTTCAGCCAAGCCCTTCATTGCCGCCCAGCGCCCCTGAGGCGCAAGCAAATGACGAGTCAAACGAAAAAAATCCTTCAGCTCGGCAAATGCCCGCGAAATGATTCCATCAAAATTTTTCTGCGTATGAAATTCCTCTACGCGCGTACAGCACACGCCTACGTTGCGCAAATCAAGTTCAATGATCGCTTGCTGGACAAAACTGGTTTTCTTGCTATTACTATCCAGCAAAGTAAACTGCCAATCCGGCTGCGCGATTGCCAGAACCACCCCGGGCAAGCCTGCCCCGCAACCCACATCCAACCATCGCCCCGACCACAAGTGTGGCAAGACAGCAAGGCTGTCTAGTAAGTGAAGGCTGACCATGTGCTCTGGATCACGAATTGCTGTGAGGTTATAAACCTTATTCCATTTGTGCAGCAGCGCAACATAATCCAGCAGCCGCGCTTGGGTCTCGCTACCAAGCTGTAACCCCAGCTGCGCGCTGCCGCGCCGCAACGTTTGTTCCAGATTCATGCGCTTTGCTGGATGCGATCATCGTGAAAGCCGCGTTTGATATGTACCAGCAACAACGAAATCGCCGCAGGCGTAATACCAGAAATTCGTGTTGCCTGGCCTATCGTCTGCGGCTTATGCTGATTCAGCTTTTGCTGTACCTCAATGGACAGCCCCCGCACTTGGCGATAATCCAGATCATCCGGCAAGCCCAATGTTTCATACTGTTGATCACGATCGATTTCTTCCCTTTGCCGCTCAATATAGCCATGATATTTGGCCTGCACTTCAACCTGTTTGGCAACGATTTCATCATCCACTGCCAGCCCGACGTTAGGCAAACTCATCAGACTGGCATAGCTCACATCCGGGCGGCGCAACAATTCATGCAACGAATATTCGTGTTCGACCGGCTTACCCAGCACCCGCAGCGCATCGGCAACCGCTAAATTGTGCGGATTTACCCACGTGTTGCGCAGCCGTTCTTGTTCACTTGCAATCGCTTCGCGTTTTTGTTCAAAAGTCTGCCAACGGGCATCATCAATGATGCCCAACTTGCGTCCTATTTCAGTAAGACGAAGATCGGCGTTGTCTTCGCGCAATTGCAAGCGGTATTCTGCGCGACTGGTAAACATGCGGTAGGGCTCGGAAACGCCACGGGTTATCAAATCATCCACCAGCACGCCCAAATAGGCTTCGTCACGGCGCGGACACCAAGCAGCCTGCTCGCGCACTTGCAACGCCGCATTCAGCCCCGCCAGCAAACCTTGCGCGGCGGCTTCTTCGTAGCCGGTTGTTCCGTTGATTTGCCCGGCGAAAAACAACCCCTGTATTGCCTTGGTCTCCAGTGAATTTTTCAGGCCGCGCGGATCAAAATAATCATACTCAATGGCGTAGCCGGGACGCAAAATATGCGCATTTTCCAGACCTTTAATTGAGCGTACCAAATCCAGTTGCACATCAAATGGCAGACTGGTCGAAATGCCGTTGGGATAAACCTCGTGGGTGGTCAACCCCTCAGGCTCAAGGAAAATCTGATGTGATGTCCGGTCGGCAAAGCGACTGATTTTATCTTCGATCGAAGGACAATAACGCGGACCTATCCCCTCTATCACTCCGGTAAACAAAGGCGATCGGTCTAGCCCGCCACGAATGATATCGTGCGTACATTGATTGGTTTCGGTAATCCAGCAGGGCAGCTGTTCGGGATGTTGTGCTGCGTTACCCATGAAGGAAAATACCGGCACCGGATCATCTCCGGCCTGTTTTTGCATGGCGGAATAATCAATGCTGCGGCCATCAATGCGGGGCGGGGTACCGGTTTTCAGGCGTCCCGCCGGCAGGCTCAGTTCGCGCAAGCGATGCGCCAACCTATTGGCCGGCGGATCTCCCGCTCGCCCCGCCTGATAATTTGTTTGCCCGATATGAATCAAACCGGACAAAAATGTACCTGCCGTCAGCACCACGGTTCTTGCA
>DASRWN010000149.1:0-8767 GCA_035654595.1 Gallionella sp. | reverse complement strand
AAAGCGAATGAAATCTTGTTTAAACTTCGGCATGTCGATGGGCCAGCCTAAAAGGTTACGATATTATAATGGCAGGTTCGATGACACTGAAAATAATCTCTAAAATGCCATGAAGATGGTTCGATAAAGACACATGCGTATCATCACAATAAATTTGAATGGCATCCGTTCTGCCGCTACAAAAGGATTTTATCAGTGGCTGGCACAGCAAGATGCCGATGTTATTTGTTTACAGGAACTCAAGGCCCAGACGGCCAACATGACCGGGCAAATGCTCGCACTGTCCGGCTATCACGGCTATTTTCATTATGCGGAAAAAAAGGGGTACAGCGGGGTAGGTATTTATTGTCGCGCACAGCCGCAGCAGATCAAGGTGGGTTTGGGCGTTGCCGAATTCGATGCCGAGGGGCGTTATCTGCGCGCTGATTTTGCCGACTTCAGCGTGGTGTCGCTGTATTTGCCGTCCGGTTCCAGCGGCGCAGAACGGCAAGCGGTCAAATTCAAATTCATGGCAGTGGTTATGCCACACCTGCGTGAGCTGCGTGCCAGCGGACGGGAGATATTGATTTGTGGCGATTGGAACATTGCCCATAAAGAACTAGACCTGAAGAATTGGCGTGGTAACAAAAAGAACTCCGGGTTTCTGCCGGAAGAACGTGCCTGGTTAACCAAACTATTTGATGAGGTGGGTTTCGTTGATGTGTATCGTGCCCTGTACCCCACCCAAGAAGCCTACACCTGGTGGTCAAATCGTGGTCAGGCATGGGCGAAAGATGTTGGTTGGCGCATTGATTACCAGATTGCCACGCCAACTATTGCACAACGTGCCAGTACGGCCAGCATCTACAAGGCGCAACGATTTTCTGATCACGCGCCGTTAATCATAGATTATCGCGATTAGCCTTGTTCCCATGGCAGCCCAGCGGCACGCCATCCGCCCACGGTGTTACGATGCCCGTCACTATCTTTTTCTCCCTCAAAACCCTCCAGCACGTTATAACAAGCGGTGTAACCAGCCTGAGTGGCCGCAGCGGCGGCCAAGTGGGAGCGTGTACCGCTACGGCATAAAAATAGTACAGGGGTCTGTTTTTCGACTTGCTTGCCAAGTTCGTTCAGAAACTGGGAATTGGGTTTCATGCCTGGATAACTGGCCCATTCAATTTCTACCGCATCGGGTATACGTCCCACCCAGTCCAGTTCTGCGCGGCTGCGCACATCTACCAGTTTGGCGTTGGGCTCGGACTGCAGGATTGCATGGGCTTCGTCGGGATACAGCGCGCCTTGATAGGATAACTTCATCTGTTTGGCACGTTGCTGAGCAGATTCCAGGAGGGTGGCAAGCTTTTCCATGACATTTTCTCCTTGCGGGATTGTTTAACGATTCGGGCGCAAGTGTTATGCTGCGCCGAGCAATTGCAATATTAGCCCAACCCACATGAAAAATCATAGCCATACCTATCTACATCATCTGGAAGCGTTTGAACCTGCGCATTCAGAGCGCTATGCTGCGGCGAAAAAAAGTACTTCGGTAAGTATTGCCATCAATTTGTTATTGACCCTGTTTCAAGTGGCGGCAGGATTTTTTGCGCATTCTCAGGCCTTGCTGGCGGATGGCCTGCACTCGCTGTCAGATTTATTTTCCGACGTGCTGGTGCTATTCGCCAATCGCCATGGCAATCGCCATGCTGACGCCAATCATCCCTACGGGCACGCACGTATCGAAACTGCCGCCACGCTGATATTGGGCACTCTATTGTTAGCGTTGGGCGTTGGTCTACTGGTTGTTACTGCGCTGCGTTTGCAACATCCAGGGAATTTACTGGCAGTGCATCCTGCCGCATTAATCGCCGCGTTGACGGCGTTGATTGCCAAAGAAAGCATGTTCCGCTACATGTTGTCGGTGGCCAAGCGCGTGCGTTCGCAAATGCTGGTAGCCAATGCGTGGCACGCCCGCTCTGACGCGGCTTCATCATTGGTGGTATTGGTGGGAATTGGCGGGAACTTGTTGGGCTATACCTTTCTGGATATGGTCGCTGCCGCCGTAGTCGGGGTAATGATTGCGCGTATGGGCGGCAAGCTCGCACTGGAAGCGATGGAAGAGCTAATTGATACTGGGCTGGATGCCGAGCAAGTCGACGCGATACGACAAACACTATTACAGACGCCTGGTGTTCGAAGCCTGCATGAATTGCGTACCCGCAAGATGGCAGACAACGCCTTGGTTGATGCACATGTCATTGTTGACCCGAAAATCAGCGTATCAGAAGGTCATTACATTGCTGAAGCCGCACGCCAGGCGGTGTTGAGTCAACATCATGTACTGGATGTAATGGTGCATATCGACCCGGAAGACGACATGAAGGTGAAGCCTAACGCCCATTTGCCAAATCGTCTTGGCCTGTTGGAACGCTTAGTCACGCGACTGGATTACCCAGAGTTGTCAAACCAACGCGTGGTGTTCCATTATCTTGATGGGAAAGTAGATGCCGAAATTTATTTCAGTGAAGGTGAGCAGGTCTTACCTTCACTACAACGGCGCTGCGATGAATTATTCAAAAATGACCCGGTGTTTCGCAGCGTCGTGGTTCGGTATGGCCGCGCACAAAATTAGTGCCCACGTAGACTCGATATGCCCCATTTAAGTGCAAAGTTTTTATGGGCTGGGTAACATGCTTATGGCAGAATGCGCTTTTTGCTGCGTAGATGAGTTGTTGGCATATTTCCTGCGTCGTTTGGTGCATGGGCGCAGATCTTTAAGATGTTTGTCCGAGTTTTTTGATTTAATTTTGTGGTTGAGTTAATTTTTTGGGAGATTGAAAGATGTCGATGTCGGCTAATGATGTGTTGAAACTGATTAAAGATCGCGATGTAAAGTTCGTGGACTTTCGTTTTACTGATACCCGTGGCAAAGAACAGCACGTGGGCGTACCCGTCAAATGTATGGGAATGAGCAAGTTTGAGGATGGCCACGCGTTCGATGGCTCTTCGATTGCGGGTTGGAAAGGCATACAAGCTTCCGATATGTTGCTTATGCCGCAAGCAGAAACGGCTTATATAGACCCATTTATGGACGAAGTAACGCTGGTACTTACTTGTGATGTGATCGAGCCGACCGACGGTAAAGGCTATGATCGCGACCCACGTTCCATTGCCAAGCGTGCAGAGGCGTACCTGAAATCTACTGGCATCGGTGATACGGCCTATTTTGGTCCGGAGCCGGAATTTTTTGTTTTTGACTCGGTGCAATGGGGCGCGGATATGTCCGGTTGCTTCTGCAAAATTGGTTCCGAAGAAGCGGCATGGTCTTCCGCCGAAAAATTTGAAGGCGGCAACATCGGACACCGCCCAGCGGTAAAAGGCGGATACTTCCCGGTTCCGCCGGTTGATAGCCTGAATGATATTCGTGCCGCCATGTGTATGGCTTTGGAGGACATCGGCATTGAGGTGGAAGTGCATCACCATGAAGTTGCTACTGCCGGGCAATGCGAAATCGGTACCAAATTTAATACATTGGTGCGTCGAGCTGACCAAACGCAGGCGTTGAAATATGTTGTGCTTAGCGTGGCGCATCAATATGGCAAGACCGCGACCTTTATGCCCAAGCCTATCGTGGGTGATAACGGCTCGGGCATGCACGTGCATCAGTCGCTCTGGAAGGAGGGCAAAAATCTGTTTGCAGGTAATGGATATGCTGGTTTATCGGAGCTTGCGTTGTATTACATCGGTGGCATCATCAAGCATGCCCGCGCTTTAAATGCGATTACCAACCCGGGTACCAATTCATATAAGCGTCTGGTTCCTCATTTTGAGGCGCCCACCAAGTTGGCCTATTCGGCAAAAAATCGTTCTGCTTCGATACGTATTCCGTATGTTCCCAACGAAAAAGCGCGGCGCATCGAAACGCGCTTTCCCGATCCGACTGCCAATCCCTATCTGGCTTTTACCGCATTGATGATGGCGGGTTTGGATGGCATACAGAACAAAATTCATCCCGGCGACCCGGCGGATAAAAATCTTTATGATTTGGCCCCGGAAGAAGATGCAAAAATTCCGACGGCCTGTAGCTCGCTGGATCAGGCATTGGAATGCCTGGACAAGGATCGTGAATTTTTGACTCGTGGCGGCGTTTTTTCAAACGACTTCATTGATGCCTACATTGCCTTGAAGATGGACGAAGTAACTCGTTATCGAATGACGACTCATCCAGTTGAGTTCGATATGTACTACAGTCTTTAAAACAGCTTATTACATTAAAAAACGGGGCGGAAGCCCCGTTTTGCATTCAGCCGACGCAAAAATTTGTCTGTGCCGAATGCTTGGCCTATACTCAATCCACCATACACAGGAGGATGATCATGATGTGTAGATATTTACTGGTTATATTATGCCTTTGCCCGGCATTGGCGCAGGCAGATATATACAAAGCGGTTGACGCGGATGGGCATGTGACCTATTCCAGCTCGCCGATCAAGGGCGGTAAAAAAATCACTTTAGAACCATTGTCTACTTCGTTACCGACCCGTCCTCCGGCATCACCAGATGGTTTTCCCAGGGTAAACAGTGAGACACAAAGGAATCGTGACGACACGCGCCGTAAAATTCTGCAAAATGAATTGAGCTCAGAGGAAAAGCTGCTGGCGGAAGCAACACAGAATTTACAAGCCGGTAAAGAAACGCCGGAAGTCTATAAAGGGGCAGATGGTAAAACCTTTCGCAACGTTGCAAAGTATGACGAAAAGATAAAAGAACTGAACGATCAGGTGGAGCAACACCAGAAGAACATAGATGCCCTCAAAACAGAATTATCCAAATTAAAATAGTCTCGTCGTCTCTGGCATGTTTTCTGCTTTATAGCTGGTATGCCTGAATTTCCAAGTCTGACGCTCGAATATCTTGCCACCGCAGTGATTCTGCTGGATGAAGAGTCGCGCATTATCTATCTCAACCCGGCTGCGGAACATTTGTTTGATGTGAGCGGTAATAATTTGTACGGCCTGCCTTTGCAACAGGTGTTCAGCGATACCGAACAGTTGACCAATGCGATGCAACAGGCCCTGCAAAATGACGCCAGCTTTATCGAGCATGATTTGACGCTGGGTACGCTTACTCACGGCAAGCTGCATTTACGCGGTGCGGTGACTCCTCTGCAGCTTGCCAAGCGATATTTGCTGCTGGAATTTTATCCTATCGACAGGCCGCTTAAGCTGGCACGTGAAGAGCAGATGCTGGGGCAGACCCAGGCCAGCCGTTTGCTGTTACGCAATCTTGCGCACGAGATAAAAAACCCGCTGGGGGGAATACGCGGCGCGGCACAGTTGCTTGAGCAGGAATTGGAAAAACCGGCTCTGCGCGAATACACCCAAGTCATTGTGCAAGAGGCCGACCGGCTGCGTTCCTTGATGGAAAAATTGCTCACCCCACAAAGCTCATCGCATTACAGTGCACTTAATATTCATGAAGTATTGGAAAGGGTGCGCAGCGTTGTGTTGGCAGAAATGCCGGATGGACTGGAGATACAACGTGATTACGATATCAGCCTGCCCGCGTTAATTGGTGATAAGGAACAGTTGATACAAGTGGCGCTGAATATTGTACGCAATGCCGCACAGGCCATGCAGGGTAATGGATTAATCATTTTGCGTACCCGTATCTCGCGACGCGTAACGCTGACCAAGCGCATGCATCGCTTGGCGGTCATGATACAGATTGTGGACAACGGGCCGGGCATATCGCCGGAGTTACGTGACAAGGTATTTTATCCTCTGGTATCAGGGCGTGCAGATGGACATGGTCTTGGGCTGACACTCGCGCAGGACTACGTTAGCCAACACCACGGCATTATTGAGTTTAACAGTGAACCCGGGTGCACTTGCTTTACGATTCTGCTCCCGGTTCCATGATCAGGCACGATAGTGCGAATCGTACAAAAAGGAATTTATAAAGGTGTGCCGCTATGAAAGCTGTTTGGATTATTGACGACGACCGTTCGATACGCTGGGTACTGGAAAAATCACTGGTGCGTGAAGATATCGAATTTAAAAGTTTCTCCAGCGCAGACGATGCATTGCGCGCATTGAGCAATGACCTGCCTCAGGTAGTGATCAGTGATATCCGCATGCCGGGCAGTTCCGGGCTGGATTTTCTGCAGACCCTGCATCAACGTTACCCGCTTATTCCGGTCATTGTCATGACTGCCTATTCTGATCTGGAAAGCGCCGTCTCGGCATTTCAGGGCGGGGCATTTGAATACTTGCCGAAACCGTTCGATATCAATCAGGCAGTGGATTTGATCCGGCGCGCATTGGAACAAAGCCGACGCAAGTCTGGCGACACTGAAGAAATTACGGTGGTCGCCGACATTCTGGGACAGGCGGCGGCAATGCAGGAAGTTTTTCGAGCTATTGGACGCTTGTCGCAATCGCATGCGACTGTGCTCATCAATGGCGAATCAGGAACCGGTAAAGAGCTGGTCGCGCGCGCGCTGCATCGTCACAGCCCGCGTGCCGACAAACCCTTCATTGCGATCAACACCGCTGCGATTCCAAAAGATTTGCTGGAATCGGAACTGTTCGGCCATGAGCGCGGCGCATTTACCGGCGCGGCCGCGATGCGGCGCGGACGTTTCGAGCAGGCCGAAGGCGGAACACTGTTCCTTGATGAGATTGGCGACATGCCGGCTGATTTACAAACCCGTTTGTTGCGTGTGTTGTCAGATGGAAACTTCTATCGCGTCGGTGGCCATCAGCCGATCAAGGCCAACGTGCGCATCATCACCGCGACCCATCAAAATCTCGACGACCGTGTCAAGCAAGGACTGTTTCGTGAAGATCTGTTTCACCGTTTGAATGTAATACGACTGCGGCTCCCGCCATTGCGTGAACGCCGCGAAGATATTCCGTTATTGGCTAAATATTTCCTGCAAAAAAGCGCACGTGAACTGGCAGTCGAACAAAAACAATTCGGTGACGCAACGCTGCAACATCTCAGCGCGCAGGACTTTCCCGGCAACGTGCGGCAACTGGAAAATCTCTGTCATTGGCTGACGGTAATGACGCCCTCGCAAGTGATAGAAATTGCCGATCTGCCACCGGAATGGCGTGGCGAATCGATGCCCAATCCGATTGCCAGCAGTGATTGGTGTGCTGCACTGGCACAACAAGCTGCGCTGGTATTACAGCGAGGCGATGAACGCATCATGGACACGCTGACCGCTCAATTTGAGCGTACCTTGATACTGCAGGCCTTGCAGCATACCCATGGCAGACGCATTGAGGCTGCGACACTACTGGGTATCGGCCGGAATACATTGACGCGCAAAATTCAGGAACTGGGTCTGGGTAACGCCGGGTGATCAGGTTTGCAACTGTTTGAGTAGTCGCTCATGAATACCGCCGAAGCCGCCATTACTCATGATCAAAACGTGGTCACCGGGTTGGGCAGTAGCAACAATCGCAGCGGTGAGTACGCCGAGATCATTCTCAACAATGGCTTTGTCGCCCAGCGGCAAGAGCGCACTGCGCACGTCCCAGCCAAGATTTCCGGCATAACAAAACACCCAGTCTGCGCCATGCAAACTGTCAGGTAACGCGGCCTTCATTACCCCCAGCTTCATGGTGTTTGAACGTGGTTCCAGCACCGCCAGAATGCGGGAATGACCGACTTTACTGCGCAAGCCGGCAATCGTTGTTTCGATGGCGGTGGGATGGTGAGCAAAGTCATCATAAACGGTAATACCATTGACCACGCCGCGTACTTCCATACGCCGCTTCACGTTTTTGAATGCACTTAATGCCGCCAAGCCCTGCGCTACGGGTACGCCGACATGACGGGCCGCCGCGAGTGCTGCGAGCGCATTCTGGCGGTTGTGTTCGCCGAGTAATTCCCAATACAACGCACCTTGTGGTTTGCCGCGCAAGGTCACTTGGTCATCCGCATCAATCTGCCAACCATCGGTGCTGCCAAAACGTTCTACCGGTGTCCAGCAACCGCGCTGTAACACGCCATCCAGTGCTGCCACACGACCATTGCTGATAATCAAGCCAGAGGTTGGAATGGTGCGTATCAGATGGTGGAATTGAATTTCTATTGCGGCCAGATCGGCAAAAATATCAGCATGATCAAACTCCAGGTTATTGAGTATCGTGGTGCGCGGGCGGTAGTGTACAAACTTGGAGCGTTTGTCGAAAAATGCAGTGTCGTATTCGTCTGCCTCAATGACAAAAAAAGGCGAGTTGGTCAACCGTGCGGAGATGGGAAAATTCTGCGGTACGCCACCGATCAAAAACCCCGGGTTCAGTCCGGCATATTCCAGTATCCATGCCAGCATCGCACTGGTAGTGGTTTTACCATGCGTGCCCGCCACAGCCAGCACCCATTTTGGAGCGCTTGTTCCCGCTTCCTCCGATCGTTTTGCTGTGCGCTTGGTTGCGTTTTGTCCGCCTTGGTGATGTGTCTCGTCAGGTATGCCCCCGCACTGTAAAATATTCTCAGCCAACCATTGCGGTCCGGAGATGTACGGCAGATTACGATTGAGGATTTCTTCCATCAGCGGATTGCCGCGCGTCACGACATTGCCGATAACGAATACATTCGGCTTGAGATCGAGTTGTTCTATGCCGAAGCCCTCGATGAGCTCTATGCCCTGTGCCTCAAGTTGCGTACTCATCGGTGGGTAAACATTGGCATCGCAACCCGTTACCTGATGCCCGGCTTGCTTGGCAAGTGCGGCAATGCCCCCCATGAATGTTCCGCAAATGCCTAGGATGTG
>DASRWN010000148.1:0-4250 GCA_035654595.1 Gallionella sp. | reverse complement strand
TGTTTATCGCTTAATTTCATCTCACGACAATCCAGCCACAGTAAATAGGTCCCCTCAGGCTCAATCAGTTTGATCCGGGGCAAGTGCTGTTGTAAATAAGTGCGCACGAAGTTGCGCGTGACAGAGAGATAGTCGAGTAGTTCGTCCAACCAGGGCGCACCTTCACAATATGCGGCTTCGAACGCCGCAACACTGAACGGATTGATAGCACCGACGAACAGCCTGTTGAAGGCATGCCCTATCGCCGCACGATCCAACTCATCCGGAATAATCAAAGCGGAAAGACCAAGGCCGGGAATGTTGAAGGTTTTGCTGGGCGCGACGGCGGTAATAACTTTGACTGCACCTTGCGCTAACTTGGCGAGCGGGGTGTGTTGCATACCGGGATAAATTAGGTCGGCATGAATCTCATCCGATACTACGGTGATGCCGTAGCGTTGACATATCTCCAGCAGTGCCTGTAACTCTTGCGCTTGCCACACCCTGCCGACCGGATTGTGCGGCGAGCACAGCAGCAATAATCGCGCACCATCCGCTGCGCAACGTTCGAAATGATTGATATCGAAGCAATAACGACCATGCTCAAGTTTGAGTGGATTGAGCAGCAATCGGCGCTCGGTAATTTTTGGGGCGGCAAGAAACGGCGCATACACTGGCGGCTGGACGATCACAGCATCACCAGGTTGGGTAAGCGCGTATATTGAGGCGTGCAGCGAAGGCACCACTCCCGGGCACAAGACAATCCATTCACGCCGCACTGCCCAACCATGGCGTTTGTCCAGCCAGCTGATTAGCGCGTCATACAGCGATTCAGGATAAACGGTGTAGCCATAAATCGGATGCGCTGCACGTGCCAGCAAAGCACGTTGCACCGCCTCGGGCACAGCAAAATCCATGTCCGCCACCCACAGCGGGATGACATCGCCGCTGTTGAAGTGCCCAAGCCGTCCGTCATATTTAAGACTGGAAGTTCCGTCTCGAGAAATAACTTGGTCGAAATCAGTAGCCATGACGTGATTGAGAAGAGAAAATCAAAGTGCGAAAAGGCAGCTCGCTTAATTAGTCAGGATACCGCATAAACTGTCGGATAGGCTGATGCAGCGCCCCCGCCTGTTCCCTAATATTAAATTCCCTGATACTATGCGCGACCTTAAAGAGAGGCTGTTCCAGCCTGCCGTTGTGCTAGCTTTGAACAGTGCCTCCCTTCAAAAATTAACACGCGCCCGTAGCTCAGCTGGATAGAGTACTTGGCTACGAACCAAGGGGTCAGGAGTTCGAATCTCTTCGGGCGCACCAATCAGGATTAAAAATGGGCACTTGAATCAAGTGCCCATTTTTATTGGCCGCATGGTTTCCACTAATCCCGCATAACGGTCCTTGATGCTCGGCAGCCTTATTCTATTTTTGATGGTAGGAGGAGGGTTTTGCTGCTAGATTGTGGGCTATGTATTTATAGCCCCGTGTTACTTGAACGGGAGTACCTAATGATTTCAGTGAAGCCGGTAAATTGATTAGGGGGAAAACGTTTTGGAACAAGAAAAAGAGAATCAGGAAAAAGGTGTTACTACATCGAATGCCAACGTCGTTCAGGACGAGCTCACTGAATACAGGGTATACGAGCATCCATTACTTCCTAAAAGAATAGTTAAGATAGGTTTTTGTTGGCCTGCCTTTATTGTGGGGCCAGCTTACCTGTTATATAGAAAACTATGGGTATGGACTGCCGTATGGATAGTGACTATGTGGATAGTGCAGTATGGGGCCATCTCAAATTTCCAAGATTGCGGGACTTATGGATGTCGCATTCCAGCCGATAATCAAACTGCATTGGAAGCCATCAATGCAGGGATAACATTTATTGCCTTGATAATTCCTGGGTATTTTACTAACGATCTATGGAAGGATGATTTAATAAAACGCGGCTACGTAATGACCAAATTCTTGCGTGCTCGTTCAATGGATGATGCCCGAGCTATTATTGAACGTGAGAAAATTCTTACAAAAAAAAAGTTAATTGCCAACGCCCAGATTTATGAACTCTAACGTCCAGTTATCTTAGTTTATTTGTCAGAACTTTCTGAATATTCACGAAGGTAAATAATATGACTAATGATACATCAGAGAACCCCGCCGATCTTTTGTACGCTGATGGTATGAAATACAACTTGAATCAAGACAAATCGCCTGAGGCAGCTACTCTGGCTAGAGCTTTATTTCAACGAGCCGCCGCAATGGGACACGTAAAGGCACTTAGAGCTCTGGCTCACATGATATTTGATGGCAGGGGTGGTGACAGAGACAAAGAACAGGCTATCCTATTGTTGTGGTCTGCATTTTTACGGGGTGACCACGAGTCACTTGAGGAATTTGTAGATATGCTCGAAAGCTACGCCGAGGTAGAAGAGACTCCGTTCAAAAGCAAAGATATATCTGATGCTGCTCGTAACATTGAAGATATTATTGATCGACTAACTCGCATGAAATGCTTCATTCGTGAACTTGTAATACACAGTTCAAACAAAAAACCATTTGAGTAAATTATCATCAACTTTGCTCATACGCTCTAACCAATCGAATCCCGCTAAGCAGCTTTCTTCGTTGCAGGTTTTTTCTTGGCTGGTTTGGTTGTCTTGGCAACCGTTTTCTTTTTTGTGGTTTTCGTCGCGGGTTTCTTGGGTTTCCCGCCATCCCCTTTTGCGGCCTTCGCTGCAATCAATAGCAGCGCATCTTCAAGAGTAATTTCGTCGGCTGAAATATCTTTGGGCAGGGTGGCATTTATTTTGCCGTGGCGGGCATAGGGGCCATATCGGCCACTGCAAATTTCAACACTCACTTTATCGTCGGGATGATCTCCCAATACACGCAGCACAGTGTTGCCCTCTCTGGCTTGTGCCAGCAATTCGACAGCGCGTTCCAGCCGGATATCGAAAATACTGTCGGAGCGCGGAATGGATTTGAATTTGCCATCGTGTCCTATGTAAGGACCGAAGCGGCCAATGTTGACGATGACCTTTTTGCCTGTTTCAGGATGCGCTCCCAGTTCGCGCGGCAATGAGAGCAGCTTGAGCGCACTGGTCAAATCAGCCTGTTCGAGCGGCATTTCCTTCGGCCAGGAAACGCGTTTGGGCTTGGTTTTATCACCCTCAATTACTTCACCGAGTTGCACGTAATGACCATATGGGCCGCGCAACAACAATACCGGTTGTTTGTGGTCCGGATGTTCGCCAAGCTCACGACGCGCGTTGCCATCGTCTTCTATTTCCTGGTTTAGGCTGCGCGTGTAATCGCACTCGGGATAGCCGGTGCAGCCAATAAAACTACCACGCTTGCCAAGTCGTTTGGACAACGGTTTGCCGCATTTCGGGCAATCTTCACCAATCAACTCCTGCGTGACATCTTTGCGCTCAATACTTTGTTTTTCGGTGATGAGTCGGGTAAAGCCCTTCCAAAATTCATCCAGCACCGGGACCCAGTCGCGCTTGCCGTCCGAAATTTCATCCAGCTCATTTTCGAGGTGAGCGGTGAAGCCGTAGTCAACATAGCGGCTGAAATGCTCGGTGAGAAAACGCGTCACGACGCGGCCCACATCGGTGGGCATAAAGCGTTTCTTGTCCAGAATCGCGTATTCACGGGCTTGCAGCGTGGAAATAATGGTGGCGTAAGTAGAGGGACGACCGATGCCGTATTCTTCCAGTGACTTGACCAGGCTGGCTTCGGAAAAGCGCGGCGGCGGCTGGGTGAAATGTTGTTCGCCATAGAGTTTATCCAACGGCAACACATCGCCCTCTGCCAGCGGCGGCAGTTTGCCGCCCTCCTCTTCATTGGCATCGTCTACGTCTTCCATATAGACACCGATGAAGCCGGGGAAGACCAGAGTCTGACCGGTAGCGCGGAACAAAGTGGTATCGCCGCCCAAGCGAATATCCAGGCTGACCGTGTCGAAACGCGCCGGCGCCATTTGGCATGCAAGTGTGCGCTTCCAAATCATTTCGTAAAGACGTGCCTGATCAACACTCAGATGACTACGTATGCTGTCTGGAGTGCGCGCAATTGAGGTCGGGCGTATTGCTTCATGCGATTCTTGTGCATTTTTGGTTTTGCTTTTGTACGCCGGTTGGGTGCGCGGCAAATAATCTGCGGCGAAATTGCTGCTGATGTAATCGCGTATCTCCGCTACCGCTTCTTTCGCCAGCGACACCGAATCGGTGCGCATGTAGGAAATCAAACCTACGCTCTGCCCGCCAATGTCC
>DASRWN010000147.1:0-8766 GCA_035654595.1 Gallionella sp. | reverse complement strand
CCGGTCCGCATGACCTTCCGCACAACATGAAATGGTCTGTACAAATCAGACCGACACCTTCACCACCAACCCCAGTGCGCGTATGCGTTCGGCAAAGGCTTCCAATGCCGGTTCGGGTAATGCAGCCAAGCGTGCTGCTTCGATTTGCAGGGAGGGGCGTGCCAGCGTGTAAAGCAGTACGCCTTGTGGCTTATGCCCGTCATGCAATAACCCGGCCAGAAACTCAAGATAATCATCTTCGTCCTGACGCGACGGCGGCTCGCCGTCAAGCGCGAACCAGCAGGTTTGTATCCAGACAGGACACAGCGCAATAGCCGTTATCAGATTGTCATGCACCTTGCTCATGCGAATATACGTGTCGTTGACGCGCTGCATTTCCTGCTCGCTGGCACGATCCAGTTTGAACCATAGCTCACCGTTGAGTTTTGCCATCTCACTCAAACCCTGCTGAACTTCGCTGCGATACAGCAAACTGCCATTGCTGATCAATACGGTTTTAATGGTATCCGGCAAAGCCAGTTCATTTCGTACCCGAGCCAGCAGTGCAATGACCTGCCTGAACTCTGCGCTGCTGGTCGGTTCACCGTTACCGGATAGCGCGATGTCGTTGATACGACGTGCGTCTTCAGGAACCCGGTTTTGCATGAAATTTCCGTTCAGTAATTCATGCAAAAAGCCGCGCAGCTCATTTTCTAAAACGGCCAAATCAACTGGTGGCGCTGTACCGCGTACCAGATCAGGAACCTGGCAGTAAATGCAGCGCCAGTTGCAGGCGTTGTTGGGGTTAAGATTGATGCCTACCGACACACCACCGGCACGGCGCGACACCACCGGATAGACATAGCGCAGGTTTGCGCTATCACGATCGTGATTGATTACACCAAGCGATTTATTATTCAAGACTTGCCCGGCGGCAGGAATTTTGCCGGGTCTACCGGTTTGCCAAAATAACGAATTTCGAAGTGCAGCTGCACTTGGGCGGCATCGGTGTTGCCCATCTCGGCGATCTTTTGTCCGCGCGCAACATTCTGCCCTTCTTTCACCAGGATTTGATCGTTATGTGCATACGCACTCAGATAGGCCTTGTTATGTTTGATGATGATGAGCTTGCCATAGCCGCGCAACCCGCTGCCGCTATACACCACTTTACCGGGCGCACTGGCGAAGATCGGCTGACCGAGTTTTCCGGCAATGTCGATGCCCTTGCGATTGCTTGATTCAGAAAACTCACCGATTACCTGACCCTTGGCCGGCGAGCTCCACTCCAGCGCTTCATCCGCAGCGCCCTCAGCGGCGGCAGCAGCGGGCGCAGATGGCTTAACCGGCTGCGCCGGATTTTCCGCTTTGGATTTGGCTTCAGCAGCAACCTCAGATTGCGCAGCTCCCTGGACTTTATCAATTTGCGCAGCGGCACTGTCTGAATAGGCGTACTTCACGACCTTGGGTTGATCCTTGATAAATGGCACAACAGGCTGCAATGGTTTGCTATCCACGGTGACCGGCTGAATCGTGCCGACTGCATTGTTGGCTGTATTATTTGCGTACAGGCGAATTTGCTGGCCGATGTGAATAACAGCGGAGTCTTTAATGCCATTCGATTCTGCCAACTGTTGATGATCCAATCCGTAATTAAACGCAATGCTGTATAGCGTGTCGCCTTTTTTTACAATATAAATTTCCGGCTGTGTTTCATTGTCGCGCAGATTTTCCTTGGCCTTGGGCAGGGCAACCACAACGCCCTTTTTGGCAACCTCACCGCGATTGGTAACAGGTGCGCGGTACTCGCTGGAAGAACAAGCCACCAATAAGTTGGTGGCCAATACCAATACTGCAAACTGACTTTGTTTCATGCCTTCCCCAGCAAAAGTGGTACGAATTTCACAGCTTCCAGCCTGGTTTCGCGGAAACCTGATGCGTCACGCTCAATCAAATACAGCCATTGTTCCTGCATGCCAACCGGCAACACCATTCTACCATCCGGCGCTAATTGCTCACGTAACGCCGGTAACATGGCAGGAGCTGCGGCAGCCATGATGATGCCATCAAACGGCGCAGCTTCGGGCAATCCGTCGCTGCCATCCGCATAACGCACGATCACGTTATGCAGCTTCAAATCGCGCAACTGGCGCCTGGCGCGCTCGTACAGCGGCTTAATACGTTCTACGCTATAAACTTCAGTTGCGACTTGTGCCAACACGGCAGCTTGATAACCGCAACCCGTGCCAATTTCCAGCACCCGGTTAAGCGGTCCTGCGGCACGCAGCGCCTCAATCATGCGCGCCACAATATAGGGCTGAGAAATCGTCTGGTTGAAGTTAATCGGTAACGACACATCATCATAAGCACGGCTCGCCATCGCTTCATCGACAAACAGATGACGCGGCACTTCGAGCATCGCCGCCAGCACCACCTCGTCTTTGATACCCTGCTCACGTAACCGTTCAATCATACGCATACGAGTGCGCTGGGAAGTCATGCCAATGCCGTTATGTTGCACGCTCATTGTTCCAACCAGCTTCGAACGGCGTCCAGTTGACTATATTGCGTGAGATCAATCTGCAACGGAGTCAATGAAACGCGCCGCTGCGCCAGCGCATGGAAATCTGTGCCCTCACCGGCGTCTTGTGCCTTACCCGCGCCACCCACCCAGTAGACAGTTTCGCCATGCGGGTTGTTTGCTTTTATCACGGGCTCAGCCTTGTGCCGCTTGCCCAGGCGTGTTACTTCCATACCCTGCAATTGTTGGTGCGGCACATCGGGCACATTTACATTAAGCAGCCAAGGTTGGCTATGGGCTTGTTTGGCAAAACGCTGTACCAACCGAGCGACAACCTGTGCCGCCGTTTCATAATGAGACAATGCCTCCCCTGCCAAAGATACGGCAATAGAAGGGATCCCCAATAAAAATCCCTCGGTAGCTGCCGCCACAGTGCCCGAATAAATGGTGTCATCGCCCATATTGGCACCGGCATTGATACCGGAAATCACCATATCGGGTTGCCGGTCCAGCATGCCGGTCACGGCCAGATGCACACAATCCGTCGGGGTGCCATTGACATAGTAAAAGCCATTAGCGGCTTGCCTCAACTTGAGTGGGCGATCCAGTGTCAGTGAATTGCTCGCGCCGCTGCGATCACGCTCCGGGGCCACGACAACGACCGTGGCAAGTACGGATAAATGCTCGGCGAGACAAGCCAGGCCGGGGGAAAAATAACCATCGTCATTACTGATCAGAATATGCATGAACAGGTCAAAAAATTATTCGTTATCAAGACAGCAATTTTCGCCTCGAATGTGGAGTGTATCGTCGCCAGTATAGCAAAGCTATGCAATGCCTTTCACCGGTTCCAAGCCGGACATCCGTCAGGGTTGCGCTGGCTTTAACCGGAATTTGCTTGCCTTTTCCACATTTTTTGACAAGAATGACAGCTCGTTAAGTGAGCTTAATTCATGCAAAAAAACAGTATCGCCGATTTCTCTCTACCTGCCACTGGAAACCAATTATTCAAACTCCATGATGCACGCGGCAAACATCTCGTAATTTATTTTTATCCCAAAGACAATACGCCCGGCTGCACCACAGAGGCGCTGCAATTTCGGGATTTATATCCGGCATTCCAACAGGCAGACTGCGAAGTGGTCGGTGTTTCGCGAGACAGCCTCAAGTCACACGAAAACTTCAAAACCAGATTTACGCTGCCTTTCGAGCTATTGTCGGATGTCGACGAAACCGTGTGCAACCTGTTTGGCGTAATGAAAATGAAGAATATGTATGGCAAACAAGTGCGCGGCATTGAGCGCAGCACTTTTGTATTCGATAAAGCAGGAGCCCTGCGTCGTGAGTGGCGCGGCGTAAAAGTCTCTGATCATGCGCAGCAAGTGCTCGATTTTATCCAGTCTCTCAATGAATAAGGAACCCCATGCCCGCACGTAAAAAACCCGGCGCCAACATGCCCGACAGCAAACTGTTTGTACTGGACACCAACGTATTGCTGCATGATCCAACCAGCCTGTTTCGTTTTGAGGAACACGACATCTGTCTGCCAATGTTTGTGCTGGAAGAGCTGGACAACAAGAAAAAAGGCATGACTGAAGTTGCGCGTAATGCCCGGCAAGCCAGCCGTTTCCTGGATGAAATTGTCAGCGATGCACCACACAAAATCGAAGAAGGCATCGCACTGCAATCTCCTGCCCACAAAAATTGCACCGGACGTTTGTATCTGCAAACCAGCCTTGTCAAATATGAATTGCCGCAAAACCTGGAACTGGGCAAAGCAGACAACGCAATTTTAGGTGTTGTCATCGGGCTGCAAAAAGAACAGCCGAATCGCGCAGTCATTCTGGTCAGCAAAGACATCAACATGCGCATCAAGGCTCGTGCCCTGGGTCTGGATGCACAGGATTATTTCAATGACAAGGTATTGGAAGACAGCGATCTGCTCTACACCGGCGTATTGCCATTACCGGATGATTTCTGGGAGCGGCACAGCAAAGATATCAAATCCTGGCAAAAAGATGGGCGTACCTACTACCAGATACATGGACCGCTGTGCGCGGCATTTTTCGTCAATCAGTTCGTCTATAAAGAAAATGATGCGACGCCATTTTATGCCAAGGTGTTGGAGCAGAATGACCGGACTGCACTACTGCGCACACTGACCGATTACACCCACAACAAAAATAACATCTGGGGAATCACTGCACGTAACCGCGAACAGAATTTCGTACTCAACCTGTTAATGGATCCGGATTTGGATTTCGTCACGCTGTTGGGGCAAGCCGGAACGGGGAAAACCCTGCTGACATTGGCGGCGGGATTGTTGCAAACACTGGAAAACAAGCTGTATTCGGAAATCATCATCACCCGCGTAACCGTTCCGGTCGGCGAAGACATCGGTTTTTTACCGGGTACGGAAGAAGAGAAAATGACCCCGTGGATGGGTGCGCTGGAAGACAATCTCGACGTGCTGAATAAATCGGACGACGAAGGTGGTGATTGGGGCAGGGCCGCAACACGCGATTTAATACGCTCACGCGTCAAGGTCAAATCGCTGAATTTCATGCGTGGCCGCACCTTCCTCAACAAATATGTCATCATCGACGAGGCGCAAAATCTCACCCCCAAACAGATGAAAACCCTGGTGACGCGCGCCGGCCCCGGCACCAAAGTGGTATGTATGGGTAACATCGCACAGATAGACACGCCCTATCTCACCGAAGGCAGCTCAGGTCTGACCTATGTGGTAGACCGTTTCAAAGGATGGCAATATGGCGGCCATGTCACACTGATGCGTGGTGAACGCTCACGCTTGGCAGATCACGCCGGAGAAGTGCTGTAGCGTGGACACGAAAGAGGAATTTACAGGATGGATAAACCACACAAAACCGATGCCGAATGGCGTAAAGAGTTGACTCCAGAGCAGTATAGAGTGTCCCGCCAATGCGGCACCGAGGCACCTTTCACAGGTATCTATTGGGATTGTCATGACGCAGGTGTTTATCGTTGCGTGTGCTGCAATGCAGCCTTATTTGATGCTGCCACGAAGTTTGACTCAGGCAGCGGCTGGCCAAGCTTTTGGCAACCTTATCAATCCGATCATGTCATTGTCAAAACCGATACCAGTCACGGCATGGTACGCGAGGAAGTGTGTTGCAAAAACTGCGACGCGCATCTTGGTCATATTTTTCCCGATGGCCCGGCACCAACCGGATTACGCTTTTGCATCAACTCTGCCTCCCTAAAACTGGAAAAAAAGTAATCTCGCCATCTCATCATGAAACTGTTCTTTGATTTTTTTCCCATCCTGCTGTTTTTTATCGCCTTCAAATTAAAAGGCATCTTTGTCGCGACAGCAGTGGCGATTGCCGCCACTGTCGCGCAAATTATCTGGACAAAGTACCGGCATGGAAAAGTGGATACCATGCTGTGGATAACGTTTGCCATCATCAGCATATTTGGCGGAGCAACCCTGTTGCTGCATGATGAGACATTCATCAAGTGGAAACCGACGGTGCTGTACTGGTTATTTTCTGCAACGCTGTTATTTTCAAATTGGCTGTTCAACAAAAATCTGATGCGCAGCCTGTTGCAAGAGAAAATAGCGCTGCCGGTTTATGCTTGGGGGCGTTTAAATCTGATTTGGAGTGTGTTTTTCGCGCTACTCGGTTTCATTAACCTGTATGTCGCATATAACTACTCCACGGATAGCTGGGTGAACTTCAAACTGTTTGGCTTCAGCGGTTTGATGCTGGTCTTCATATTGGCACAGGGCGTTTGGATAGCAAAATATATCGACGAAAAAAAGGAACAGAACTAATGGGAACACCATGTGGTATGTAATTTACGGGCAAGACGTACCCAACAGTCTGGCTCTGCGTACAGCAGCACGGCCTGCGCATGTCGCACGACTGCAAGCACTACAAGATCAAGGCCGCCTGTTGCTGGCAGGCCCCTTCCCCGCATTGGATGCACTCGATCCTGGTTCAGCCGGGTTTACCGGTAGCTTGATTGTTGCCGAATTTACCTCGCTGACAGCCGCCCGGGAGTGGGCGGACAATGACCCATACGTTGGTGCCGGAGTGTATGGTGAAGTGAGTGTACGGCCATTCAAAAAAACATTTCCGCAATGAATCCGCGCCAGATAAAAATATGCGCTCGACTTGCCACGTTGGCGCCGATCGAACTGGAAGTGACTGATGAAAGCCACCAGCATGCCGGGCATGCTGGCGCAAAAGATGGCGGGGGGCATTACACGCTACGCATCGTGTCGGCGCAATTTGTCGGAAAATCAGTGATGGCAAGGCATCGTATGATATATTCAGCACTGGGAGAAATGATGAAAAATGAAATACACGCACTGACCATTCGTGCGCATGCGCCGGATGAAATTTGACGAAACCAATTGAATTTTAGAGGATACCAAATGTTAAAAATTAGCAAATTTGCGGTGCTGGCAATGTCAGGCGCACTGGTTGTTAACTCTGCTTATGCGGAAGATAAATCGCTCGCATTGGTGAACGGCGTGTCGATTCCCCAGTCTCGCGTTGAAATACGCGTCAAGGCTGCAATCGCGCAAGGTCAGGCAGATAGCCCTGAGTTGCGCAAAGCCATACGTGAAGACATGATTAATCTTGAGGTCATGGCGCAGGAAGCGGATAAATCCGGGTTGAATAAAAATCCTGAAGTGCAACAACAAATCGACCTGACCAAACAGTCAGTCCTGGCAAGTGCGCTGGTGCAGAATTACGTCAAAAGCCACCCTGTCACCGACGAGCAGTTAAAGCAGGAGTATGACAATCAGAAATCCAAAATGGGCGACAAGGAATATAACGCCCGTCATATCCTGGTCAAGACAGAAGAAGAAGCTAAGGCCACCATTGCGCAAATCGGAAAAGGCGCCAAATTCGACAAACTGGCCCAAGAAAAATCGCTGGATACCGGCTCTGCATCAAACGGCGGATCACTCGGTTGGGCTGTACCCGGCAATTACGTTCCTCCTTTTGCCAATGCGTTACAAACGCTGAAGAAGGGTGAATACACCAAAGAACCTGTGCAATCACAATTCGGCTGGCACATCATCAAACTGGATGATGTTCGAGCCATCAAGGTACCCGCTTTCGAGGAAGTCAAATCGCAATTACTACAACATCTGCAACAACTGTCTATTCAAAAAATGATTTCAGATTTGCGCGCAAAGGCCAAGATAGAATAAGCCGGAATGTTTGCAACAAAAAAAGGACGCCGATAGCGTCCTTTTTTTCTGATTTAACTCCTCGTCACCCCAACCATTTGCGCGCATTCTGGAACATGCGCAGCCATGCACCATTCTCCTGCCAATCAGCAGGATGCCAGGAATTTTGCACCGCCCGGAACACCCGTTCCGGGTGTGGCATCATGACGCTGAAGCGTCCGTCAGGGGTGGTCAGTCCGGTAATCCCGCGCGGCGAACCGTTTGGGTTGAGCGGATAAATTTCCGTAGCATTGCCGCGATGATCCACAAAGCGCAACGCCACCAAGTCCTGCGCGGCCATCAGCCGCTTATCAGTCACGAAGTCAGCATAACCTTCGCCATGTGACACGACAATCGGCATACGGCTGCCCACCATACCAGTAAAGAAAATTGAAGCCGAAGGCTGCACTTCCACCATCACAAAACGCGCCTCGAATTGCTCGGACCGATTGCGCGTGAAATGCGCCCAGTTTTCCGCACCGGGAATAATTTCATGCAGATTACTCATCATCTGGCAACCATTGCACACACCCAGTGCAAAGGAATCATCGCGCTGGAAGAATGTGGCGAACTCATCACGGGCGCGTGCATTGAATAAAATGGACTTTGCCCATCCTGTGCCGGCACCCAGCACGTCGCCGTAGGAGAATCCGCCGCACGCGGCCACTCCCTTGAAGTCAGTCAACCGCACACGGCCGGCAATGATATCGCTCATATGCACATCCACCGCCGCAAACCCGGCACGCTCAAATGCTGCCGCCATTTCGAGCTGCCCATTCACACCCTGTTCGCGCAAGATAGCAACCTTGGGGCGCGGATGTATGACGGATGAAAATTTGGCGATGGGGTTTTCGTTCAGATCATATGTCAGTTCGACGTGTAACCCCGGATCAGCGGCATCCAGCAGGCAGTCATACTCTTGCTGTGCGCAAACAGGGTTATCACGCAAGTTCTGCATCTGATAGGTCGTCTCCGACCAAGTGCGTTGCAACACCACGCCACTTTCGGCAAATAATTTTTTGCCTTCTCTGACAAT
>DASRWN010000146.1:0-9612 GCA_035654595.1 Gallionella sp. | reverse complement strand
GCAGATGCAGACATTGAGATGTTCAAAAACGCCGCAAACGATTGCCGACACGTTTCAACACCCTGACAAACCCTTGTATAATACTCCATTCGCCTCATTTCAATAAATTTTTTACTATGTCTTTAACCCATCAGGATGTCCAGAAAGTTGCCCGTTTAGCGCGCCTGGCAATGAGTGAAACGGAAATCGAAACGGCGCGATCGCAACTTTCCGGAATTTTTGATCTGATCGCCGAAATGCAGGCGGTAGATACCAGCGGCATCGCACCGATGTCGCATGCGCAAGACCTGCCGCAACGTCTGCGCGAAGACAAGGTGACCGAAGCCAATCAGCGCGAATTATTCCAGTCGCTTGCTCCGCAGATCGAAGCAGGCCTGTATCTTGTTCCGCAAGTCATTGAATAATCTATCCCATGCTTAATTCCAGTCTGCAACAGATTGGTGCTGCGCTGCGCGCCAGGAAAATCTCCAGTGTTGAGCTGACGCAGCTTTATCTGGATCGTATCACTGCGCTTAACCCTGGATTGAATGCCTATATCACGATTCATGCTGAAACCAGCCTGGCGCAGGCACGTGCTGCAGATGCAATGTTGGCCAGCGGTGATGCGCAACCGTTGACCGGTATTCCCGTCGCGCAAAAAGACATCTTCTGCGCCAAGGGCTGGCGCACCACATGTGGCTCTAAAATGCTGGAAAACTTCATCGCGCCCTATGACGCGCATGTCATCGAACAATTCAATCATGCCGGGGCAGTGAATCTGGGCAAGACCAACATGGACGAATTCGCCATGGGCTCATCCAACGAAACGTCTTATTTCGGCGCGGTGAAAAATCCGTGGGCGCAAAATGCCGTGCCGGGCGGCAGCTCGGGGGGCGCGGCGGCTGCAGTTAGCGCGCAGCTTTGCGCTGCCGCAACGGGAACCGACACTGGCGGCTCAATCCGTCAACCCGCCGCATTGTGTGGCATATCCGGCATCAAGCCAACGTATGGGACAGTGTCGCGCTACGGCATGATTGCTTTTGCCTCCAGCCTCGATCAGGCCGGACCAATGGCACGCAGTGCAGAAGATTTGGCATGGATGTTAAATGTGATGACCGGTTTCGATGAGCGCGATTCCACCAGTCTGCAACGCGACAAGGAAGACTATACGCGCGACTTGAGCAAACCACTGGCGGGGTTACGTATCGGTCTGCCGAAAGAGTTTTTTGCCGAAGGCTTGGCGCAAGACGTGGCGAGCTGTGTTGATGCGGCACTGACAGAATACAAAAAACTCGGCGCCACCATCGTCGAGATCAGTTTGCCGAATTCACAATTGGCCGTCCCTGTTTACTATGTGTTGGCGCCGGCTGAAGCATCCAGCAATTTGTCGCGCTTCGATGGTGTGCGCTACGGCTACCGTGCGCCGGAATACAAAGACCTTGCTGACATGTATGAAAAAAGCCGTGCACAAGGTTTCGGTGCGGAAGTGAAACGCCGCATCATGATCGGCACTTACGTGTTATCGCATGGTTATTACGATGCCTATTATTTGCAGGCGCAGAAGATACGCCGCCTGATCGTGCAGGATTTCACCGATGCGTTCAAACAATGCGATGTCATCATGGGGCCGACCAGTCCGAGTACCGCATTTGATTTTGGCGCAAAAAGCGACGATCCGGTACAAATGTATTTGTCCGACATTTACACCATCGCGGTGAATCTGGCTGGTCTGCCGGGGATGTCTATCCCGGCTGGCTTCGGCGCTAACGGCCGTCCGATTGGGTTGCAGATCATTGGCAATTATTTCGCCGAGGCGCAGATGTTGAATGTTGCGCACCAGTATCAACTGGCAGCTAATTGGCATACATTAATGCCGAAAGGAATGTGAACAATAATGACACACTATTTCATCGGTCAACTTGAAGAGCGCAACGGCGAGTACGCGTATAGGGTTCCTGTACGCTTCACTGCCACATCCGAAAAAGAGGCCACCAAGGTGCTAACAAAAACTGCTAGAAATTGGTATGGTGACTATTACCAGAAAGATGGGGATGGTTATTATTTTCATAGGGGCGAGGTTTGTGTTCGGTCAGGCGGGTATAAGGAAATACTGGAAAACGTCTATACCTCGCTGAATGGGTTTGTTGCGGAAGTGCGGTAACGCACAAAGGGGTACATCATATAATGCTGTTAATTGTCTTGAGAGGTCGCCATGAGAGCAGAAGCATTGGTACCTAATAAGTCCAAAAAAGTACGATCCCCGAAAAGTGCAATGAAGGTTAAGCAGTCGATTGCTTCCTATCAAATTGACGCAATGGTGGCCTATAGAGATCAGTTTCTCTGCGGTGACTCATTAGAAATAATGCGTCAAATGCCAAGTGCTAGCATTGATCTGGTTGTCACTTCTCCACCATATAACTTAAAAAACTCGACTGGTAACGGAATGAAAGATGGCCGTGGCGGCAAGTGGGCGAATGCGCAACTCGTCAACGGGTATTCACATCATGATGACTGTATGCCTCATGACGAATATGCTGCATGGCAGCGCAATTGTTTGACCGAAATGTTCCGCTTGATTAAAGATAATGGAGCAATCTTTTATAACCACAAGTGGCGAGTTCAAGATGGGTTATTGCAGGATCGACAGGACATTGTGTCAGCTTTCCCTGTTAGGCAAATTATTATCTGGCGTCGCAAAGGTGGCATAAATTTCAATAAAGGATATTTCCTGCCAACTTACGAAGTTATCTATCTTATTTGCAAACCCAAATTTGAGTTAGCGAAAGGAGCAAACTCACACGGTGATGTGTGGGAGTTTATGCAGGAAATGAAGAACTTGCATCCTGCACCATTCCCACTTGCCTTAATAGAAAGAATTATCGATAGCACAAACGCACGGCTTATTCTTGACCCTTTTATGGGGAGCGGCACTACTGCCGTGGCAGCTAAAAAACTGGGGCGTGATTTTGTCGGTATAGAGATTTCTCCAGAATACATTGACCTAGCAAAAATTCGACTTGATGATTCGATGAGAACGCAACCACTTTTCTAGAACATGGAAACTTACACTAAAGAGCAATTAATTAAGGCGCTGTGCGCTATTCGCGATCGAGGGTGGATTCGTAGTGAGCGGGGCGGAAACGATGGGGCAGTAGGTAACACTCTGGAAGACCTGTTAGGCATAGAGGAAAACAACCTACCCATTCCCAATGCGGCGGAGTGGGAGTTAAAAGCGCAGCGTACCAATACAACATCGCTGACCACACTATTCCACATGGAACCATCGCCGACAGCTTGTAAATTCGTTCCCAAAATCTTGCTTCCTCATTATGGGTGGGCACATCAGAAGGCGGGGCAAGATTATCCAGACAACGAGATGAGTTTTCGTCAGACAATCAATGCCGCCGCAAGATCGGATCGTGGCTTCTGTGTAAAAGTTGATCGCCAGCAAAGAAAAGTGGTTATTTCTTTTGACTCAAAATTTGTGGATGCACGGCACAAAGGATGGCTATCAAGTGTTAAGAAACGCGTGAGCATGAAAGAGTTGGAGCCTCAGCCATACTGGGGTTTTGATGATTTGTTTCACAAGGTAGGCACTAAGCTCCACAACTGCTTTTTTATTCGCGCACAACGAAAAAGAGAAAACGGTGTGGAGTTTTTTCACTACACCGACATTCTGATGCTCAAAGGTTTGTCGCAGGATAAATTCATTGATGCTATTGAGGGCGGACGCATTTATGTGGATTTTGATGCGAGAACAGGGCATAACCATGGCACAAAATTTCGCATCCATAAAAACTTGATCCCGGAACTTTACCAAGAGGTCAAAGCCTTTTAGCGAAGAATCCGTTAACTATTACTTATCAAAATCTTCCCGTTGGTTAGTTGCCAGTTGGGTGACAAGGAGCATGAAGACAATATGGCTGACAAGCTACAA
The DNA here is from genome assembly GCA_035654595.1 of Gallionella sp. Taxonomy (GTDB): domain Bacteria; phylum Pseudomonadota; class Gammaproteobacteria; order Burkholderiales; family Gallionellaceae; genus Gallionella. The sequence goes on along the minus strand of DASRWN010000146.1, from coordinate 5,696 downwards.
ACGCGCGATAAAATTGTTTACTCAATCAACCTGGATGATATCCAAACAGTCCCCCGAGATACTCTGATGCGTGACCTTAACCGCTATTGAGCTAAAACGAGTAGCAGATACTCTTGGCGACTACATAGATTGGTTCGGTGCCATTGAATCTGCCATCCAACATGTAATGAAAAACGAGAAATAACTTATGCAATGGCAAATCATTATCGGGCTGGAAGTGCATGCCCAGCTTTCGACCAACAGCAAAATCTTTTCTGGCGCTTCCACCACCTATGGTGCCGAGCCAAACACGCAAGCAGATGCGGTGAGCCTCGCGTTACCCGGTGTGTTGCCAGTTTTGAACAAGGGCGCAGTGGAACGCGCGATCAGGTTTGGTTTGGCGGTTGGCGCGTATATTCCGGAGCGCTCGGTGTTTGCACGCAAGAATTATTTTTATCCTGATCTACCCAAGGGCTATCAGATCAGCCAGTTTGACTTGCCGATTGTGGGGCAGGGCGCGTTGACGATTCAGGTTGAGCCGTTATCTGGCAATGGGCAACCTTACGAAAAAACAGTGCGCATCACCCGCGCGCATCTGGAAGAAGATGCCGGCAAGTCGCTACACGAAGACCATCATGGCATGACTGGTATTGATTTGAACCGTGCGGGTACGCCACTGCTCGAAATCGTCTCCGAACCGGACATGCGCTCGGCCGCCGAAGCGGTGGCCTATGCCAAAGCCCTGCATTCGCTGGTGCGCTGGATCGGTATCTGTGACGGCAATATGCAGGAAGGTTCATTCCGTTGTGACGTCAATGTGTCGGTGCGTCGTCCCGGAGAGTCACTGGGCACACGTCGTGAGATCAAAAATCTCAATTCATTCAAGTTTATGCAGCAGGCCATCGACTACGAGGTGCAATGGCAGATCGACACGCTGGAGAGCGGCGGGAAAATCCAGCAAGCGACGATATTATTCAACCCGGATACCGGTGAAACGCACGCGATGCGCAGCAAGGAAGATGCGCACGACTATCGCTATTTCCCGGATCCTGATCTGTTACCGTTGGACATTAGCTCTGCAATGCTGGAGCAAGTCCGCGCTACGTTGCCGGAGCTGCCGCAAGCCAAGCAAGCGCGCTATGTGAATGAATTAGGCCTGTCGGCTTATGATGCGCACGGCCTCACCGTGTCGCGAGAGATGGCAGATTTCTTCGAGTCCACATTACGCATGGTGCCAGACGCTGCCAAGCTTTGCGCCAACTGGCTGCTGGGCGAAGTCAGCGCGCAGCTCAACCGTGATGGATTGGAAATGGTGCAATGTCCCATTACCCCGCAGCAACTGGGCGGGATGCTGCAACGCATCAAAGACGGCACCATCTCTAACTCCGGCGCGAAGGAAGTGTTCCGCGCCATGTGGAGCGAGGGTGGTGATGTCGACACTATCATCGAAGCCAAAGGGCTAACGCAGGTTTCCGACACCGGCGCGATTGAGAAAATCGTGGATGAAATCATCGCCGCCAATCCGACCCAAGTGGCCGACTACCGCAGCGGCAAGGACAAACTGTTTGGTTTTTTTGTTGGCCTGGCAATGAAGGCAAGCAAGGGCAAGGCTAATCCGGCCCAACTGAATGAAGTGCTCAAGAAAAAATTGGGCGCCTGACAGGACGCTGCTTTTTATCGAGCCGGGAATTGAGCCTACGTGTTGCAGGCACTACAAGCGGGATCTTTTCTCAGGGTGATTTGTTTGATGTTCATGTCCAGCGCATTGAGCGCAAGCAGTTTGGCGCTTAGCCCGCCTTCGATTCTCAGCAGCAGTTTTAGCGCTTCACTGGCCTGTATCGCGCCAATAATGCCTACCAACGGCGCAAACACGCCGGTCGTTGCGCAACGCAACTCCTCGGCTTTCATTTCTTCCGGGTACAAACAGTTGTAACACGCGGCACCTTTTTGGCGCAAATCGAACACCGCCGCCTGTCCGGAAAATTGTATGGCGGCGCCGGACACAAGTGGCTTTTGATGCGTCAGGCAAGCGCGATTGATGGCGTAGCGGGTGGCAAAATTATCACTGCAATCCAGTATCACATCGGTATCGGCGACCAGCTCATGCAGTTGCGTTGCATCCACACGTGTTGCGATGGGAATGCAGCGAATGTCCGGGTTGATGGCCCGCAATGTGGCCTGAGCAGAAGCAACCTTGGGCTGGCCTATGGCGGCAGTGCGATGCAATATCTGGCGCTGCAGATTGCTCAACTCAACGTCGTCATGGTCACACAGCGTTATTTCGCCAACCCCGCTGGCGGCCAAATAAAGTGCTGCCGGAGAACCCAGCCCACCCAGACCGATGATTAGCGCTTTGGCATTCAGTAAACGTTGCTGACCTTCGAGATCGATTTCAGGAAGCAGGATGTGCCGACTGTAGCGCAACAATTGTTCATCATTCATGCGAAATGGGCTGCAAAAAAACTTGTGGACAGGGCAGTTGCTGGGCGTATGGCGCTGGAGGCGAACAGTCTATTTGTATTTTCGGGACTCAGGCGGCGTGTCGTCATGGTCGCCGTGTAAGTGCTGGTCGTATGCTTTGATGTAAACTTCTTTTTCCTGTTTTTTGGTTGGATGGTCGGGAATATCCATGTTGTGGCATTCGGTATCTTCGGTGTAATAAATCATTTGACGTGCAATCCGGTGCAGCAGGTTGTTATCGAGTATGAAGCCTTCTTCAGTAAGCGCCCGCTCTAGTCCTTCCAGGGTGTAATCCAGCAAACTGTAGTTGACCAGCAAGGTGTGGGGCTTATCACTGTGCTGCACTTTGCAGTTGGGCAGACCATTCAACAGCGTATAGGCTTTTTCAACCTGATCACGAGGTTCCGCTGCGAAGACCAGTTCGCGCTGTTTGGCTAATTCAGAGGCGTTGATCATGTCGCGTCTCCTCGTGGCTAAGGTTGAAGCGCCGCTGCGCGGCGTTAAAACTACTTTCCTTGTAAAATTTGTATACCCTTGAGCAGATTCAAAGCCTGATTGAGTTGGTAATCGTTCTTTGAGCCAAACTCAGTCGCTACTTTGGGCGTATCCGTGGTTGAATCTGTCGCCGCTGGTTTCTTATCGACGTTGTCCGGTTTTTCCTCGGGCTGTTTATCGTTGATCAAATGTTTATCCAGATCGGATTCGTGCAAACGCAGTGCACTTTCCAGTTTGCTGGTGGAAGGGTCTTCAACCAGGATATCCGGCTCGATTCCTTTGGCTTGAATAGACCTGCCGGCGGGTGTGTAGTAGCGTGCGGTGGTGAGTTTAATCGCGGTGTTATTACCCAGTGGCAGGATGGTTTGCACCGAACCCTTACCAAAGGTTTGCGTACCCATAATGATTGCCCGCTTATGGTCCTGCAATGCCCCTGCCACAATTTCAGATGCAGAGGCAGACCCGCCGTTGACTAAAACCACCATCGGCACGGTTTTTACCGCAGCGGGCAAATCCTTCAGGTAATCAGCCTTCCAGCCACTGCGCGAATAATTTTCCGGGTTTGCGGTCAGGCGCATTTTGGCATCAGCAATCCTGCCCTCGGTGTAAACCACCAGTGCATCATTGGCCAGAAAGGCGGATGAAACACCCACTGCGCTGGTCAATAAGCCGCCGGGGTTGTTACGCAGATCCAGCACGATGCCTTTCATCGGCCCCTTATTCTCTTTAAACAATTTATCCAAAGCGGTTCCCAGATTTTCGCCGGTGTGTTCCTGAAATTGGGTGATGCGCACAAACGCGTAGCCCGGTTCCGCCAGTTTTGTTTTGACGCTCTGCACCTTAATGACGGCGCGGGCAATGGTAAAAATAAGTGGTTTGGGCTCATCCTTGCGCAGCACGGTCAGCACGATCTTGCTGCCAGGTTTGCCCCGCATCCGCTTTACTGCATCATTCAGCGTCAAGCCTTTGACTAAAGTGTCATCAAGCTTGAGGATCAGGTCGCCCGTTTTGATACCAGCCTGGAAAGCGGGTGTGTCTTCTATGGGTGAAATGACTTTAATCAAACCGTCTTCTATCCCGACTTCTATACCCAAGCCGCCAAATTCGCCCTGTGTGCCGACTTGCAGTTCTTTGTAGGCGTCTGCGTCAAGATAGGCCGAATGCGGGTCCAACCCATTCAACATGCCATTAATGGCTTCGGTAATCAGTTTCTTGTCTGTGACAGGTTCAACGTAGTCACTTTTGATACGACCAAACACTTCGGTGAACGAGCGTAATTCTTCTATCGGCAACGGAGTGTTGACTGATTCTTTGTCTGCAACAGCGGAAAAATGCAAGGTCAGTGCGACCCCTGTAAATAAACCGATACCGACTAAGCTGATTTTTTTAATAAGATGCATGGTTACCCCAATGATTATTTCGTTGCCAGCCACTTGAGCGGGTCAAGCGGTTTACTTTCCAGTCGCAGTTCAAAGTATAAACCGGATTCTTCGTTGCCGCCGCTGTTCCCGACAGAGGCGATGGTATCTCCGCCGCGCAGCGTATCACCTACTTGCTTGTATAACGTTTCATTGTTCGCGTACAAACTCATATAACCCTTGCCGTGATCAATGATTAGCAAATTGCCAAAACCGCGTAGCCAGTCTGCAAAGACCACGCGTCCGGCAGCAATGGCTTTGACCGCTTGACCGCCAGAAGCGCGCACGAACACACCTTTCCACAATACCGAGCTGTCTGAATGCGGCGCGCCAAACCGGTTGATGATGTCGCCTTTAACCGGAAAAGCCAGTTTACCTTTAAGCTTTTCAAACGGGCTGCCATCGAACCTGTCATCCGGTACATTGTTGTTGTGTAATGGCGTGTCGCTTCCTGATTGCGCCAGCACCCTGGTGATTCTTTCAAGCAGCTTTGCGAGACGATTCTCATTGCGTTGCAGGTGATTTATTTCGTTATGTTGGTTGCGCAGCTGCTGCGAAATGTTACCCAGCACATGTTGCCGTTTGCGCTGCTCGCGTTGTAGAGTTTGTTTCTGTGCAATTTGTTCCGTGCGCACGGCTATAACTTCAGCAAGTTGAGTTTTGGTGGCTGCGCTCAGGCTGTTTAATGTGGAAAAATTATCACGCAACACGTTGAGCCAGGCAGCTCGGTTACGTGAGATGTAGCCGTAATATTGTAAATCCCGCGCCACCTGATTGGGATCCTGATTTTCCAATAACAGTTCGGCATATTCCTGCTGCCCACCCAGATATTGTTGATACAGCAGCTTGCCCAACAATGTTTGTTGTCCGGCAATGTTATTGCCAGCCTGGCGTTGTTGCGCTTGCAACTGCGCCAATTTCTGATTGGCAACCTGTTGTTGTAACGCCAATTCAGCCAGTCTGCGGTTGGAATTGCTGATAGCTTGCTCTGATTCGCGCAGCGCATCCGCCGCTTCAACTTTTGATTCGCTGGTTTTCTCCATGTCGCGCTGCATTGCTGCGATACGCTGGCGCAACCGATCCAGATTTTCTTGCTGATCGGCATGCGCTTCGTTGAGCGCAGTCAGGCCGCACAAAATCAGTAGCAAGCAACCCCGGGGAATGTTCACAACAAATGGATGAGGCTATGCCCGGTCATTTCAATTGGTTGGGGCAAGCCCATTAAGGTGAGCAGGCTCGGCGCAATATCGCGCAGGGCGCCGGTTTCAGCCAATTTTGCAGGGCGCCCGACATACAAAAATGGCACCGGGTTAAGTGTGTGCGCGGTGTGCGCCTGGTGGGTGG
>DASRWN010000145.1:0-6480 GCA_035654595.1 Gallionella sp. | reverse complement strand
GTGCTTGAACCATTACTCCACTAAAAATCATGAGCAACCGCCTCGCACAGGAGACCAGCCCGTATTTACAACAACACGCCGACAATCCGGTGGACTGGTATGCATGGCATCCCGAAACGCTGCAAATCGCCCGCGATCAGGATAAACCGATCCTGCTCTCGATTGGTTATTCAGCCTGTCACTGGTGCCACGTCATGGCGCATGAATCATTTGAAGACGCCGAGGTGGCCGCCGTGATGAATGCGCTGTTCATCAATATCAAAGTAGACCGTGAAGAACGTCCCGACCTGGATCAGATTTATCAAACTGCCCATCACATATTGACGCAACGTAGTGGCGGTTGGCCGCTGACCATGTTTCTGAGCCCGGATGGCACACCATTTTTTGGCGGCACTTATTTTCCCAAGCAAGCGCGTTATGAGCTGCCCGCTTTTCCTGATCTATTGAAACGCGTCGCGCAAGTGTATGCCGAAAACCGCACAGAGCTTGTTGAGCAGAACACCCGGCTGTTGGCGGCACTCGCAGATATGCATCCCATACCGTTGGGTGACGCAGTGACACTGGATGACGCACCGTTGTCCCTTGCGGTGCAGCAACTCGGTAACAGTTTTGATGCCGTGCATGGCGGTCTGGGCGGCGCGCCGAAATTTCTGCATCCGGCAGAGCTGGATTTATTGTTGCGCAACAGTCACGCGAACGATGACCGGCAAGCCTTGCATATCGTGCGGTTCACGCTGCAAAAAATGGCGCAGGGCGGCCTCTATGACCAGTTGGGCGGCGGGTTCTGCCGCTATAGCGTGGACGAGCGCTGGGATATCCCACATTTCGAAAAAATGCTGTACGACAACGGGCTATTGCTCAGCTTGTATTGCGACGCGTGGCAAGCATGCGGCGAGCCGTTGTTCGCACACACCGTTGAGCAAACCATCACATGGGTATTACGCGAAATGCAATCACCGGAAGGCGGCTACTATTCTTCGCTGGATGCCGACTCCGAGCACGAAGAAGGAAAATTTTATGTGTGGCAAAAAGATCAGGTTGCCCAACTGTTGAGCAGCGAAGAATACGAGGTAGTCGCACCTTATTACGGCCTGGACAAACAACCCAATTTTGAACAGCACGCCTGGAATCTGCGCATCAGCACACCACTTGAGGAAATTGCGCAACGCCTGTCACTCTCTCAGAAACAAGCAAATGAGCGGCTACTCCATGCTCAAACAAAATTATTCAACGCCCGTGAACAGCGTATCCGCCCGGGGCGTGATGAAAAAATTCTCGGTGCATGGAATGGCCTGATGATTGCCGGTATGGCGCGCAGCGCCAGGGTATTCAAACGCGCCGACTGGTTGCGCTCAGCACAACAAGCGATGGATTTTGTGCGCAACACCTTGTGGCACGATGGCAAATTACTCGCAACCTACAAGGACGGCAAGGCGCATCTCAACGCTTATCTGGACGATTACGCATTTTTACTGAACGGGCTTGTGGAGCTGTTACAGGCGGAATTCCGCAGTGTCGATCTGGCTTTCGCCATGCAACTTGCCGATACGCTGCTGGATCGCTTTGAGGACAAACAGGATGGCGGATTCTTTTTCACCAGCCACGATCACGAAACGTTGATTCAGCGCAACAAGACAGGTCAGGATAATGCCACGCCTTCCGGCAATGGCATTGCCGCACAAGCGTTGCAACGTCTGGCGGCACTAACTGGAAAACTGGAATATGCAGCGGCAGCACAGCGCTGCCTCGAACTTTTTTTCCCCGTCATGCAACGCGGCGCTCAATACCACTGCAGCCTGTGTACGGCGCTGGCGGCACATCTGCGACCCACCGACTTGCTGGTGCTAAGAGGAAAACATGATGAAATGGCAACCTGGCAAGCCGCCCTACAAAAGCATTACTTGCCGAATTTGATAACGGTAGCGTTACCCAACCATACGCTTGATGTGCCCGCAACAATCAACAAACCACTGAGCGATAAAACCAGCGCGTGGCTGTGCCAAGGCACGCAGTGTTTACCGCCGGTTACAGATTTGGAGCAATTGATAAAACTCTTAACGCAGTGAAATTGCGCTTTGCGTTGAAAATCCTATTGCACTTGCCACGCCCGCACCAAAGCGTTTTGCCAGACGGTCGGCAAAACCTTCCTTGACAGTGTAGTCCACGATGTCCTCAGCCTTGATGACATCGCGCGCCACTGATTCCACGCTGCCATAACCATCAGCCAAACCAAGCTCCACACCTTTTTGTCCATTCCACACCAAGCCACTGAAAGTATCCGGTGTTTCCTTCAGTCTTTTACCGCGGCCTTGCCTCACTACGGCGATAAACTGTTGGTGAATCTCTGCCAGCATTTGCTTGGCATACTCAGTCTGCGCAGGATTGGCTTTGGAGAAGGGATCCAGAAAACCTTTATTGGTGCCAGCCGTTATCAAGCGGCGCTCCACACCCAGCTTGTCCATTACGCCGGTAAAGCCGAAACCGTCCATCAATACCCCGACCGAGCCAATCAGACTGGCCTTGTCCACAAAAATCTTGTCCGCTGCCACCGCGATGTAATAGCCGCCAGAAGCACAAATGTCTTCCACCACCACATACAACGGGATTTTTGGATACATGACGCGCAGACGGCGAATCTCATCATTGATCTGTCCCGCCTGCACCGGACTGCCGCCGGGGCTATTGATGCGCAGAATCACACCCTGCGTACCTTTGTCCTTGAATGCCTGCTGTAAGCTGGGAATCAAATTGTCCGCACTCGCCGCACTGTCCGATGCGATAACACCCTGCATATCCACCAGCGCGGTATGTTTCCCGCCGCTCAGCGCAGTTTCTTTTTTATCAAGCCAGCCCATCGAGATAAATAGCACCAGGAACAAAAAAATCAGCGTCAACGCGCGAAAAAAAATGTTCCAATGCCGTGCACGGCGCTGTTCCTGCAAAGTGGACATGGCCAATTTTTCCAACACGCCACGTTCCCAGTTATTTTGTTCTGCCATCACAACTCCTTTATGTATCACTCATCAAGCGTTGGCATGCAACCACGCGCGCAATTGCACGAAATTTTCCACCAGTGCCAACGGATTCAACTGTTGCAACTGCACCGCCGGGTGTGCACCATGTCCCATCGCTACCACGTCTACCTGCGCATTTTGCGCCATCAGCACATCATGCGTCGTATCGCCCACCATCAGGGTGCGCTCAACACTGACACCCAACTCATCCATCAGTTCAAGCAACATGGCCGGATCAGGCTTGGAAAAAGTCTGATCGGCAGTGCGTGTAGCATGAAAGTATCGCTTCATGTCGGTTGCTTCCATTGCCCTGTTCAATCCGGCGTGACTTTTGCCGGTTGCCACAGCCAACTGGTATCTCGCCTCGTGCAATTCTACAATGGTCTCACGCGCGCCGTCGAACAGAGGAATTTTTTCGTCCTGCGACAAAAAATGATAACGGTAGCGCTCTACCAATTCAGGATATTGCTGTTCTGACAAATCAGGTACGGCATAACGCAATGCCTGATCCAACCCCAAACCGATTACATGACGCGCAGTTTCATCATCAGGAACAGTCAAGCCTAAATCACGACAGGCAGCTTGTATCGACCCAGCGATTAACGCAGTGGAATCCATTACCGTGCCATCCCAGTCGAACACGATCAAATCGTAGCGCTTTTCCATCACGGCCAAGCAAAAAAATGAGGCGCGGATATTATCACCTTAACGGCTGGCTACCCAATCCATGCCACAATGAATACATGCAGAAATCTCCAAACACCCATTGGCTGTTGTATTGTCGGCCCGGTTTCGAGCCGGATTGCGCGCAGGAAATAATGCGCCAGGCGCGTCAGCAAAAACCCGTCATCGCCGAACAACCTGCCATTCTGGCTGATAGCGGCTATGTTACCGTCGCGCTAAACACACAGCTACCGTCTTATCGTGAGCTGGCATTCGCGCGGCAACTAATACATCTGCATCACAGCATCACCTTGCCTGAACGTGATCGCCTCACCCCCATCCTCACCGCCATCGCCGCGTTACCCGGCAACTTCAGCAAACTGTGGCTGGAAGTACCGGACACCAATGAAGGCAAGACTTTGTCTGCTTTTACGCGGCGTTTTCAGCCACTGCTGGAAACCGCACTTCAAGAGCAAGGACGATTACAAGACGATCCGCGCTTGGCGCGGCTACATATCTTCTTTCCGGATAAGTTTTCCGCGTTAATTGGTACCAGTGATCCGCACAACAGCTCGGCATTCGTCATGGGTATATCGCGTCAATCCATGCCTGCCGAAGCGCCCAGCCGCTCCACACTAAAACTTGCGGAGGCAATCGAGGTGTTCATGGACCGCAGTGAACAAACACGCCTGTTGCGGCAGGGAATGCAAGCGGTGGATCTCGGTGCCGCGCCGGGTGGCTGGACATGGCAACTGGTGAAACGCGGCATCCGCGTGACCGCAGTAGATAACGGCCCGATGAAGGGCGTTTTGGCGAAGCATCCACTGGTGCAACATCTCAAGCAGGACGGTTTCAAATACACGCCGCGCAAAGCAGTGGATTGGCTGGTATGCGACATGGTCGAACAACCCGCCAAAGTCGCCGCACTGATTGGCACATGGTTCACAGCCGGACTTGCCAAACACAGTATTTTCAACTTGAAATTGCCGATGAAACAGCGGGTCGCCACGCTGGAGGGTGCGCTGGGCAGCATCCGCAAGCGTCTGGATGAAGAAGGCATCAATTACCGCATGATGGCGAAACAGCTTTATCATGATCGTGAAGAAGTAACGGTGTTCCTGACGCGTACTAAACATTGAGCTGGTCTGATTAAACCATCACGACAAATCCACATGAGCGAAACCCATTCATCTCGCACCGGCTTGCTGGCAGTTGCTATTATTATCTGCATCTGGACAGGATTTATTCTGGTCAGCCGCTACGGCGGTAAAGGCGTCTTGACTGGCTGGGACGTGACAGCGTTGCGTTTCGGCGTGGGCGCGCTGATCGCGCTGATCTTTTTGCCGCGCGTAACCTTGCCGCCGTATAAAGTGATTCTGCTGTTTTCTGTGTTCGGCGGAGTGGGTTACGCAGTTGCCGTGTACGCCGCTTTTCGCATGGCGCCCGCTGCCCACGCAGCGGTATTGATTCCCGGTGCGCTGCCGTTTGCCACTGCGGTAATCGCCTGGTTGTGGCTGCGGCAAAAACCATCTCCAGCACAACGCGCCGCCCTGATACTGGTATTTGTCGGTATCGTTCTGACCGCCGCCGATACGCTTTTTCACGGCACACATCTGACTGGCATGCAAATGATCGGCGACTTGCTGTTTCTGTGCGGCTCTTCTTCCTGGGCGGTGTTCACACTGCTGTTGCGTCGCCACCCGATGCTGCCATTGACTGCGGTAGTTACGACAACACTGGGCAGTGCGATTTTGTATTTACCTGTCTGGTGGCTGTTCCTGCCCAGCACGCTGAACCGAGCACCACTTGCTGAAATCGCCATGCAGGCAATCTACCAGGGTGTGCTGGTCGTGTTCATCGCCATGTTGCTCTACACTTTTGCAGTGCGCCGTCTCGGTGCCCAAACAGTGGCGCTGCTCATGGCCACGGTGCCCGGTCTGTCCGCCCTCGTCGCTGTACCCGTGTTGGGCGAGCCGCTCTCTCTGCTCACCTTGGCAGGATTGGGCGCAGTCACGATGGGGGCTGTGCTCGGTGCGCGGGCAATTACATAGCAACTGTGGCAGGACACCACCTGAAAAATTTGTGGTGTATGGAAGGGTTAGTTGTCACGTTCAAGCACCTCCGACACCCGAACTTGCAAAAGCGGGATAAGTTCCTTCTCGAACCACGGATTGCGCTTGAGCCACAGGTTGTTGCGTGGACTCGGATGGGGCAGTGGAACGGTATGCGGCCAATACTTGCGCCATGCTTTAACGATCTCTGTGACTGATGCGGCTTCGTTCGGCAGATGATAAGCCTGGGCGTACTGGCCGATCACCAGAGTGAGCTTGAGGTTTTTAAGGTGCGATAACAACGGGACTCGCCATGCGGGCGCACATTCAAGCCGGGGAGGCAGATCACCAGACTTGCCGGTTCCGGGGAAGCAGAAACCCATGGGCAAGGTGGCTATTTGCTTAGCGTCGTAGAACACCTCGCGCGAAACACCCAACCAAGTGCGCAGCCTATCGCCGCTGGCGTCGTTAAACGGGATGCCCGTTTCGTGCACTTTTCGTCCCGGCGCCTGCCCTACGACCAAGATGCGCGCCGAAGCATGCATCTGCACAACCGGGCGCGGCCCAAGCGGCAAATGCTCGGCGCAAATTGTGCAGGCGCGAACCTCAGTGAGCAGCGACGCAAGTGAAGTCATTCAGAGAGCTTGTGATGGTAACGTGAAGCCAAGGGCACACCGCTTTTGGCGCGTCCCGCTTGAATGATCGGTTGGGCTGCCTTTTGCTTATAAACCGTGGTCTGTCCCCTATTATTT
>DASRWN010000144.1:0-8661 GCA_035654595.1 Gallionella sp. | reverse complement strand
ATTGAGCAGGTTTTGCGTCTGCCGGTAAAGCTCTTCAATGCCAAGGTCACCACGGTCCTCCACCATCATCTTGAACCCGCCACTGGTGCCCAAACCCAATATTGGCGGGGGTGGCAGCACAAAAACCAGGCCGTCCTGAATAGCACTCAGTTTCCGGTTGAGCGCGCCAGCGATGGCCCCGGCCGACATGCTGGGATCCTTGCGCTCGCTGAAATCTTTGAGCGGAAAGAACACAATGCCAGCATTTGATGCGTTGGAAAAACTGCTGATGGAAAGACCGGGGAAACCCACCGAATTTGCCACGCCCGGTTGGTCCAGGGCGATGGCTGACATGCGGCGGATGACATCTTCGGTACGATCCAGTGACGCCCCATCGGGCAATTGCGCGATACCGATAAGATACGCTTTGTCTTGCGCCGGGACGTAACCGCCGGGCACCATCCTGAAGAAAAACACCGTAGTCGCCATGAGCAGCACATAGATGATCATGGCGATGCTCTTGTGAGTGAAAATAGTGCCTAGCCCTTTGGAATAGCTTTCCGATCGATTCTTGAAAAACCGGTTGAACGGCCGGAACAACCAGCCGAATGCCCCATCCATAAATCTGGTCAATCGGTCCTTGGGAGCATCGTGATTTTTTAACAAGAGCGCGGACAGCGCTGGCGACAGGGTAAGAGAATTGAATGCCGAGATCACCGTTGAGATGGCGATGGTCAGGGCAAACTGGCGATAGAACTGGCCTGTCAGTCCGCTTACGAACGCAATCGGAATAAATACCGCGCACAGCACTAGAGCGATGGCGATGATAGGCCCGCTCACTTCCTGCATCGCCTTGTAGGTTGCGTCAAGTGAAGAAAGACCAAGCCCGATGTTGCGCTCGACGTTTTCCACTACCACGATGGCATCATCCACCACAATACCGATGGACAGCACCAAACCGAACAGGGATAGCGCATTGATGGAAAAACCAAACAGCAGCATCAAAGCAAAAGTGCCTACCACGGAGATAGGCACTGCAATGAGCGGAATGATTGAGGCGCGCCAGGTTTGCAGGAACAGTATCACCACCAGCACCACCAGCAGCACTGCGATAAACAGCGTTTCTATAACGGCCTTGATGGAGTCGCGCACAAACGTGGTTGGGTCATAGACGATGGTGTAGTCGATGCCCTGCGGAAACCCCTTCTTCAATTCCGCCATTGCGCTGCGAACATCGTCAGAAAGCTGCAGCGCATTTGAGCCAGGTGCCTGAAAAATGGCAACCGCCACAGCCGGCTTGTTGTTAAGCAAGCTGCGCAGCGCGTAGTCGGCAGCACCGAGTTCGATGCGTGCCACATCCCCCAAGCGTGCCACCGCTCCGTTCGCACTGGTTTTGATGATGATGTCGCGGAACTCATCTTCGCTGACCAGTCGCCCTTGCGCATTCACGGTAAGCTGAAACTCGGCGCCGTCCTTGCCGTTAGGCGGAAACGGCGGTGCACCAATAGTGCCGGCGGCAACTTGCAAATTCTGCTCGCGAATGGCTCGCACCACGTCGCCCGCCGTGAGATTGCGTGCGGCGACTTTCTCCGGATTCAGCCAGACGCGCATGGAATAATCGCCGCCGCCGAAAATTACCGCTTGGCCAACTCCACTGACCCGTGCCAGCACATCCTTGACATTGAGCACGGCATAGTTGCGTAAATAAACCGTGTCGTAGCGCTGATCCGGTGAAAACAGATGCACCACCAGGGTCAGGTCTGAAGAACTTTTCACTGTGGTGACGCCGAGTCGGCGCACATCTTCAGGCAATCTGGGTAACGCCTGGGAAACACGGTTTTGCACCTGCACTTGGGCATTGTCGATGTTGGTACCCAATTTGAACGTCACGGTGATTTGCATGACGCCATCCGTTGTGGACTGTGAGGACATGTAGAGCATGTCCTCAACGCCGTTGATCTGTTCCTCAAGCGGCGCAGCGACAGTTTCGGCGATCACCTTGGGATTGGCGCCGGGGTACACGGCGCGCACAACGACAGAAGGCGGTACTACTTCGGGATATTCGCTGATTGGAAGCCGGTTAATAGCCAATAAACCGGCAATAAAAATAACGGTGGACAGTACCGCCGCAAAGCGTGGCCGATCAATGAAAAATCGGGAGATGTTCATCGCTGCCCCTACCGACTAACGAGCTTGGTCGTGGCGCGCAACGGATGAATCTTTCTGCCCGCAGGTTTCATCGCGAGCGATCTTGCAGTCGTTTTTTCTGGCATCTTGCCGGGCGCGGCGGACGACTTATCAGTTTCGAGCATGTCAGCTTTTTGCGGCGTTACCCGGTCACCCGGCTTGACCCGCTGCAGGCCATTGACAACAATGGCCTCGCCGCCTTTCAATCCCTGCTTGATCACGCGCAGACCGTCAATGATGGGCCCCAGCTTCACCTCGCGATACATGGTTTTGTCGTCATCACCAACCACCAGCACAAATTTTTTGTTCTGGTCTGTACCAATGGCTTTGTCGTTGATCAGGATAGCCTTGTAAGTGCCGCTGCCTATCAATTTGAGCCGCGCAAACAGGCCCGGTGTGAAACGGCGATCCTTGTTGTCGAACACCGCACGGGCAGCAATGGTTCCCGTTTGCGGATCAAGCGCATTGTCAACGAAATCTACGTAGCCCTTGTGCGGGTAGCCTTCTTCGTTGGACAGACCCAGGTAAATCGGATTGCGCTGCTCGCGTGAACTGGTCAGCTCACCACGCCGGTTCAGCTCGTCATATTTGAGGTAGGCCTGCTCGTCGCCTTCGAAATAGGCATAGATGGGATCAAGCGAAACTACCGTGGTCAGCAAGGTGGACGACGCGCCTGCGCCGCCGGCGACCAGATTGCCGGCAGTAACTGCCGCGCGACCGCTACGGCCATTGATGGGCGAACGTACCTTGGTGTAATCAAGATTGAGCCGCGCCGTGAGCACTGCAGCCTGTGCTGCCTTGACCACTGAGTCCAAATCCTGCTGACTGCTGGTCAACTGGTCGTATTCTTGCTGCGAGATGGCTTTGGATTGCAGCAATTTATCAGCACGTGCCAAATCGCTTTTGGCCAAACCAAGCTTGGTATTGGCACTGGCCAGCTCCGCCTCGGCGTGCGCCAGTTCAGCTTGCAGTGGTCGAGGGTCAATCTCGAATAAAAGATCGCCCTCCTTCACTTCTGCGCCCTGCCTGAAGTCAATTTTTTCGATATAACCGGATATGCGTGGCCGTATCTCCACGTGTTCGACAGCCTCCAGCCGTCCGGAAAATTCATCCCACTCGTTAACTGGCTTTTCGATGACGGTAGCTACGCTTACTTGTGGCGGTGGCGGATCGCCCGGACCGGGTGACTGCGGTTTGTCACAGGCGGCAAGAAAAAACGGCGTAATGAATATCAATAGGAATTGGTGCGGTTTGTTAAATCTCATTTTTGACTCCGTAACCAAAATTGATTGGGCTTTGCATGAAACCCCGATCGTTCATTAAAGAGTGCAGATAACCCGGACAACAGCATAATAAATTCTTGCATAATTCGGAAGAGTATCTTGCGTCCCGACAATTTATTGCTGGCATTCTGGAACAGTATAACATTATATAATTATACACTATCACACATTGGTAAATTATGTGGCAGGAAATGCAAATGCCTGTGGTTCTTCTAACGCTGAGTTTTATGGCGCGCCTGAGACGATAAGTCCAAACACTGGTCGAGCCCAGACTAGCACACTACCACTGTTTCAAACCAAGTTGAATGTTGCATGTTATGCGCACGTTAAACTCCCCAGATCAGCCCGAAGTCAACAGCAAGGAGAAGCTCTCGGCGGAAACAGGTTGGCCATAGAGGTAGCCCTGTGCCTGATCACATTTCAGAAGTCGCAATAAATTGGCTTGCTCCTCGGTCTCCACGCCCTCGGCGATGACTTTGAAGTTGAGGTTATGGGCAAGAGAGATGGTTGTGTTAACAATCCCGAGGTAAGCCGGATCGGTAGTCATTTTTATGACGAAGGCACGATCGATCTTGAGTTCATCGACGGGCAGCGTTACCAAATAGGCGAGCGACGAGTAACCAGTGCCGAAGTCGTCAATTGCAATCGGTATGCCGACATTTCTCAACATGCTAAGGATTTCGGATGCCCGCTGCGTATCGGTCATCAACGTGCTCTCCGTGACTTCCATCGACAGAACCGCCGTTTCTCCCCCTGCCGCGGCGAGCATGGCTTCGACATCACGTACAAAGTTGTCGGCCTTCAATTGCGTGGCGGTAATGTTAACCGCGATTCTCGGTACGGCGAGTCCTGCGTTGTGCCACTTGTACCAATCGGCGATGGCCCGCAACAGTACCTGCCGCCCGGCAGCAGCAATCAACCCGGACGACTCGAGTGCCGGAACGAAATCCATCGGCATGACTAATCCGCGTTCCGGGTTGACCCATCGTATCAGTGCCTCAGCGCCGCAAATTTTACCGGTGGCGAGATCAATCTTGGGTTGGTAATAGTTAACGAATTCTTTCCGATCAAGTGCTTTGTACAAATCCGCCTCAAGGCGAAAATATCGCCCAGCTATTTCATCCCTGGGTTTGTCGTAAGTGCGGAACGGCTCGTCCAGAGTGCGGGCGCTTTGCAGGGCCTGCTCGGCGGAAACCAACAGGCTATTTACATTGCTTCCATCATCTGGAAAAAATGATGCGCCAATATGAGATGGGCAATTAATCTGCTGTTCTTCTGTGTCCATCGTTACCATGTACGGTATTGCAAGTGCTGGAGCCAATTTTTGAGCGACAAAATCGGACAGCTCGGTCGGGCTGACATCGGGAACGAACAGGGCAAAAAGTCCTCTTCTGAATAAAGCCAGGATGGCCCCATCGGGGGTAACCGCCTTCAGTCGTTGCGTGGATTGCCTGAGAATCGCATCCGTCGCGCCGGAGCCGAGCGCGGCGGCAATCCGGTTCAGACGTTCCATGCCAATCAGTAACAAACCGCCCTTGCTCATTCGCGACACGACGGCGTTGAATTTTCTTTCGAAGGCAAAACTATTGGGCAGTCCGGTCACCGGATCGCGCGTTTTTGCAATCGAGATTTCCCGGCGCAGGTTGAGTTGGGCGGCGACAGCGTCGGCGATGGTTATCAGCGATTCGCGTTGCGCATCAGACAGTTCATGCGGCACACGGTCCAGTACGCAAATGGTGCCGATGGCGCCGCCCGGTTTGGTTTTGATTGGCATCCCCGCGTAAAAACGGATGTTCGGGTCGCCCGTTACCAGGGGATTACTTTTGAACCGCGAGTCTTCCAGTGCATCAGGCACGACAAATAATTGTTCAGGCTGGTTGATGGCGTGCGCGCAAAAGGCGATATCGCGCGGCGTTTCGGTTGCCTCAAGGCCGAGCCGGGATTTGAACCATTGACGGTCGGCATCCACAAGGGTAACCAGAGACATTGGCGTACCGCAGATGAAGGCAGCCAGCTTCGTCAGTCCATCAAAGACTTCTTCGGGGTCTGTGTCGAGAATGTCCAGATCAATAAGTTCGGCAAGTCGTTCCGACTCGTTTTCTGGAATGGCAGGTTGATTAGAAACCATCGTACCTTTTACCGTGTTTTAATTTGATACAACCAGAGACTGCGTGGGAAATGACCCAGGGTACCTTAACTTCTACTGCGTTTACCTCCAGTACGCAGCACGACCATGATATGCCTGTTATCCGTCTATGAATACCCTGATTTCCCGACTCTGGATTTCCTGCACTCTATAAACGCGAACTGATGGCGCTAGAATTGTTGCTTCAGATAGTTTCTCCATCCACCGTAATTTGAGATGTCAAGCGCGTCTGAAGTCGCATAAGCTTCACATAAAAACCCTTGCACACTACTTCCATCTGACAATTCCAAGGTACCGAACCCAAGTGGTGCAGGTACTCCGGCGACAAATGTGCCATATTTTTCAATAGGCAACTTCCAGACTTCAAGCTCAATTTCGCTGCCTTCAGAATTTACCCTGAGCAGGCCGGGTCGCGCAGGTGTAAAGCCCGCCAATTTATAGAGTTTGTATTTGCGCGCTGTCGTGGTCTGCAGTAAAAATTCCCCCCCTAAAGACAGCAACTGGGCATTCAACGGCAGGCCGCTCATATGAGCGCCACAAACAGCAACGCTGATGAATGTTTGGTTGGTAGTCATACAAATTCCTTCTGGAATGGCGTGCTGGTAGCACCCAAAGTTTTGCCGGTACTGCCCTGTAAGCGTGCAGCCAGCCTTAATAGTGTGAGGTCGCCAAGAGCGGGAGCGCATAAAGTAATGCCAAACGGCAGGCCATTGCGCTGAAAGCCGGTGGGCACTGCCACTGCCGACATGTCCAGCAAATTCATGAAATTAGTGTAATAGCCCAAGTTGGAATTACAGCGTATGGGCTCTGCATTAACCTCGGCAATCTTGTAAATCGTGCCCGCCGTCGGGGTGACAATCACGTCCACAGATTTCCATACCGGATCAATTTTGCGTTGCAAGGTCTTCAATTGGTACAGCGCCGCAAAAGTGTCGGCTGCGCTGAACTTGGCGGCTTGTCCTATAATTTGCCGGGTAACAGGGAAAATGGAATCAGGCTTGCTCTCAATAAATTCCCGGATTGCGGTATAGCGCTCTGCTATCCAAGGACCTTCGTATAACAGCCTGGCGGCTTCTAAAAATGGCGAAAAATTGATTTCAATTGCCGCTCCGCCAATCGCTCGCAACTGCTCAATCGCCTGACTGAACAGATCTGGTGTTTCAGGGTTCTCAAAAAAAGCTAGTTGGTCTTTACTCGGCACACCAAAGGTAAAGTTGGTACCCAAGGTCGGCAAAAAAGCTTCACCTGAATAGTTACGCGAATATGCATCCGTCGAATCGAAGCCTTGTGCGGACTGCAGCACGGTTTCTGCATCATCTGCGGTGAGCGCAAAGATCGAGACGCAATCAAGTGTGCGGCAAGCTGGCACCACGCCAGTGGTGCTTAATAAACCACAGGTTGGTTTGTGTCCCACCAGATTATTAAACGCAGCCGGTACTCGGCCTGAGCCAGCCGTATCTGTACCCAGGCTAAAACTGGCTAGTCCAAG
Source organism: Gallionella sp. (assembly GCA_035654595.1). Taxonomy (GTDB): domain Bacteria; phylum Pseudomonadota; class Gammaproteobacteria; order Burkholderiales; family Gallionellaceae; genus Gallionella. The sequence goes on along the minus strand of DASRWN010000144.1, from coordinate 1,577 downwards.
TGCCACAGAAACCGCCGAGCCAGCACTGGAACCGCCCGAAATGTAGTCGGAATTGAAGCTATTTCGACAGGCGCCATACGGTGAACGCGTACCGACCAAACCCGTAGCAAATTGATCAAGATTGGTTTTACCAACTGGTATCGCACCCGCATCTATGAGTTTTTGCACGACCGTCGCATTTTTCTCCGGAGTGTAGGCATAGTCAGGGCAGCCTGCGGTGGTCGGAATACCGGCCAAATCGATATTGTCTTTGATGGAAAATGGAATGCCATATAAAGGCTGATTTGCCGGGTCTTTCGACTCAAGTCGTTTGGCGTAGGTCCGCATTTCGTCACGGCTTAATCTGCGTATCCAGATGTTGCCATGATCTTTGTTGCCGATACGTGCATCCAAAATGTCCACCATCTTGGTCGGGCTTAGTTCGCCTGATAAATACAGATTGCGTAAATGGGTAATCTCTAAACTTAAAGTGTCATTCATTACACCGTTCCCGTCTCAATGACATAGAGGTTTTGGCCAGCGGACACTTGCGCGCCCTGTGGACAAAACAAGTGGGTAATTTTTCCATCGCATGGCGCAGAGACGGTAATTTCCATCTTCATCGATTCAACAATCACTACCGGGTCTCCTGCTTTGACGATATCCCCGGCCTTCACTTTTATCTCCCAAAGATTGCCTGCAATATGAGAGGCAACAGCTCGGCTGTTGGCAGGCCAATCAAGCGGTAAATCTGCGTTGTCTGCAGCTTGTTCTTGATCGCCACCGTAATTGGATTGACCAGTCAATATCCAGCGTTCACGTTCAGCATCAAATGCCGCTTGCTGCCCGGTTTTGAAGGCGTTAATGGAGGCAGCATGCTGTTCTAAAAACTGGTTGTAGTCTTTTAAGCGTAACGTTTGCTCTTCGATGTTGAGCCTGAATTTTCCACGCGGAAAATCTGCGCGTATTTGCAGTAGCTCTTCTGCTGATACCGGATAGAAACGTATTTGATCAAAAAAGCGTAATAACCAAGGTTTGCCATCGCGAAAATCGGTCGTTTGCTGCCAGCGATTCCACATTTGCAGCGTACGGCCAACAAACTGATATCCGCCCGGGCCTTCCATGCCATATACGCACATGTAAGCACCGCCAATGCCTACGGCATTTTCAGGCGTCCAGGTTCTGGCCGGATTATATTTGGTGGTGACCAAACGGTGGCGCGGGTCGATTGGCGTTGCGACCGGGGCACCAAGATAGACATCCCCCAAACCCAAGGTCAGGTAGCTGGCATTGAATACAATATGTTTGACTTCTTCGATGCTGTCCAGGCCATTAATGCGCCTGATGAACTCAATGTTACTGGGACACCATGGCGCATCTTTGCGCACCGACTGTATATATTTCTCGATAGCCAACCGTGTGGCAGCGTCATCCCATGACAAAGGCAAGTGCACGATGCGCGTTGGCACTTCCATGTCGTCCACTGCTGGCAGCAATGCCTCGGCGTCTTGCAGGATTTGTAACAGCCGTGGCAAAGACAGAATGCGACTGTCGTAATGTACTTGCAGCGAACGTATGCCCGGCGTTAGATCGAGTAT
>DASRWN010000143.1:0-9123 GCA_035654595.1 Gallionella sp. | reverse complement strand
TTTGGCGCGGTTTTTCTGGATGCAGATTTTACGGCGGCAAAAAAAGTGGTGCTGGATTTGTTCGTACCCTATTTGGCTTCGGTAGATGTGCAAATTCTGGACAAAGATCCAAAGACATTGTTACAGGAATATCTGCAGGGCAAGCGTATCCCGTTACCCGTCTATACAATCACCGCCACGCAAGGTGACGCGCATGCACAGCTGTTTCAAGTGCTATGTACTATTCCAGCCCTTAAGATTTCTGTGCATGGCAAAGGTAACAGCCGCCGAAATGCCGAGCAGCAAGCCGCGCTTGCGGCGTACCAGGTCATTGGGATCAAGCCATGACAGGGCAACAACAAATGCAGGATTTTCGTAGTGGTTTCATCGCAATTGTTGGTCGGCCTAATGTGGGTAAATCTACTTTGCTCAATCACCTGATTGGGCAAAAAATCAGTATTACTTCACGCAAAGCACAAACGACCCGACATCGAATCAACGGAATTTTCACCGATACGAACACACAGTTTGTGTTTGTCGATACACCCGGTTTTCAAACTAAGCATTTGAATGCCTTAAATCGCGGTATGAATCGTGTTGTCATCAGCAGCCTTCGTGATGTACAGGTGGTTATTTATGTACTTGAAGCACTGTGTTATGACGAACGCGATCAGGGAATACTCAAGTTGTTGCCGGATAATCGTCCTGTTGTGCTGGTTATCAACAAAATAGACGCAGTGGCGGATAAGGGACAGTTATTTACCTTTGCCGAGCGTATTGCCAAAGATTTCAAGTTTGCCGACATTGTGCCGGTGAGCGCAAAATTGGACAGCAAGCTGGATGAATTACGTGTGACACTGCGGCAGTATTTGCCGCTGGGCGAGTTGATATATGATGCAGATGATGTTACCGATCGCAGCGAAAAATTTTTGGCGGCAGAAATTTTACGTGAAAAAATATTCCGTTTTACTGGCGATGAACTGCCATATTCAACCAGCGTACTGATTGAACAATTTAAAATGGAAGGCAAATTGCGACGTATCCATGCTGCCATTCTGGTTGATCGGGAAGCGCATAAAGCGATGTTGATTGGCAAGAAAGGTGAGAAGCTCAAGGAAATAGCTACTCAGGCAAGATTGGATATGGAAAAACTGTTTGATGGAAAAGTATTTCTCGAGGTGTTTGTGAAATTACGCAGTGGCTGGGCGGATGACGAACGCGTGTTACGCAGCCTGGGTTACGAATGACCATAACAAATCAGCGCAACAGACTGCAAGATGAATTGGCAATCGTTTTGCACAGTTATCCATTCCGCGAAACCAGCTTGATTCTCGATGTGTTCAGCCGCCAGCATGGCCGCCTGGCAATTGTGGCCAGAGGTGCGCGACGTGCCAAATCAAGCTTGCGTGGCGTATTAAGGAGTTTCCAGCCATTGCTTCTGAGTTGGTTTGGCAAAGGCGAAGTGCGTACCCTGCACAGTGCCGAATGGCAGGGTGGGCAACCTTGTTTGCAGGGGACTGCATTGATGTGCGGATTTTATTTAAATGAACTATTACTGAATTTACTGGCACGTGATGATCCGCATGAGCAATTATTCGACTACTATCGTGCAACCCTGTATCGCCTTGCGCATGAGCACGATCATGCGGCAACGTTACGCTGCTTTGAAAAACACTTGCTACAGGAATTGGGTTATACAGTTGTGCTGGATCGTGAAGCGCAGAACGGCAGATTGATACAGGCTGAGATCTGCTATCGCTATGTGGTGGAACAAGGGGCGCAGCCGGGCGATGCCACAGCCCAGCCAGGTATGACAGTGCAGGGTAAGACACTGCTTGATATGGCTGCCGATGAGTATGTGGATCCGACTACTATTCAGCAAAGCAAACAGTTGATGCGACTATTACTGAACCACTATCTGGACGGCAAGACCCTGCACACGCGAGAATTGATTAAGGATTTGCCAAAACCATGATTAAGCTCGGACTGAACATTGACCACGTCGCCACGCTAAGACAAGTGCGTGGCGCACCTTATCCCAATCTGGTGCGTGCGGCACTATTGGCAGAATCCGCCGGTGCAGATGCAATCACTTTACATTTGCGTGAAGATCGTCGACATATTCAAGACCGCGATGTCGAAGTGCTGCGGGACATGCTGCAAACACGCATGAATCTGGAAAGTGCCGTGACGGACGAAATGATTAATATTGCGCTGCGTGTAAAGCCGCATGATTTGTGCCTGGTGCCAGAACGCCGTGAAGAGTTGACCACCGAGGGTGGGCTGGATGTGCTGCGCTATTTCGACAGTATCAAGGCAGTTTGTGAACGATGTGCAGCGGCGGGAATTCGCGTGTCACTGTTTATTGACCCGGAGCAAAAGCAAATTGATGCCGCGCGTTTAACCGGCGCGCCTATAGTAGAGCTGCATACCGGTAAATACGCCGCAGCAGATAGCGTGCCGGAACGGCAACACGAACTGGCCAGAATAAGTAATGCGGCCAGCCATGCTCATGCACAGGGTTTGCAAGTGAATGCCGGGCATGGCCTGAATTATCACAACGTCCAATCAATAGTCGCTATCCCGAATTTACTGGAGCTCAATATCGGACATGCCATTATTGCCGAGTCCTTATTCATCGGGCTGGAAGCGGCAGTGCAAAAGATGAAAATATTACTCGCAGGGCTATCTTGATTCACGGCATAGGCACTGACATCGTCGAATGTGCGCGTTTTGAGCAATTACTGTCTCGATATGGCGAGCGGCTTGCCAAGCGGCTGTTGAGCATTCAAGAGTTATCCGGTTTTTATGCCAGCCCCAATCCGTCCCGCTTTCTTGCCAAACGCTTTGCCGCAAAAGAAGCTTTTGCCAAAGCCGTGGGCAGCGGACTGCGCGCACCGGTCAGTTTGACCCGCATCAGTGTCATGCACAATGGCTTGGGCAAACCACTGTTGCAGTTTGATGAGTTACTGCATAGGTATTTAGCCCAGTTAGGTATAGGCGCTCACCATCTGTCCATCAGTGATGACAGTAGCAGCATCGTCGCCTTCGTTGTGCTGGAAGTCACCTGAAAAAATAATGAGGTAACCATGAGTTTAGGCCCGGTGATGCTGGATTTGCTTGATACGCAACTAACGCCTCAAGAGGAAGAAAAATTGCGTCACCCGCTGGTCGGCGGGGTAATTTTATTTGCGCGTAATTATGAGAGCACCAGCCAGCTCGCCGCGCTGACTGCTGCAATTCATGCAGTACGCAGCCCGTCACTATTAATTGCCGTCGATCATGAGGGTGGTCGGGTACAACGTTTTCGTGTTGGGTTCACTAAAATTCCCCCCATGCGGGATCTGGGAAAAATATGGGATATTAATCCACGCCGTGCGCGTCATCTGGCACAACAAGCCGGTTATGTTTTAGCTGCCGAGTTGCGCGGTTGCGGTGTTGATTTCAGCTTCACGCCTGTATTGGATATGGATTACGGGAAAAGCAGCGTCATTGGTGATCGTGCATTTCATGCCGATCCACAAGCGATTGCCGAGCTTGCGCATAGCTTGTTGCTTGGGCTGAAACAGGGCGGCATGCACTCGGTAGGCAAACATTTCCCCGGACATGGCTTTGTCAGCGCCGATTCACATCTGGATATACCCGTGGATGACAGGGCGTTTGTTGATATTGAGTTGGCGGACATCATCCCGTTTGAACAAATGATTCATTATGGATTGACAGCTGTGATGCCGGCACATGTCATTTATCCAAAAGTGGATAGTCAACCCGCCGGGTTCTCGCCGATCTGGCTGAAAAAAATTTTACGTGACCAGTTAGGCTTTACAGGCTGCATTTTCAGCGATGATTTGAGTATGCAGGGTGCCACTGTTGCCGGTGGCATCGTACAGCGTGCTGAAGCTGCGCTAAATGCGGGTTGCGATATGGTGCTGGTATGCAATGACCCTGAATCAGTGGACGAACTATTACAAAATCTTCACTGGGAAATGCCCGCTGCCAGCCGCGCACGTCTAGCATTGATGCGCGGTAAGGCGCAGCCAGATTCACTAGCCAGACTGCATGAACAGTCCGGCTTCCTTAAAGCCTTGGAAGAGGTGGTTGCCATTGGCATAGGCAATCAAGAACTGCCGTGGGCTTAGCCGTGAGGATGAATCAGGTATGCTGACACTACCGTATATATCAGCACTTAAGCCTTTAAATACGCACCATGAAGTCAAACAGGCCGGGGTAAAGTCGGCTGGTTTAGGCAGTGGAGATGTTATAATCTTGACAACGGCATTCAGCTTAATAAGCGCGAAAGTGGCGGAATTGGTAGACGCACTGGATTTAGGTTCCAGCGCCGCAAGGCGTGAGAGTTCGAGTCTCTCCTTTCGCACCATCAAAATTCAACTTTAATCTCAAGGAAATTGCAGTATGTCTACCATAGAAACTGTAAACGCTTTAGAGCGACGCCTGAATGCGTCCATACCCCGGCAAGTGATACAAAACGGAGTGGCGAATCGCTTGCAGCAGATAGGCCGTACGGCAAAAATTGCCGGTTTTCGTCCGGGTAAAATCCCCGCTAAAATTCTGGAACGGCATTATGGTGTAGAGGCGCATCAGGAAGTCATGGACGATGTGCTGCAACGTTTTTTTGCGCATGAAGCTAAAGAAAATAAACTGCGTGTAGCGGGCTACCCCCAATTTGAAATCAAGCCAGCTGACCCCGCGGATGAAAAGATCGAATTCAGTGCGACATTCGAAATATATCCGGATGTTGAAGTAGGTGACTTATCAAGTGAAGAGGTGGTACGTACGAATTATGAGTTAACTGATGATGACGTGGATTACACCATCGCCAAGTTGCGCAAACAACGCAGTATTTTCGTTATTGCCGAGCGTCAGGCACAAAACGAAGATCAGGTGAACATTGATTTTACCGGAAAGTTGGACGGCGTCGCGTTTGCCGGTGGCGAGGCAAAAAATTACCTGGTGGTATTAGGCGCTGGTCGCATGTTACCTGACTTTGAAAAGGCAATTATCGGTATGAAGGCTGGTGAAACCAAATCGTTCGAGATGACCTTCCCGGAAAATTATCACGGCAAAGAAGTGGCGGGAAAACAAGTCACTTTCACCGTTACCTTAAACAAGGTTGAGGCTCCTCAATTACCGGAGTTGAATGCTGATTTTGTAAAATCAGTTGGGGTTACAGATGGAGATACGGGCAAATTGAAGATTGAGATTCGCAAAAATTTGCAGCGTGAGCTGGAGCGTAGATTGAATATACGTAATAAAGAGGCGGCAATGGAGGCATTGCTCAAAGTAACCCATTTTGATGTGCCGCGAACCTTGGTTGAAAACGAATCGAATAATTTGATGCAACAAACTACCCGTGACATGGAAGAGCGCGGGATGAAAATGGCGGGCATGCAATTGCCTCTTGAATCTTTCAAAGAGCAAGCCATAAAGCGAGTTCGATTGGGGCTGATTTTGGCTTTTCTTGTGTATAAACATGCTTTATATGCCGAGCTGGAACAAGTTAAGGCAATGATCAGGCGGTATGCGGAGAGTTTCGACGAACCTGAGCAAGTGATACGTTGGTACGAAACCGATACCAAACGCAGACAGGAAGTCGATAATTTAGTTATTGAGGATAATGTGGTCGCATGGGTGATGGGGCAAGTTAAGGTAACGGAAAAAACTGCGGTATTTGCTGAACTGATGGGGGGCGCATAAATTATGCTGAATGATCTTGCTCCGCAAAATATCGGCTTGATTCCGATGGTGGTTGAAACCAGCGGGAGGGGTGAACGGGCCTATGACATTTATTCACGATTGCTCAAAGAACGTGTGGTATTTCTGGTTGGAGAGGTGAACGACCATGTGGCGAACCTGATCGTTGCGCAAATGTTGTTTCTCGAATCCGAGAACCCCGATAAAGATATACATTTATACATCAATTCGCCAGGCGGTTCGGTAACTGCGGGTATGGCAATTTACGATACGATGCAGTTCATAAAACCTGATGTCAGTACGCTCTGTATTGGTCAGGCTGCCAGCATGGGCGCGTTTTTATTGACTGCGGGTGAGAAGGGCAAGCGCTTTTGTTTACCTAATTCACGCGTCATGATACATCAGCCATTAGGCGGTTTTCGCGGGCAGGCTTCTGATATTGAAATTCATGCCAGAGAGATTTTGTATTTAAAACAAAAGCTCAATCAGATATTGGCGCAACACACCGGGCAATCTGTCGAAACGATAGAGCGGGATACGGATCGTGACAATTTTCTGAGTGCGTCTGATGCGGTTCAATATGGGCTGATTGATCAAGTGCTGGAAAAACGTTCTTGATGAACCCAATATCGCTGCCGATAACTTGATGGAAGGTTAGTGAGATGACTAGCAATAAAAAACCAGGTGATAACCTGCTCTACTGTACGTTCTGCGGAAAAAGCCAGCATGAGGTGCGCAAGTTGATTGCAGGACCGTCTGTATTCATATGTGATGAGTGCATCACGCTATGTACAGATATCATGCGCGAAGAAATCCTGAATGATGAAACTAAAGCAAACAAGGATGACTTACCTGTCCCCAAAGATATTTGCGCCGCATTGGATGAGTACGTGATTGGCCAGGAACAAGCCAAAAAAATTCTGTCAGTGGCTGTGTATAACCATTACAAACGACTGAAGAGTAGTGATAAAGATGGCGTTGAACTGGCCAAGAGCAACATTTTACTGGTCGGGCCAACTGGTTCCGGTAAAACTCTGCTGGCGCAGACGCTGGCACGCTTGCTGGACGTTCCTTTCGTGATGGCTGATGCGACAACATTAACTGAGGCGGGGTATGTTGGGGAAGACGTCGAGAATATTATCCAGAAATTGCTGCAATCATGTGATTACGATGTGGAAAGAGCGCAACGCGGTATAGTCTATGTAGATGAGATAGATAAAATTTCACGCAAATCGGACAACCCATCTATAACACGCGATGTTTCCGGTGAGGGGGTGCAACAGGCCTTACTCAAACTGATTGAGGGCACCAAGGCGTCTATCCCGCCGCAAGGCGGGCGTAAGCACCCCAACACAGAATTCCTGCAAGTTGATACCACAAATATTTTGTTTATTTGTGGTGGTGCGTTTGATGGCTTGGAGAAAGTTATTCGCAATCGTTCTGAAAAAATGGGTATTGGTTTTGGCGCAACAATCAACAGTAAAACAAAATCCAACACCAGTGAAACCTTGCGCGGTGTTGAGCCTGAAGACCTGATAAAATTCGGATTGATACCGGAATTTGTAGGCCGCCTGCCAGTCGTTGCAACGCTGGAAGAACTGGATGAAGCGGCTTTAGTGAAAATTCTGACTGAACCAAAAAATGCGCTGACCAAGCAGTATAAAAAACTGTTTGCGATGGAAAACGTGGACCTGGAATTTCGTGATGGGGTATTGCTGGTAATCGCGCGAAAAGCACTTGCGCGAAAAACGGGTGCGCGAGGCTTGCGTTCCATACTTGAGCATGCGCTGCTGGATGTAATGTTTGATTTGCCTTCAATCGATAATGTCAACAAAGTGGTATTGGATGAGGCTGCGCTAACCGGAGAAATAAAACCTATCGTAATATATGCAGACACACCCAAGGCCGCATGACGGTTGTTTGCAGCAGTTTGGCAATAAATCAGTTGTTTTAACCGGAAATCTTGTGACGATGCGGGGCGCTTGAATTATATTGAGGAACCCCCATCTAACCTTGCGATCATTGAAAAGGTTATATTATGTTTGAACAAGATGCCAAAAATATTCCAACCGTAACCAATCTATACCCGCTATTGCCTTTGCGCGATGTTGTGGTATTTCCGCACATGGTTATTCCCCTATTTGTCGGTCGTTCCAAGTCTATTAAGGCGTTGGAAACGGCGATGGAAGCGGGTAAAGGCATCGTGTTGGTGGCGCAGAAATCAGCTGCCAAAGATGATCCGGCCATTGATGATTTGTACGACATTGGTAGCATGGCGAATGTGTTGCAGATGCTCAAGCTTCCCGATGGCACTGTTAAAGTGCTGGTCGAAGGTATCCAGCGAGTGAGTGTGATACGCGTGTTTGATGCAAGCAATCACTTTGATGCCGAGGTAGAAATTCTTCCGGTAGAAGAGGGTGCGAGCAGCGAGTCCGAAGCGATGCGCCGTGCGCTGTATGCGCAGTTTGATCAGTATGTAAAACTCAATAAAAAAATTCCGCCGGAAATTCTGACCTCATTGGCTGGCATTGATGATGCTGGTCGGCTTGCCGATACCATTGCGGCGCATTTGCCACTCAAGCTTGAACAAAAACAAGAAGTACTCGAAATTGTGGAGATACGCAAACGCCTTGAGCATTTGCTGGGCCTGTTGGAAGCGGAGATCGACATCTTGCAGGTTGAAAAACGCATCCGGGGACGGGTCAGAAGGCAGATGGAAAAAAGTCAGCGCGAATACTATCTGAATGAACAAGTGAAGGCGATTCAGAAAGAATTGGGCGAGGGCGAAGAGGGTGCTGATCTTGAAGAAGTGGAAAAAAAGATCAAAGCCGCGCATATGCCCAAGGAAGCGCGTAGCAAGGCTGAGGCTGAGCTGAGAAAGCTGAAAATGATGTCGCCCATGTCTGCCGAAGCGACAGTCGTGCGTAACTACATTGACGTGCTGATTGGACTGCCATGGAAAAAGAAAACAAAAATCAGCGGCGACCTCAAAAATGCCGAAGTAGTTCTGGAGGCGGATCACTATGGGCTGGACAAAGTCAAGGAACGCATCCTGGAATATTTGGCCGTACAGCAACGTGTGGATAAATTAAAAGCGCCGATTTTGTGTCTGGTCGGGCCACCCGGTGTAGGAAAAACTTCTTTGGGCCAGTCGATTGCACGTGCCACTAACCGTAAATTTGTACGCATGTCTTTGGGTGGCGTACGTGATGAGTCGGAAATACGGGGGCATAGGCGTACCTACATAGGTTCCATGCCAGGTAAAATCCTGCAAAACATGGCCAAGGTCTCGGTAAAGAATCCATTGTTCTTGTTGGATGAGGTGGACAAGATGGGCATGGATATGCGCGGTGACCCGTCCTCTGCCTTGCTGGAAGTTTTGGATCCGGAACAGAACAGTACGTTTGTAGACCATTACGTTGAAGTGGAATA
>DASRWN010000142.1:0-13257 GCA_035654595.1 Gallionella sp. | reverse complement strand
ATTACTCCACATCATTCGAGGCCGAGGTCTGAACGACCGTGAATTTTCTGCGTGCCACGAGATCAGGTAGGCTGGTTAGCTTGCTTACGCTTTCTGTATTATTGACCGGCTTAATTGTTAAACCGCAAAATAGATAGGACGATAGGAGCTTAATGATGAGCACGATAAAATTGGCAACAGAAACAAGTGATGAAGTAACCAAAGAGCAGCTGATCGCTGATTTCAAGGTGGTGGTGGCAGATGCGGAAGCACTACTGAAGGCGACCGCCAGCCAAGGCGGTGAAAAACTGGCGGAAGTGCGCGCCAAGGCAGAAGAATCGCTCAAAGTTGTTAAAGTCAGAATGGCAGAAGCGCAGGCAGCGCTGCTTGATAAAACCAAAGCGGCGGCCAAAGCTACCGATACTTATGTCCACGAAAATCCATGGAGGGCTGTTGGCGCTGCGGCTGGTGTCGGTTTAGTGATTGGCCTGCTTATCAGCCGACGTTAGTCACTTTGCCATGACTGAGAAAACACCTGGCGAAAGCAAGGGGCTGCTTGAGTCACTGACCGCGTTAGTAACAACCTTGGTTGCTATCGTACAGACGCGCCTTGATTTGCTATCCACAGAGATTGAGGAAAACTGGGAGCATTGGTTGTCGTTACTGGTGCTGGCACTGGCAGCTCTGTTTTGCCTCGGCATTGGCATTGTGCTGGCGACAATCCTGCTGGTGGCTGCATTATGGGACACGCATCGTCTTCTGGTGTTGTGTTTACTGGCAGGTGGGTTTCTGGCAGCCAGTATGGTGTTATGGGGATTCATCATTCATAGGGCGAGAACAAAACCGAGATTATTTGCGGCGAGCCTATTGGAATTGTCCAAAGACCAACAGCGGTTTGATTCTCACCGATGAATAAAAAATTGACCCAGTTGGCAGAACGACGTGGGCGCTTGATTGCACAAGCTGCAGAACAACGGACAGCGTTGACGCAAAATGTCGAGCCGTGGCGCATACCCTTGGCGTTAGCCGACTACGGGCTGGCCGCATTGCGGTTTATCAAGAACCACTCAACTTGGATAGCGGGAGGCGGCATCTTGTTTGCTGTGCTACGGCCTGGCCAAGCAGGGAAGTGGCTAAAGCGGGGTTGGGCAGCTTGGCAAATCATGAAGCAGCTGGGTGGCAAGTAGTGTCATCCGCATAATCGGCGCCTGTGCCATGTAAATTTAGTTCGTATTTTTAGAAAGTCCCGGTGTATGAGTAGTTGGTTATTTTATCCTTTACAAAATTATATGGAGGAATTAATCATGACAACTAAAAACGAGTTACCACAAATCCGCGCCACCATCAGGGGAACCAAAAGCGCGGCTCAACTGGCTGCCGAACAGGAAGATATGGAAAAACTCAGCAAGGTTGTTGAGAAGGCTTTCGCGGCAATTGCGGATGCAACCGGGCTTTCTGAGAAAGAAGTGTTCCACGCTGTTGAAGAGATACATGGAGCGGCGCTTACGAAAGCCATTCTTGAAGCTGTCAAGGAAATTTCGCTTGCAACTGATCTTAATACGCAGCAAATTATCGACATATTCACAGCGAAGAAGGACACCCATCTTAATGACATCGTTAATCGACTTCATGAAAGAAGCCAAGCCAACAGGGAGAGATTTGGGTGGATTTAAACAAGCGACAAAAATATTTCTACGCTGGGCTGTTGACGGTGCCTCTTCAGGGTGACGGACGTAACACCCTTAGTACGGGTTGTTCGTCTTTATTCAGCGAAAAATAGATTTCGTGATTTGCGGGATCAACCGCCAAGGTATGCGCGTTCGGCCCAATGAACATGTCATTGATCTTGATAACCCTATCGGCGCTTACCTTGAAGCGCGACAGCATTCCTGATTCGCTCGCCACGTACAGCAAGCCCAGTCCGCCATCGTAGGCCAGCACGTCAGGATCTTCGCCGAGGTCAAAACGCGCAATAATCTTTTTGGTATTCAGATTCACGACTAGCAGCTTGTCATTACCTTCGCAGGCAATAAATGCCAGTCGCAAGGCAGACTCAATCAATAAGCCGTGGTTGCCGTCGGCATCGGCAAGCGTCATTCTTTGAACGATGGTGTCGGTTTTCGGATTAATCTCAACCAATTCACCGGTTCCTTGAACATTGACAAATATATGCCTGGAAGCGGGATCATATTGTGTATTGCCGACGTTGCCTCCCAGTTGAATGGTGGCAACACGTTTGTTGGATCGCACGTCAACCACGGTCTCGGTATTGCCGTGTTCATCCGAGATATATAGTTTATGCACGTCGGGCGCGTATGCCATGCCATCGGGATAAGTACCGGCTGGAATTCGTGCAGTAATCTTTAGGGTATTCGCATCTATAGCGACAACTTCGTTTGTTTTTGTGGCCGATGCATAAACGAGATTCAGCTCGGGAATTACCAAAGTGCCATGTACCCCGCCAATATCGTCGATGGTCGCGACAACGGCTTTTGTTTTGGTACTCGCAACCACCACCGCGTCATCACCTAAATGAGCAATAAACATCAGCGATCGGCGCGCGTCGAGACTCATGTAATCCCAGCGGGTCGGCCTTCCTGGCAAGGGATGATCGCTAACAAAGCGCAGAGGCGGCGTGTTTGCATTGTCCGATTCGGCATGGCACGTATTGATGCCTATTCCGGCGAAAAGGGTTAGCCAGAGTGCTATTGCGCCGACGGAGCTGCGCAATTGTAAGAAGTAGTGAATTATCAGTTGTCTTTTCAACATGGGGGGTTTACCGCGCGTGGTTCTCAGGAAGTGCCCATGTTAAACCAGCTCTAATTTCGGTGATTCCTTGTCCCGTCGTACGCCCCTTGCGTATGCCGAAATCGAAAGCGAGGGCACCATTCGGCTGCCAGATCAATCCGGCCAGAGCAGAATTTGTGTGTAGTCCGCTGGCGACGCGGTCAGTCAATACCTCCAGCACTGGCCTCATCTTCCCAATGCCGCTCCCTTCGATAATTACTCCCACAGACTTGCCCCCAATCGCGCTCCCGATTTCGGCTTAGGGCAGCATTGAAATGCACGGTCACTGCATTCCAACGCTGAGATGCTATTGATGCGCATGTCGCACCGACTTTCTCGCCGTGAAGCGACGGCAGCAGCACGCCACATTCGCTCGCGATGCTGAGACCTGCCTCGTTTTGTAAGACGCCTCTACGATGAATTTGTTTGAACGAGAACGCCGCATCGTCCAATTCCGTACGACGCGTATCACCTGAATTGTTCAAACGTGTATTGGCTTTCCCTTCCAGCACCAGCTCATTATCGTTCTCCAACCCGATATTCATAACTATGGCAGGTGCGATAATTGACTTCTCTCCACCTTCCCGCAAGTAGTCGAGATAACCAAGTTCCATCTCAACTTCTCCGACGTCAGTTACGCTAGCATCCGTGCCGTCAAATGGCCGGTATGCATATGCCAAGTTCGGCAAGAGTGCCGATGTAATTGCGCCGCAGAGGATGATTTTCATCGCCATGGGCATATGGAAATAAGTTAGTCCATTTTGGGTGGCCATTTGTGCGTTTCGGCTTGACAGTGCTGACACCAAGCATACAGGGCATCGTACATCACCATGCCATGCCGGAGCATTTCATGGTCATCGGAAAACACCTTCGACAGTCCGAGCGAAAGCGCGTACAAGCCGGACGATTGCGGTGTCAGATCCAAGCGGGCAGTATCGGCGCCACGCACGATCACGGCTAGTTGCTGTAAAGACGGATCGGTCAACCGGTACTTTTTGAGGAAGGCATCGAAGCTGCACAATTCACCGACGTGCGAAAACTCGACACCGGGTATGTCGTAAGGAATAGCCCCGGTTTCGTCGGCAACGCGCAGCACCTCACCAGACGGTACGTAAAGAAATTCGGCGTTGTTATCGATGAATCGCTCGATTAGCCACGGGCAGGCGATGCGGTCGATTTTTGGGCGTTCGCGAGTGATCCATTGCATGGTTGGACTCCCTATGCGCGTGCGGCATCGAATCGCTCTACCACATGATCGCAGTTGATAATGGCGAACAAGTTATTCAGGTATTCAGCGCGCCGGTTCTGATATTTCAGGTAATAGGCGTGCTCAAACACGTCGAGCAGCAATAATGGCTGAATGCCCCATGCCGTGAGCTTGTGATGATTCTCGCACTGGAGAATCATCAACTTTTTCGTCACCGAGTGGTAGCCCAGCAAGCCCCAGCCGGATGATTCAATGGTGGTACTCGCCGCAATCAGATGCGCCTTGAACTTGTCGAAGAAATCGAATTCTGCGGAAATCGCTTTGGCCAATGCACCCTTCGGTTCGCCGCCCTTGCCGGACAGGTTGGTCCAGTAAATCGTATGCAGGATGTGGCTCGACAATTGAAATGCCAGTTCTTTTTCATAATGCTTTACCAAGCTGAAATCGTTGCTGTCCCGAGCCTTTGCCAGGGCTTCTTCGGCTTTGTTTGCGGCGGCTGCCGCCGGCTTGTGATGGAAGGTGTAATGCAATTCGACTGTGCGCGCGTCAATCACGGGTTCTAGCGTATCGAAGGCGAATGGGAGGGGCCCGGCAACGTATTTTCCGGATGAGTCGGTCAATTTGTCCATGACGAGATTTCCTTCTTTTGCTTGCACGGGTCTTTGCAGTTGTGCGGCGAGCCCGGCCACGGCGATAGCGGAGGCCTGTATAAAATGACGGCGTGATGACATTGTTGTGCTCCCTTATTAAATTGACAGCAATTCACTGCGGGCAATTTTTCTCGCAGAAATCATTTTCCCAGCCATCCACAAAATCCCTGCGACCAAAACGGCAGTCAAAAATTTGTTTGTCCAGCTCATATTTTCTTCATGCCAAATGAGGATGATGGTAGTGGCCGACGCAAGCATAAAAAATATAACTGCCGCGATGGCTCGATTTTTGGAAACGGAAGGGTCATATTTGGCCCGGTTGTTTATCTGCGCAGTTGTATCGCCAGTAGTGGGTAAGTAATGTGATGGCGTCCAGCCAGGATATTTGTATATAAATCTGGCCTTGTCGGCCCATGAACCGGCATGAGCAATTTTTTTGGCCATATCCGAAAAAACAGAACTCACTGCTTTGACCGGATTCCAGCTGTTCAGCGGTACCAAGGTTCCGTAGACGCAAGTTTCGCTTTCCGGTTCAAAGGTGCCAAACAGGCGATCCCAGATAACAAAAATCGCGCCATAATTTTTATCTATATACCGGGCATTTATCGAATGATGGACGCGATGATTGGACGGAGAGGCGAATATCCGATCAAACCATCCGAGCTTTCCGATGTGTTCTGTGTGAATCCAGAATTGGTACAAGAGAACAACAAGCGCTGCGGTTCCGTATATTTCAGGAGGTATGCCCAAAAATGCCATCGGGAAAAAAAACATGCAGCCCACGATTGGGTAAGCACTTTCTTGACGAAGAGCGGTAGAAAAATTGAAGTGCTGACTTTGATGATGGACAACGTGGGCAGCCCAGAAAAAATTGCATTCATGGCTGGTGCGGTGCAGCCAGTAGTCGCAAAAGTCATAAATGATAACGGCCAGGGCAATTCCATACCACGTTTCCCAGAGATTGCTGTGTCCCCAGCCCGGGATATGCTGATAAAGCATACTATACAAGCCAATTTGAAAAAGTGGCGTGCATGCCGCTATGGTTTGACTGAGTAATCCCTGGCTCAGGCTGCTGATGGTGTCATTGAGACGGTAGGTATTGCGACGGGTCAATACGCCATAAAGATATTCCACTACGGTCAACGTAATGAAAATCGGAATGGCGAAAATGATAATTTGAGACATGCCGAGAAATTAAAAATGACAGTCCGGAATTTTATAACAACATAAGATTGAGTGGGCAATTGTAATAAGTTTTTGGGAACGGGCAAATCCCAAGCGCGCATCGCTGTCGCGACATGCGCGCCTCGGCATGAACCATCGTCGGTGATATATCTGTGTTCGCGCCCACCCGTGGCCAAATCCGGCTGCGGGTGGGTTCTGAACATATTATGAAACCGTGATTTTTTTCGTTGCCGTGCCTGGCTTCTTGGGCAGCGTCAGGTCCAAAACGCCATCGGTGTATTTGGCCTGGGTTGCGCCCTGATCTATCTCCTCGTCGAGCGTAAAACTGCGGGAGACCTTGCCATAATAACGCTCGCTGCGAATGACTTTTTCGCCTTTCTTTTCTTCTTTTTCTTCCCTGATTTCGGCACTGATGGAAATTCGGTTACCGTTGACCGAGACGTCGATGTCCTCCTTCTTCACGCCGGGGACTTCCGCCTTGACCCGATAGACCTTGTCGTCCTCGGATACCTCGACTTTCATTTGCGGTTCGGCCTCAAAGTCGCGCAGTATAGGGCGCAGGGCAAAGCCCTTGAATAAGTCGCCCATGCCCGGGAGGGGGTCGATACGGGAAAGTTCGTTGAAGGGATTGAAGTGAGTGAGATTGCTCATGATGATTCTCCTTTTGGTGAGCACTTTGGAAAGAGACTACGCTACGTATTGGCGGGGTCTTCATTTGCCTTGGCGACGAACACCCTTAAAAGTGATCCATTGCATAGCCGAAGTCAAACCTGTGAGATTCTTCATTTGTCGGTAGCCGCCATTTTCAGCACGGCCCAACACGGCTAGCTTGGCCTTCAAATTCTTCATTGTCAAGTGTCGGAATCTTGCTTGATTTTTCCGTTTGCTGTCGTACTGGCAATGCCAAGAAGGTGGTGTGTCCGTTTAACTAATTAAGCTTACATAAAGTGAACTTAATACTCTGATTATCTGGAGAAAATATTTCAATGTAAACACTTTTAGTTAAATCCAATAGTGACTAAAAGTGTTTACAGGGAGGCGTCTTTGACTAAAACCGTTTACCTCGGTGTGACGTATAGATCATCACGGGCATTCAACTTGACTTATGCCGAATGGAGAAAGAGTTTTGCCGGTCGCGGCAAGATGTATAGGGAAAACCTCTCAATATCCTGCGCCTTCATGTCTTCGGATAGCGCTATAGCGTCTCCAAATGTATACGCATTAGTAACGGACACTACGCCAGCGATGCAGTGCAAGCGCTATTAGACCAGCCATGACAGCAAATAAGGCAATAGGCCAAGCCAGCCCCCAAGCCTCACTATCGAGTAATCCTTTGAGTAAAATACCACGTATCACACGTAAAAAATAAGTAAGTGGCAGTATTTCCCCGATTTTCTGAGCCCATTCCGGCATGCCATAAAATGGAAATATAAAGCCTGATAACAGCATCGAAGGCAGATAGAAAAACATACAAAGTTGCATTGCTTGCAGGGCATTTTTAGCAATCAACGAAAGCGTAAGACCAAATACCAGATTAGCAACAATGAATATAAAGGCAATAACAAAGAGTGCCGGTGACCAACTCGGCCAAGGCAGATTGAGCAGATGTGTGCACACAAACAGTAAAATTACAAACAGTGCGCAGCCTATCATGAGATAAGGGATGGCCTTGCCCAACAACAAGGAACCACGGGGCATAGCAAGACCAACCGGGGTTTCGGATATGTCACGCTCGCGTGTCATCACTAGCGCACCGAGCAATACTAGGGTGAATGTCAGAATCGCACCCACCAACCCGGGGATGATAAATAATTGCGATGCCCCGTCTGGGTTATAGGCAAGTCTTGTTTCAAGCTCTACAGGGAAAATGCTATCAGTCCGGGCATAGAACGCACTCGCAGCTTGAACAGCGGCGATGGAGGCAACAGGGTCAACGGCATCTGCGGTCAATATTACTTGCGGATGCTCTTCACGCACCACTTGATCAGTAAATTGTGGCGGCAATTCAAATATAAACTGGGCACGGCTCAGTGCTAGCCAACGCTCTGCGATTTGACGATCAGAAGTACGCGCAATAACCTTAAAATAACCTAGCTCTTCGAGTGTCTTGGCAGCGCGGTTTACGAACTGGTCATTTTCATGCGCGACCAAAACGGTAGGTAAGGATTTAGGGTGCAGGTTAATCGCAAAGCCAAACAAGATTAATTGTAGCAATGGCACGACCAACAATAATGTCAGTGTGAAATGGTCACGCAGTGTACGTAAACTTTCTTTTAATGCGACTGCTGCTAGTGCGCGCCAGAATCGTATCATTCACTGTAGTCCGTTATCGGGGTTATTTGTCGCTCGTCTTAATCATGTCTTAAAGCCGCGCGATTGTATCAGCAACGGGCGTGTGGTTAGGTACAAGAGCGCACTGCGCGCCAACCCTTAATACGTATAATGTATATTATGTTAAATTATAAAAACCTAAAACAATGGGTTTTGAAGGCTTTGAAGATGTTGTCCGTTATTTAAGCTGAAGTAGTTAAACGGATATACTGCGGCCATTCTCCACAGACATCTTCGCCAATGCCTGCGTCCGTTCTGGCTGAAGCTGACTCCATGAAAAACGCCACTCCCAGTTTCCGGTCGGCTGGCCGGGAAGATTCATGCGATGTTCACTGGACAGATCAAGCACATCCTGCAAAGGAAAGACGACGGTATTAGCTACTGAGCGAGAAAGTGCACGCATCATGGCCCAGTTGATCGGTTCCCCGCCGCTGCCCAAGTATTGCTGGGCAAAAGTTTTTACGTGATGGGGTGCATTGTTCCACCAGCCGATAGTCGTGTCGTTGTCGTGGGTTCCCGTGTAGGCGATCGTGTTCGCTATATAATTGTGCGGTAAAAAAGGGTTGCCCTCCCCTTCACCAAATGCAAACTGAAAAACACGCATGCCCGGCAGATTGAATTTGTCACGCAAGCTCTCTACATCTGGGGTGATCACACCCAGATCTTCTGCGATGATGGGTAGGTGGGGAAGCGCCGTCTCAAAGGCTTCAAACAGCTTCTCTCCAGGTCCTGGTACCCACTCCCCGGTAATGGCATCTGGAGCGTCTACCGGTATTTCCCAGTAAGCAGCAAAACCCCGGAAGTGATCCACACGCACCAGATCGGTTTGCTGTACGGCATGTCGCAAACGCGCTATCCACCAGGCATAACGGCTTTCCTGATGGGCATCCCAGCGGTAAATGGGGTTTCCCCAAAGTTGACCAGTCTTGCTGAAATAATCGGGTGGCACTCCGGCAACAACTGTCGGATGTCCATGCTCGTCTAGTTTGAACAGTTCCTGATGCGACCACACATCGGCACTTTGATAGGCTACGAATATCGGCACGTCACCGATGATGCGGATGCCGCGCTCGTTTGCATAACGCTTTAACTGCGACCATTGGTGTGCGAAGCGCCACTGACAAAATTTCCAAAAACCGACTTCACCAGCACAACTCGCTTCTACATCTTGTAATGACCGTGAATCACGTTGCGCAAGCGCCTTTGGCCAGAGATTCCACGCATGCCAGTGGCTGCGCTCCGAGATGGTCATGAACAAGGCATAGTCATTCAGCCATCGACTTTCTGCTGCGCAGTATTCGTCATACATCTTGCGCATTTCATCGGAATGATCGGCAAAAAAATTCACGGCGGCACGGCGCAAGCGCTCCATGCGGAACAACTGTACGAGCGCAAAATCAACCCGCTCGGCGCGGAATCCCGGATCGGGCACCATATCTTGGCGACCAAGCCAGCCGTGACTGGCCAGCTCGGCGAGATCAATCAGCAGGACGTTTCCGGCAAAGGCAGAGCGGCTCATATACGGGGAATTTCCAGGACCTATCTCGCCCAACGGGAGGATTTGCCAGTAGGTCTGCCCTGCACTTGCCAACCAGTCCACGAATTTGTAGGCATCCGCACCAAAATCACCTGCGCCGAACGCGCCGGGTAATGATGTGGGATGCAGCAAAATGCCACTGGCGCGGTTAGTCAACATGACTGCTTAATTGTTTGGGTTTATTGCCCAAGGCCGATTCAGGAAGCACGCCGCATCGCGCCGCCTGCTTCCGGGTGTCCGCTACCTTGGCTAATCGGCTCTGCAAGATTGGCAGGTGGCGGTAATTTCAGCAGGTGATACAACTCAGTGAGATTGTGCCGAAACAGGCGATCAAAGCTGGACACCGAGTGCGAGGGATTGTAGTCGCCAAACCACCAAAACCAGTCAGAGCTTTCGCAGCTGCAAAGCTGCTTTTCGGCTGCGTCTTGTTCTGTCCGGCTGAGTTGTCCGCTACTCACGACCATGTCAAAACTTTGCTTGGCAGCACATAACAAGTCCCAGGCGCGGTTCTTGTCCGGCGACCCTATCCAGGTTGAAAAATTACCATACACCCAACTGCCTGCAACGATATTTTTAAGACTGCGTATGCGTAGAGCCGTTTTATTTTGCAGATAGTCGCGATAAGTGGTGGTGCGTATCTGCCGGTGCGCTGCCAGTGCTGAATATAGCTCATCAAGAAAGTAAAAACCGTTATAGGGATAATATTCCCAGGCATTTTCACCATCCAGGATAATGCTGACGACAGGAGTATCATTTTCCTTGGCTTGTTCAGCAATCGCCTCAATCTGGTGAATAAAATGCTGTGCGGCTTCTTTACCATGCCAGCTTGAGTACTCAAAACCGATCAGGTCGGAAAGATGGTCATCGCGAAAAAAACATTCCAGGCCGCCGTCCTTTTGCCCCAAATGATAAGGCCGATACAGATATTCATGACGTTCAGAAACAGCTGATTCCATTTTACGCAGGCTATTGACCAATACCGCCTCGCCACTGGCTGCCCAGCGGCAACCCTCAGCGGCAAGCACTTCCAAAGTTGCATCGGAAATAGATCCTTCCGCCGGCCACATTCCTTGCGGCTCAGTTCCAAAGCGTTCGAGATGGCTTTTTTTGGCTAATTGAATATGCGCAGTCACACGTTGACGACCCTCTGGATAATGTGACGAATTGGGCAAGGGTGCATCAGGCATGGCATCTTTGGCGCTGGCCAGATCAATCAGCAACGGTGCCAGCGGGTGATAGTGCGGTGTGGCGGAAATTTCGATCTGCCCTGTCTCAGCAAGTTTGCGATAGCGCGGAATCACCCCTGAAATCAATTCGCCAATGAGAGCCAGCAATTGTTGTCGGTCTGTATAATTGAAATCCTCTGCCTTGCTCATCAACCGGGTTACCAGCGCATGTTCGCGACGTATGCTTTCCCCACACCAGCTCAAGTGATACCAAGTCAACAAGTTGGCTATATATCGGTCAGACAAATAGGACAGTGCCGTTTCGCCGGTGGCTTGCAAGTGGTTGAATATTTCCCATAGTTGTTTATATGCCGGGTAAGGAGAGATCATTTTGCTGTAATTACTGCGGAAACAAGCCTCCAGAGCCAATTGGCGCTGTTCAGGAGTGAAGGGTTCAATGTTGTCATGCGCCAGTAGACGCAGTAACGGATCGCGCAATTGCTGCGTAGCAAACTGCTCGGTGTAATCTTCGAGTTGATCGAGCAATATCGGTACGAAATTAACCACTGCATGCACTGCCGGATGTCGTTCAAGATGATAAGCCATGTCAGTGTAATCCTTCATGGCATGCAAATATGTCCAAGGTAGAACGAAGTCACCGCTGGAGTAATCGCGGTAGTCTGGCTGATGCATGTGCCAGAGAAAAACCAGATCGACGGATTTTTTCATAATCTTAAAGGAATTCGCCGTTAACATGATTAACGCGAGTATTTTAAAGTGTTAGCGGATACGGTGTACCTTTTGCCCAAGCATTTGCGGCGTAATCAAGGTGATGCCATTCGGACTAACATAAAAATGCTTGCTATCCTGTTCCGGGTCAAGCCCAACTTCCAGCCCTTCCGGGATAACGCAATTCTTGTCTACGATAACGCGCCGCAGTGTGACGTAGCGACCCACGTCGACGTTGGGAAGTAATACCGAATCGGTTATGTTGGAATAGCTGTCTACGCGCACATCAGAAAATAACAGCGAGTGGCGCACAGTCGAGCCGCTGACGATACATCCGCCGGAGACCAGTGAATCTACAGCCATGCCGCGCCGCTCATCTTCATCAAAGACAAATTTTGCCGGAGGCAGTTGTTCCTGATGCGTCCAGATGGGCCATTCCTGGTCATACATATTCAAGTCCGGGAGCACTTTGGTCAGTTCCATATTGGCTTCCCAATAGGCGTCAATTGTCCCTACATCTCGCCAATAGGGCATTTCATCATCGTCCATGCCGACACAGCTATGCACGAAATTTTGTGCAAACACACGGTATTTTTTAACCATGTGCGGAATTAGGTCCTTGCCGAAGTCGTGGCTGGAGGACGTATCATCAGCATCGCGTATCAATTGCTCAAACAGAAAATCCTTGTTGAATACGTAGATACCCATGCTGGCAAGCGATTTGCCCGGATTACCCGGTATGGATGCGGGGCTGGCCGGTTTTTCGACGAACTCTATCACTCTGGAATGCTCATCGACACCCATGACACCAAACGCGCTGGCATCAGTCACTGGTACTTCCAGGCAGGCGACCGTCATGTCGGCTTTATTCTCAACGTGAAAGGCGAGCAGTTTGCCGTAATCCATTTTGTACACATGATCGCCAGCTAGTATGATTACCAAATCTGGATTGGCGACGCGCAAAATGTCAAGATTCTGGTACACCGCATCGGCGGTACCTTGATACCAGTGCTCTTCATCGACCCGCTGTTGTGCGGGAAGTAAATCGAGGAACTCGCCGAACTGACCATTTAAAAATGACCAGCCACGCTGAATATGCTGAATCAGACTGTGTGACTTATATTGGGTTGCTACGCCGATACGACGAATTCCAGAATTAACGCAGTTGGATAATACGAAATCAATGATGCGAAATTTGCCGCCGAAGGGTACTGCCGGCTTTGCCCGCCAATCGGTTAACTGGTAAAGACGGCTGCCGCGACCGCCGGCCAACACCATCGCATAGGTGTTTTTAGTAAGGCGACTGACAAATCGTGAAGCTGGGCTGCCGGAAGTGAGATGATTTTTCTGCAGATAACGTAATTCGGTCTTCATTATGTTTCTCCTAATCTCTGCATTAGTCCCGGCCTATTATCGTTTACAATTATCCGGTCAGACAAGAAAAATAAGGATACGCAAAGTGAACAAGCTGGTCGGATCGCTATTACAGGCACGTTTGTACGACCCATTCGGTTTGCTTGGCTTGCATCGCGATGGCGTCGATTGGGTGATACGTGTCTATAAACCGGGCGCCACCAAAATTACCTTGCTTGCCTCGCCGGATAACAACCGGTTTAAACGTGTTCATCCTGACGGCATTTTCGAATGGCGCGATAAAATTCAGCCTGTCAAACCCTATCGCCTGCG
>DASRWN010000141.1:0-9317 GCA_035654595.1 Gallionella sp. | reverse complement strand
GGGCAAAACGAGTACGTGTGGTCATAAACGAATCTCTAAAATTCCGTCATTCCCGCAAACTATCCATAAAGTTTGCGTCCGCGTATGCGTGCCCGGTGAGCGCGGCGTTGCTCGGCTTCGGTTAGCTCTCTGGGTTTTTTTCCTTCAAACGGATTTTTACTGGAGTTATATTGAATCTTCATTGGCGTTCCCTTGAGCTTGAAGATTTCGCAAAAGGTACGCTCCAGATAACGGGTATAACCAGCCGGAACATCATCCAATCCACTGCCGTGTATCACAATTAACGGCGGGTTGCTGCCGCCTTGGTGAGCGTAGCGCATCTTGGGGGTGAAGCGTCCGCCCTTAGGCGGTGCCTGTTTCTCCAGTGCGCCGATCAAGGCGCGCGTAAGTTTGGGCGTGGACAATTTTGCCATTGCTGCGGCATAAGCTTCGTCCACCGACTTGAGCACCGCCGAAATACCGTTACCATGCAAGGCAGAAATATAATGCAGCTTGGCGAATTTCAGGAAATGCAATTTGCGTTCGATATCACGCTTGACCTGATCGCGCTGATACTCGTCCAGACCATCCCACTTGTTGACGGCCAGCACCAGTGCACAACCAGCTTGCAGCACGAAGTCGGCAACATGCGCGTCCTGCTCGGTAATCTGATCCCCCGCATCCACCACCAGCACCACGACGTTGGCATCTTCAACCGCCTGCATGGTTTTGATGACAGAAAATTTTTCCACGGCTTCATCCACCTTACCGCGCCTGCGCACCCCGGCGGTGTCGATAATGGTGTATTGCTTGCCGTCACGCTCGAAGTCGATATAAATACTGTCGCGCGTGGTGCCCGGTTGGTCGAACGCGATCACGCGTTGCTCGCCGAGTATGGCGTTAACCAATGTGGATTTACCAACATTGGGACGGCCAACGATCGCCAGTTTCGGCGGATGGTCGGCGTCTGATTTTTCTTCACTGTCAGGCGCAAAATTCTCCAGTGCGATTTCAATCAATTCGGTGACATTATCACCGTGTGCGGAAGAAATCGGCAGCGGTTCACCCAAACCCAGTTCGAAAAAATCAGCGGTTACTTTGGCGCGCGCCATGCCTTCTGCCTTATTGACCAACAGCAGCAGCGGCTTGCCAGTTTTGCGCAATTGTTCGGCGATGATGGCATCTTGCGGTGTGCAACCGGCACGACCATCAACCAGAAACAATACCATGTCGGCTTCATCAACCGCCTGACGGCTTTGTTTCGCCATTTCGTACAGGATGCCCGATTTGGCGACTGGCTCCAGACCGCCGGTATCGACAACCAGATAGGACTTGTCTCCCACTCGGCCACGACCATAGTGACGATCACGAGTCAACCCTGGCATATCCGCAACCAGGGCATCGCGACTGCGTGTGAGGCGATTGAATAAAGTAGATTTACCCACATTCGGACGACCTACCAAAACCAGCGTGGGCAACATTCAATAACTTTCCTTAATGCAGGGACAGCGAATACAAACCACCTTTGCGTGTCTGCACTAATACGCCTTCGCCAAGCTCAACCGGTGCTGTCAGGATGGCGCTGCCGTCAAGGCTGATGCGCGCAACAAAACTGCCATCTTCGCGATTCAAACCATGTAGAAAGCCCTGATAGTCTCCCGCCACAACAAAGTTTCCCAGCACGTAGGGCGCGGTGGTATTGCGGTCACGCAGCATATCGTTTTTCCACAGCGTACTGCCGGTGGTTTTGTCCAATGCGATCAGCGCGCCATGCGCGTCAGTAATGTACAGGAACTTGCGTAACAGTAACATGCCTTTGTCGCTGGAAATGTCACGGCTCCATAACAGATTACCCTGGCTGATATCAAAGCAGGCGACTCGACCTTGAAAAGAAATCGCGCAAACCTGTTCGTCGTCCACCATCGGATTGCTGGTGATGTCACTGATGCGCTCAAGCTCAGTATTACCGGTCGGTTGCGATACTGCTGCCTCCCATAACACTTCGCCGTTTTTGATATTGATGGCGACCAGCTTGCCGCCTGCAAAACCTGCATAAGCAACGCCGCGCAGCACGGTGACACCCGCATTACTACGCACGACCAAAGCCGGAGTAATACGTTCATAAACCCATAGTTGCTTGCCGTCTTCAGCGCTCAATCCGGTAATGTGCCCATCACCGC
Source organism: Gallionella sp. (assembly GCA_035654595.1). Classification (GTDB taxonomy): domain Bacteria; phylum Pseudomonadota; class Gammaproteobacteria; order Burkholderiales; family Gallionellaceae; genus Gallionella. The sequence goes on along the minus strand of DASRWN010000141.1, from coordinate 7,158 downwards.
TGCGCACAATGACCACGCCATCGGCGGCTTGCGGCGCACTCAACACTTCGCTGCTGACTTTACTTTTCCAGCGCAATTTCCCGTCTTCCTGATAGGCCAGCACGTCGCCCTTGTCACTGCCGACCAGCACCAGCCCTTCTCCATCACCCGTTCCACCAGAAATCCTGATACCGGTTTCTATCTGCCATTTCTGCTTGCCACTGCTCGCATCAATACTCACCAATTTGCCATTACTGGTTGCGGCATAGATTGCATCTTTGCTCAAAGCAGCGAGCAAAAAATCAGAGCCGCTGTCGCCAATATTTGCGCTCCAGCGCACTGCAAAACTAGCAGTCCGTTTGAATTCGGTCAGCTTGGCAGGTTCGATAACAATTTTATTCCCACTGCCAAACCAGCCTTTTATCGTAGAGCAACCGCCCAATCCCAACAGCATCAGCAACACCATCAGCCGCATCAAAGTCATTTGCCATCTCCCAGCGCATCCAGTTTCATCTGAATCAGATTACGGTACGCGCTTTTCGCTTCGGTCTTGTCATAGGCAATCTGGTAGGCAGCTCTGGCTTCGCCAGGTTTACCCTGAGCGCTCAATACATCCCCTTTCAAATCGGCATACAAACCATCGAATGAAGCGGGATGCTGAGCATCAAGTTGTTGTAACGCGGCGGCATAATTCTGCTCGTTTAAAAGCACTGCTGCCAGACGCAGGCGCGCTACATCTTTCAAAGTAGCTTCTTTGACATGATCGATCACCCATTGCAACTGCGTCTTGGCGCGAACAGCGTCCTTGCTCTGTTCGTTCACCTGTGCAGCCTCCAGCGCGGCACGTGCGGCATAAGCGGAAGCAGCATATTTATCCATCAGCACAGCAGCAGCATCGTTGATACGTCGGCTGTCATTACTACCAAGCTGCAAGGTAAATTGTTGATACAGCGTTGCTGCATCACCGCTCTGCTTGTGCTGATAATATTGCCAGCCACGCCAACCGGCAAAAATAGCGGCGACGATCAGCAGCATGCTGAGCAGCCGCGTGCCGTTGTCCTTCCACCATGTTTTTAGCGCATCAAGTTGTTCCTGTTCCTGCAAGTCTAAAGCTGCCATACCTTACCTCTATTGTGTTTATTGCTTGATAATCGCGCTGAGTTGATGCAATTGCACACGAATCTGTTCACCACCTTGCATCGGTTTGACACTGACTTCTCCGAACTGCATTTCATCATCGCCGATAATGACAGAGAAACGTGCGCCACTGGCATCGGCTTTTTTCATCTGCGCCTTGAAACTGCCTGCACCACAATGCAATATTACCCGCAGATCCGCGTCACGCAACTGTTCCGCCACCTGGCTGGCAAAGTGACCGGTATTTTCGCCCTGATGTACTACATATACATCCAACTCTTGTCTGGGTGGCGGTGTACCGTCTTCTTGTATCAATGCAAGCAGGCGTTCCACACCCATGGCGAAGCCGAATGCAGGCGCTGGTTTTCCGCCTATCTGTTCGATTAACCCATCATAGCGGCCACCCGCACAGATCGTGCCTTGCGCGCCCAATCGGGTAGTCACCCACTCGAATACGGTGCGATTGTAGTAATCCAGCCCACGCACCAAACGCGGATTGATATCGAATGGAATGCCGTGCTGTCGGAGCTGCACCTGAACTTGCTCAAAATGCTGCAAGGCGGCATCGTCCAATTCATCCGTCAAATTTGGTGCTGCGTTAATCAATGTTTGCAGTGCCGGATTTTTACTATCCAGAATACGCAGCGGGTTAGTGTGCAAGCGCCGCTGCGCATCTGCATCCAGTACATCTTGGTGTTGCTCGAAATAGCTAATCAGTTTGGCACGATGCCGCTGCCTTGCGTCGGCATCACCCAAACTATTCAATTGTAAAGTCACCTCGCGCAAGCCAATTTTTTTCCACAGTCGCGCGCACATCACGATTTGCTCAACATCAATATCGGGACCGGCAAACCCCAATGCCTCTACCCCGAATTGGTGGAACTGGCGGTAGCGTCCTTTTTGCGGACGCTCATGACGAAACATTTGACCGCTGTAATACAAACGCTGTGGCGCGTTATACAGCAAATTATGTTGTAGCACTGCGCGCACGCAAGAAGCTGTGCCCTCAGGGCGCAACGTAAGCAGATCACCATTCAATGCGTCGGCAAAACTGTACATCTCTTTTTCGACGATGTCGGTCACCTCTCCTATCGCCCGCTTGAACAAGGCAGTAGGTTCGACCAGCGGCATGCGGATATTGCGATAACCATAGCTGTGCAGCCAATCGCGCAGGGCTTCTTCAAACCACAACCACAAATCCGCTTCGTCCGGCAAGATATCGTTCATGCCACGCACGGCCTGTAATGTTTCGTTGCTGCTCATGTCTACTCTCTACACGGATTGAATCGGAATAGTACGGGCATTTTTTGGCGGAACGTCTTTATGTGGCTGATATTTGCGCGCCACATAGCCATCTACAATATCGGTGAATTCCCTGGCGATGTTATCGCCGCGCAGAGTCATGGCTTTTTCGCCATCAATATAAACAGGCGCAGCGGGGCTTTCGCCGGTGCCGGGCAAGCTGATACCGATGTTGGCTAATTTGCTTTCACCCGGCCCGTTCACCACACAACCCATCACTGCCACGGTCATGTTTTCAACCCCGTCATATTGTTCGCGCCACAATGGCATCTGGACACGCAAATGGGTTTGTATGCTTTGCGCAAGCTCTTGAAAGAATGTGCTGGTGGTGCGCCCGCAACCCGGACAGGCTGTCACCATGGGCGAGAAGGCACGCATACCCATGGTCTGCAATATCTCCTGTGCGACCAATACTTCTTGAGTACGATCTCCGCCCGGCTCAGGCGTCAGTGAGATGCGGATCGTGTCGCCTATACCTTCTTGCAGTAACACCGATAGCGCTGCGGTCGATGCCACAATACCTTTTGAGCCCATGCCCGCCTCGGTCAAACCCAGATGCAGGGCGTAGTCTGACTGTAAGGTCAGCGCACGATAGACCGCGATCAAATCCTGCACTTCGCTGACCTTGCACGACAACACAATACGATTGTGCGGCAAACCCAATTGCTCTGCGCGTGATGCACTTTGCAGCGCCGAGGTAATCAAGGCAGCGCGAGTAACTTCGTTTGAATCTTTAGGTTCTGCCAGACGCGAATTCTCGTCCATCATGCGCGCCACCAAGCCCTGATCCAGGCTGCCCCAGTTCACCCCAATGCGCACCGGTTTATCATAGCGGATAGCGGTTTCTATCATCATCGAAAACGGATCGTCTTCTTCACGGCTGCGCCCTACATTGCCCGGGTTGATGCGATATTTCGCCAATGCCCGGGCGCAATCCGGATAGTCAGTCAGCAAGCGGTGGCCGTTATAGTGAAAGTCACCCACCAGCGGTACATCACAATCTGCTGCATCCAGACGTTCACGAATCGTTGCAACCGCCGCCGCCGCTTCTGCATTATTCACGGTAATGCGCACCAGTTCCGAACCTGACTTGGCAAGCTCGATTATTTGTCTGGTCGTCGCTTCGACATCGGCAGTATCCGTATTGGTCATGGATTGCACCACGACAGGCGCGCCGCCGCCCAGCATTACTTTGCCGACCAACACCCGTTGCGACGGACGACGTTTGATAATCAGACCACTCATTTGTTGCGGCTACTCCAGCGTCAAGCGCGCTACTTCGCTCGACGAATTGATATAAGGCGTTAAATCGACCGGCTTACCTTGATAGTACAGATGCGCCGATGCCGCATGGCCGATCACCAGTGAGAAAGGCGCATGACCGGACAGGTGCAATTCGCTACCACGCAAATTGATTTGTGACGATATGATCGCACCCGACTTATCCGTGACTTCTGTCCACGACTCGTCGTCAAACACCAAACGAATCACCGTCTCAGCCGTTTCCGTCACTGTCGCCACGGAATCAGGTTTTGGCGTTTTTATTACCTCTGGCTTGACCGGCTTTTCTGTCTTTACCGGCACGGATTGTTCAACTGGTTTTTGTGCGGGGCTTGCATCACTTTTTTCAATTGTACGAGTTGGCTGCGTTGCTGCTGGCGCGGCTTCTTCCGCCATATTTCGTGTGTCGCGCATTACCGGCTCGTCAGATGCCGCAGGAGATGCTCCCTGCTGAGGCACAGTTGTCGCAGCCGCAGGTTGGTTGGCTAACGGGATTTCCTGCTTGGTTTGTGAACCATTGAAATGCCATAGCACAAATCCGGCCGCAATCAGGGCAACCACCAATGCTGCACTCAGCCAAATCAAGTTTTGTCGATGCGCTGCCTGCATCGTCGGGAATGGCACTTCAACTGACGCAGGGATATTTTGCTCTGGTGCAGGCTCAACATTCGGCAAAGCAGCTAACAGCGGCTGTGCATCCAACTGCAATAATTTGGCGTAACTGCGTATGAAGCCGCGCAAAAACGTTGATTGGGGCAAATGCTGAAAATCATCCGCTTCCAATGCCTCAATTTGACGCGGCGCGAATTTGATTTGATGCGCCACGTCCGCCACACTCAAACCAAGGCGTTCACGTGCCTCCCGCAACGTGTGTCCTGGTTTACCCGGTGTCGCTTGAGCAGCGGGAATATCGTTATTTTGTTGCTGTTCCATATACTCGGCACTCGCCCTATTTATTTGGATTCCAACATGTGAGCTTCGCTGGAATCCGGATAACGTTTGCGTAATTGCGTTGCGTAACTGGCCTCAGAGTTTTGATCCCCGACCTTACGCTCAATCCGTACCGCCAATAACAATTCTTCAGCGGTCAAATCATCAACTTTAGTAGAGTATTCTTTGAAATAACGCTTCGCAGTCAGATAGTCGCTTCTGGCGAAATTCAGCTCTGCCAAGGCTGATAATGCTTGCGGAAGACCGGGGCGAACCAGCAATGCACGCTGCAAAAAGTCCTCAGCATCTTTGTTATTACCCATTTTCCGGGAGCAAAGTCCGGCATTCAGATAAGCGCGTTCCGGTGTTTCATATAAAGGATTTTTCAACGCCGCCAGAAAATGCGGTACGGATTCTTTCTCCTTACCGTGCTGACACAAAAACCAGCCATAGTTGTTGTGTGCGTCTGAATTGGTTTCATCCAGACTCAAGCTGCGCTGAAAATCATTCTCCGCATTTTTATCTTCGCGCAACGCCATATATATCAAGCCGCGCACATTATAAGCCGGCGCATAGCCCGTATCTGCCTGCAAAGCCAATGCTATCTCACCTAATGCAACGCCGAGCTGCACGCGCTCATAGTACGCCCCCGCCAATTCAGTATGTACTTTGGCACTGGTCTGAGCCCGGCTGAGCGGCTGTTGCCCAACTCCACCATTACCATGACTGCTGGCACAACCTGTCAATAAAAACAGGGACAGGCATATCAAGTGTTTCATTCGCACACCTCTTTCAGGTTATGTCACACGGTCATCAAGCGGATTGCTTGGTTACTTTATGGAATTATCTATGCAACACCACAGGACGCTGCCCGGTTCGCCTGGTCTTGTCCTGCACTTGTCCGGCCAGCTGCCCGCAAGCGGCGGCGATATCATCGCCACGGGTTTTACGTGTTGTTGTAATGATATCGGCTTGCGCCAGCACATCACTGAAGCGGCGGATCGCTTCCTGCCTGGAACGCTGATAACGTGCCAGAGGAAACGGATTAAACGGGATCAAATTAAGTTTACAGGGCGTCCCGCGCACCAGCGTTACCAACTCATGCGCCTGTTGCACGCTGTCATTCACACCATCAAGCATCACGTATTCGAAAGTAATAAAATCACGCGGCGCTTTTTCCAGATAACGCTGGCAAGCAGCCAGCAGTTGCTTGAGCGGGTATTTCTGGTTGATCGGCACCAATTCATCGCGCAGCCTATCATTCGGTGCGTGTAATGAAACCGCCAGTGCTACCGGACATTCATCGCGCAACCGGTCCATCGCCGGAACAACACCCGAGGTAGAAACCGTGACGCGGCGGCGTGACAGCCCGTAACCATGATCATCCAACATCAGGCGCAGCGCACTCACAGTATTGTCAAAATTCAGTAGCGGCTCACCCATCCCCATCATTACCACGTTACTGATCGGCCAATTCCCTTCTTTGTTCTTGCCTAGCTGATGATTCGCCCACCACAACTGGCCGATGATTTCGGCCACACTGAGGTTGCGACTGAAGCCCTGTTTACCGGTAGCGCAAAACGAGCAATCCAGCGCACAGCCTGCTTGCGAGGAAACGCACAATGTGCCACGCGTTTGTTCCGGAATAAACACCGCCTCAACAGCATTGCCAGTACCAACGTCCAGCAACCATTTGCGCGTGCCATCATCAGATACTTCCTCACGTATGACTTTAGGCAAAGTGATGCAGGCATGCTGCGCAAGCTTGTCACGCAAGACTGTTGCGATATCTGTCATCGCGGCAAAATCAGACTCCCCGACTTTATACATCCAGCGCATCAACTGCCTGGCACGGAAGGGTTTCTCGCCCATTTCCGTGAAATATCCAGCCAGCGCATGCGCATCAAAATCGAGCAGGTTTTGTTGCATTGGTATTTTTATGGCTTAGCGGGAATAAACATTCACGGCAGGAAAAAAATACGCAATTTCATTTACGGCAGTCTCGGCGGCATCCGAGCCATGCACTGCGTTCGCATCAATACTGTCTGCAAAGTCTGCACGAATAGTGCCTTTGTTAGCGCTCTTCGGGTCAGTTGCACCCATCAGATCGCGGTTTTTCAAAATCGCATTTTCACCTTCCAGCGCCTGAATCATTACTGGGCCAGAAATCATAAAATCGACCAAGTCCTTGAAGAACGGACGGGCGCGATGTACCGCATAAAAACCTTCTGCGTCGGCACGTGACAATTGCACCATGCGTGCAGCGATAATCTTGAGTCCCGCATTTTCAAAACGGGTGTAGATCTGACCGATGACGTTCTTGGCCACAGCATCGGGCTTGATAATAGATAAAGTACGCTCAACAGCCATGCTGCATTCTCCAAACGATAGTTAACAAAAAATGGTTTGGCATTTTAACAGGCTTTACTTATACGGTCTGCATAGAAGACGGGATAATCCTCAAACGTCCGTTCTACTCGGCAATGAATAATGTAATACACAAGTATTGCTTTCCGTACCAATCAGAAA
>DASRWN010000140.1:0-3578 GCA_035654595.1 Gallionella sp. | reverse complement strand
GCACTCGCCTACGACATGATGTACGGGCGCGAAACACGATTCATGAAATTCGCGCGTGAGCACGGCGCTGCGATAGTTTCTGATGGTCTCGGCATGCTGGTTGAACAAGCCGCCGAGTCGTTCTATATCTGGCGCAACGTGCGCCCCAAAACCGCTCCGGTCATCGCCGTGTTACGCCAGCAGCAATGAAAAAACCGCGTAACTGGTTGGTGCGCTGGATATGGCGCGGCGTGGCGATATTTTTCGCTTTACTGTTTCTGTATCAAGTTTGGCTGTTCGCACATATTTGCTGGTGGATCAAATTCAATCCTTCCACCAGCGCCTTCATGGAAAATCGTCTGGAAACCATGCAAGGTGTGGACCCAGATGCCGAGCTTCAGTATCAGTGGGTATCGTATACAAAGATTTCCAGCAATCTGAAGCGTGCGCTGATCGTCTCGGAAGATGCCAAATTTGTCGATCACGAAGGTTTCGACTGGGAAGGCATACAGAAAGCCTATGAAAAAAATCTCAGGCGCGGCAAGATCGTTGCGGGCGGCTCTACCATCAGCCAGCAACTGGCCAAAAATCTGTTTCTTTCCACCAAGCGTACACCGTGGCGCAAGGGCGAAGAAATCATCATCACCCTGATGCTGGAGGCGGTGATGGACAAGCGGCGTATTTTCGAGATTTATCTCAATGTAATCGAATGGGGTAACGGCGTGTTTGGAATAGAGGCGGCGGCGCACCACTACTATCACACGGATGCCACCAGTCTTTCCGCAGAGCAGGCCGCCAAGCTTGCCGCGATGGTCCCCAACCCGCGCTATTACGATACCCACCGTGAAGCACGGGGTTTATTACGCAAAACTGACATCATTCTGGACCGCATGAGGTACGCAGAAATCCCCTGAAAATGGTAATCCCGCTGGCGATGCAAAAACTCGGGCGCGATCGGTTTCTGCATGATGATTACCACTATTACTGACGGTAGCGGCCTCTTCATCTTTCTGGGTTTGGCAACAATCTCCCCCGATTCACTGATGCTTTCGATCAATGGATAACGACTACCCGCCGCTTTTATTTTGCCGTGCCTCGCTTGAAACAAATCTGCTACAAAAAATTCACTTGTTCTGAATATTGGTAAACTAGCATCTCACGCCCGTGAACCATTACCGGTTAATCCCCGTCCAAGATGTTCCTGACCACTACCACCACCGAAGCCAACCTGACCAACACGCACTGCTTTAATTTACCGCAGGCGTCTTGTCGGCTAACCTTTGCCAAGGAGAAAACTATGCAAACGCTCCAGGAAATTCTTGCTAAACGCAGTCTTTCCAGCCTGTTCCAGCCGATTATTGATATGTCGAGCGGTACTTTTATCGGCTTTGAGGGATTGATCCGCGGACCGGCTGACAGCCCTTTGCATTCACCCGCCAATCTGTTCTGCGCGGCAAGACAACAAGGGCTTGCCCTTGAAGTAGAAATGCTCAGCCGCCAAATCGTCTTGCAATCATTTGTCGCGCAAAATTTACCTGGCAAGTTGTTCCTTAATGTCAGCCCGGCAACACTGACTCACCCCAGTTTCAGAATTGGCCAAACACTGACATATCTCAAGCAGTTCGGCATTGACCCTGAACGAGTTGTCATCGAAATCACCGAAAATCAACCTACCTATGATTTTGCCGCAATGCGCAATGCACTGTTGCACTATCGTGGCATGGGATTCGAAATTGCCATGGATGATTTGGGTGAGGGATTTTCAAGTTTGCGACTATGGTCGGAATTACGCCCTGAATTTGTGAAAATCGACATGCATTTCGTGCAGGGTGTTAATAATAATCCGATCAAACAACAATTCTTAAGATCGATCCAGCAAATTGCACAAAGCTCGGGTACGCACGTCATCGCGGAAGGAATCGAAACAGACAGCGAATTCAGGGTCATCCGGGACATCGGCATCACCTGTGGACAAGGTTACTTTATTACCCACCCCAAACCTGTCCCGCCCTTAAACCCACCTGCTGAAGTCGATTGCTTAATCGCCGCCAACTCCACGGTAAGACAGCCTTATAGAAACACGCGCGGGATCACCGTAGAATCGGTCTTGCGCTATGTAGAACCAGTTCAACCCGAAACAGAAATCGACAAAATTTTCACACACTTCTCAGAGAACAAAACACTGCGTGGCATTCCAGTGGTGAAAAATGGGCGTCCGATTGGATTGATCAATCGCCATGAATTCGTAGACAGTCTTGCCCAGCCTTATCGTCGCGAACTGCTTGGCAAAAAACCGTGTATGGAGTTGATGAACACACAGCCATTAATGGTGGAAAAATCAACGCCTATCCATGAACTGAGCGGATTTCTAAGCGAATCCGATGTGCAGCATTTTACTGATGGTTTTATTATTACCGAACACGGCAGGTATGTCGGTATCGGCACCGGACAAGACCTGTTGCGCGACATCACCAAAGCGCAGGTTGAAACGGCCCGTTATGCCAATCCGTTGACCCTGTTGCCAGGCAACGTACCCATCAATGAACATATGGAGCACTTGCTCAAGTCCGGGCAATCATTTGCCGTCTGCTATGGGGACATCGACCATTTTAAGCCCTTTAATGATGTGTATGGTTACAGCAAAGGAGATGAGGTCATTCAATTTACCGGCAAGCTTCTTAGCCATGCCTGTGATCCAAAATATGATTTTATCGGTCATATCGGCGGCGATGACTTCATCATGATTATGCAAAGTGTCGATTGGGAAAAGCGTTGCGCTGATGCCCTGACTGCGTTTGCAAAAACATCGGCGATGCTGTTCGAAAAACAACACCGCAGTCCGGGTGGTTATTCAAGTGAAGACCGTCAGGGCCGTATTGTTCATCATTCGTTGCCCACGCTCTCCATAGGGGCGATCTGGATTAACCCCGGCGTATTTCATTCACATCATGAAATATCGGAAGCCGCTACCAGCGCCAAGAAAATGGCCAAGAAAACACCCGGCAACAGCCTGTTTATTGAACAACGTGAAACACTGCAGGCCGAGATCGCCAATGTCTATTATGGCTAATAATTGCCGGTCCGCATGACCTTCCGCACAACATGAAATGGTCTGTACAAATCAGACCGACACCTTCACCACCAACCCCAGTGCGCGTATGCGCTCGGCAAAGGCTTCCAATGCCGGTTCGGGTAATGCAGCCAAACGTGCTGCTTCGATTTGCAGGGAAGGCCGTGCCAGCGTGTAAAGCAGTACGCCCTGTGGCTTATGCCCGTCACGCAATAACCCGGCCAGAAACTCGAGATAATCATCTTCGTCCTGACGCGACGGCGGCTCGCCGTCAAGCACGAACCAGCAGGTTTGTATCCAGACAGGACACAGCGCAATAGCCGTTATCAGATTGTCATGCACCTTACTCATGCGAAGATACGTGTCGTTGACGCGCTGCATTTCCTGTTCGCTGGCACGATCCAGTTTGAACCATAGCTCACCGTTGAGTTTTGCCATCTCACTCAAACCCTGCTGAACTTCGCTGCGATACAGAAAACTGCCATTGCTGATCAATATGGTTTTAATGGTATCCGGCAAAGCCAGTTCA
>DASRWN010000139.1:0-6886 GCA_035654595.1 Gallionella sp. | reverse complement strand
TAGAAAAATTGCTGCATGACTGATATGCTTGTCCTGATTTTATGGGGTTAATCTGGCTTGCAAAATTTCCTTTAGCAATGGCACTGATGGTATTCGATGCAGTCGCAATGAATGTTCATCCAGCGCATCCAGCAACGCAAGCAAGTTGGGCAGATCACGGCGGCCGTGGCGTAATAAATATTGAATGACTTCATGCGTCAACTCAAAACCGCGCGAATGTGCATGCAGTATCAGTGCATGAGATTTTTCTTCGTCGCTTAAGCCGTGTACCTGATATACCAGCCCCCAGCCGAGACGGCTGCGTAAATCATCGCGTAACTTGAGATGCAGCGGAGAAACTTTGCCGCTGACCAGCAATAGGCCGCCACTGTCGCGCATCTGGTTATACAAATCAAATAATTCAACTTGCGCAGTTTCATGCAGTTGGTCGACATCATCAATCGCCACCAGCGCTGCATGTTGCGGCACATTGTGCTGTGCATAAATCGCGTTGTGCTGTGCGGCCAGTTTGGCACGAACACAGGCTTGCAGCAGATGGGTTTTGCCACTGCCGGTCTCGCCCCACAGATATACGCAACGTTCAGCATTTTTGCCGTCCAGAGCATGATGCAGTACCGAGAGCAATTCCAGATTGCGCCCCACCACGAAATTATCCAGCGTCGGTCGCCAATCGGGAGAAATATCCAGCAATAATTGGCTCATGTCGGCGGTTAGGGGATTTTTTTGCTATACATGCTACTGGAGAGATACCACGTTTTGGCGTAACGCAACGCGACCAACAAAATGGCGGAGAGCGGCAACGCCAACAGCAGGCCAAAAAAGCCGAACAATTGCCCGAAAGCCAGCAGCGCAAAGATCACCGCCAGCGGGTGTAAGCCAATACACTTACCGACCAGCAGCGGAGTGACGAGCATGCTTTCAAGTAACTGACCAACGCCGAACACCGCCCATACCAGCACTACACTGCTGAAGTCCGGGAATTGCATGACTGCTGCGAGTGTTGCGAAGGTCAAGCCGAGAATAACCCCCAAATACGGTATGAATACCAGCATGCCGGCGAGAATGCCGACGGGTAGCGCAAATTCCAGGCCAACTGCCCACAGCAACAGGCTGTAATAGACGCTCATCAACAACATCACGGAAATTTGTCCGTGTAAAAATTCTGCCAGTACACGATCCACTTCGATAATGGCCGCCGTAGTCTGGCTGTGTAGATGGCGCGGAATCAGATCGTCTATTCGCGTCAGCCAACTGTTCCAATCGCGCAGCAGATAAAACATCGCGACCGGAATCAACAGCGCGTCGAGTAACGCAGCGATGATTGCGCCACTGCTGCTGGTGAGCCAAGACAGTAGTTTTTCTGCTGATCCCCCCGCGCTTTGCCAATGACTTAACAAAGCCTCCTTTATTGATTGGCTATCCCATTGCAAATCGGTCCCAAACCAGTGTTGTAGCTGAGGTAAAAGTTGTGTGCGGGATGATTCGACCCAATCCGGCAGGCGTGTTAAAAATTGATTGATTTCCTTTTCCAGCAGCGGGAGCATGATGAGCGCGAACAGGGAAAACAGCAGCAACAAAGCACCCATTACCAACACTACTGCCAGCGTACGCGGTATTTTCCATCTGCATAATCGTTGCACCAACGGATTGCAGATGTAGCCGAGAATGCCTGCGGCCACGAATGGCGTCAGTATTGGGCTGAGCAAATACAGCAGTAAAAAAACCACCGCAGCGAGAGACAGCCACTGAACGGCAGCAAAGCGGGATAGGGTCATTTCGGGTAAAATTCTCGGTAAATCGTGCTGCACTTTATCCTGAAGAAAGCGAGAACTCAACTTGAAGCAGTTTAGCAACCCTGCCGGTCAATCCGGCAATCCATCTGTCCGTGCTGCTCAGTTATCCTACCGGGATGCTGGCGTGGACATGGATGCGGGTGACCGTTTGGTCGAAAACATCAAGCCTTATGCCAAGCGTACTTTGCGCCCGGAAGTGTTGACCAGTATTGGCGGTTTTGGCGCACTGGTGGAAATTTCCAGAAAATATCGTGAACCGGTATTAGTCTCCGGTACGGATGGCGTTGGCACTAAATTGAAGCTGGCATTTGAATTGAATCGTCACGATACGGTAGGCGTCGACCTGGTTGGCATGAGTGTGAATGACATCCTGGTGCAGGGTGCGGAGCCGCTGTTCTTCCTCGATTATTTTGCTTGTGGAAAGCTGGATGTAAATACGGCCACCGAAGTCATTAAGGGAATCGCGCTTGGTTGCGAGCAGGCAGGCTGCGCGCTGGTTGGTGGCGAAACTGCCGAAATGCCCGGTATGTATCCGGCAGGGGAGTATGACCTTGCCGGTTTTGCTGTCGGCGTAGTGGAGAAATCCAACATCATTTCGGGCGCAGATATCAAGGCAGGGGATGTTGTAATCGGTTTGGCTTCTAACGGGGCGCATTCAAACGGTTACTCCCTGATACGCAAGATCATCAATCTGCATCACGTGGATCTCAAACAAAAGCTGGATGGCGCGCCGCTGGCTGATCTAATCATGGCACCCACGCGTATCTATGTGAAACCATTGCTGGCGCTGATGCACTTGCTTACCGTAAAAGGAATGGCGCATATCACCGGTGGTGGTTTGCTGGAAAATGTGCCGCGTGTGTTACCGGAAAATGTCGTCGCACAGCTGGACAGCAAGGCGTGGCATACGCCTGCATTGTTCGAGTGGCTGCGCGACATGGGTAATGTTGCGCAAAGTGAAATGTACCGTACCTTCAACTGCGGTATCGGTATGGTCGTGATTGTGTCCAGGCATGAAGCCGCAGCGGCATTGGCACAACTCAATGCTACGGGCGAAACTGCAACAGTTATCGGTGTGATACGCGCACGCGATGGCGCTGAGGCACAGACTCAAGTCAACTAAATGAAGAAAGTTGTCATCCTTATCTCTGGCCGCGGCAGCAATATGCAAGCCTTGCTAAAAGCAGAATTGCCTTGCAAGGTGGTGGCGGTCATCAGCAATCGGGCCGACGCTGAAGGATTGAAAATTGCGCAGGACTGCGGTATCCCTGTCGCTGTCGTGGCGCATACTGAATACAGCAGCCGTGAGCAATTTGATCAGGCGCTTGCCGAAACCATTGATGCGTACCAGCCGGATTTTTTGTTGCTTGCCGGGTTCATGCGCATACTGTCGGCAGCTTTTGTAGCCCGCTATTACGGTAAGCTTGTCAACATTCATCCTTCGTTACTGCCTGCCTATCCTGGTTTGAATACGCACGCACGAGCGTTGCGGGATGGCGTCAGGATTCACGGTTGCACGGTACATTTTGTTACGACCGAGCTGGATCACGGGCCTATCGTCATTCAGGCCGCCGTGCCCGTTTTGGCCGATGACACGGAGCAAACTCTGGCAGCACGTGTGCTGCGTGAAGAACATCGAATCTATTTACAAGCGTTACGCTGGCTGTGCCGGGGCCAAGTCAAACTAACAGCCGATGGGTTAGTCAAACTTGCGCGCTACAAGCAGGCAGGTTTTACGCTTATCTATCCGGGGCCGGAGTAGTCGTGCGCTTTTTGCAAATAATGATATGGTTGGCGTTATGTGTTGCCACAAATGCATTGGCTGACACGCCGAGCGATTTGTATGTGGTTTACGATGTGCTAAAAGACGCTATCAAAGTCGGCCAGATTGAGGAAGTCTATACTCGCAACAATGACCATTACATTTTGTCGAGCACGCTAACCCCGGTAGGCTTGCTGGCATTATTCAAGCCGGACAAAATTGTGATTACCAGTCACGGTTTGGTGGATGTCTATGGTCTCAAGCCACTCAGCTTTAACGATCAGCGTGAGCACGATGAGAGCAGAACCAGCCACGCTGATTTTGCTTGGGACACTGCACAGTTGGTACTTGCCAATCAGGGTCAGCGCACGGTGTTGCCTTTGCCAAAAGGTACGCAGGATCGCCTGAGTGTGATGTATCAGTTCATGTTCTCGCCAGTACAAAAAGTGAATCAGATTAGTTTTCCGATGACCAACGGCAAAAAGCTGGATGATTATCAGTACAGCGTTTCGATTCCGCAAAAAATTAAAACCCCAGCTGGGGAATTCGATGTGGTGTATCTCGATAATCATGCCAAGCCAGGGGAGCATCGTAGTGAAATCTGGTTAGCAACCCAGTACTATAATCTGCCCTGTAAAATGACCATCACCGATGGGAAAGGTGATCAACTTACCCAGGTGCTGACTAAACTGCAGATCAAGCCGTGATTGCCTTGCCGAGTGCTGTGCTGTGCGGAAGGAGTCAGCAGTGGAATGATCATCTCTGCGGTGAGTGTGGGAGATAGATAAACAGGGTGCGTAATTTCAGGTTATTTATGTTCTGCTTGCCTTGCCGGTGCGGTAGCATGATGTTTCGGTCGACTGAGGCTGCCAAGCCATGCATGCAACGGCAGTGCCAACACAAGAATCACGCCTAATATTTGGTGAGATATGCTGATAGCATTGCGCCAGTCTTCGTTAGGCGGGTAATACAGGGTAAGGCCACCGAGAGCCAATATCAGCAGCATAATTGTCAGTGTGCTGCCGCTGGCCCGATTGCGCCGCGCGCGCCATGCGCCGCGCTGGTGTCTGGGAAACAGGCTGCCTACTAGCCACAGCAAGCAATAAGCAGCTACCCCGTGGCTAACTAATAGACGATGACGCCACAGGTGACGTGGATTGGTGAAATCGTCTGTCGTCAAGCCCAGACCCAATAATATCCAGCAGATGCCGCTGATCGCTACGGCCAAAACGCCAGCATAAACCAGCAGGCGAAAATACAGGCCAAGGCGAACGCCCGCACCGGTACTCATGGGGCGTGCCCATTCATTACAGTGTTGTGCAGCAGGATAGCCAAGCGCGCAAGGCGGGTCAAAGCCCGTACCGATAGCGTCGCTCCGGAAATACCATCAATATTGTGATCCAGCGTGAGTTGTGGAGTCAGTTTGGCACCATTAAACTGCGCAGTAAAAGCGGGACTTTTTACTTCCCAGCCACGGCTTTCGCGATAGGCCAAAATTGATACCCGTTCCACGGCACCGTTGTTGACACTGATGCCTACCGTAATAGGCATTTCTTTTCCGATTTCTTCCAGCACCCAGGCGGTGCGTTGGCCGTCACGCCAATAACGCAGCCGGGCGGCAGGGTAATCGTGTTCCAGCACACTATGTATGGCAGATTGGACTTCGTTGGTAAGCCAAAGAGTGTCTGTTGCAGGAGGTTGGCTGAATGTCTCGCTCAAAAAGCGGGCTGTTTCGGCTTCCTGATCTGCACTCCATGCGGGGGATAGGAAAACAAGCAGAGTAAGGAGGCAGAAACGAACCATAGTCAACTTTTAGAATTGATAGCCGAGGCCGACATTAAAGCCGTTAAATGCATCTTGGCCGGCAGGCGATTTTTGGTTTTGCACGTCGAATTTTACTACAACATCGGGATGAGGCCAGTAATTCACGCCCAAATTCGATTGACTGAAACGGCTATCAATAACATCGCCGGCCTGGTTATCCCAGCGGTTATAGCGGGCAAACACACCCCATTGTTCGGAAAATTTGTAAGCCGGCTCAACATACCAACCATTCTGCTTGTTTGCCCCCACTGATGCCGGACCGCTGCCTTTCAGATTCCAGTTGGCATAGAGTGCTTTCAATGCAAATGGGCCTCTGTTTAATACGGCATGAGTTTCGAGTAGTATCGCCCCACCTGCTGTGGCATCGAGTCCTTGCGTAATATCAGCTTGATACTGCACGGTACTGGCCAGCTCTACACCTGGGATACCAGCCCATTTCAAGCGGGCCGTATAAGCCGGGTTTCTGGCTAGAGTCCCTTGAAATTGCTCTTGACGTGCTTCGCGCACGCCGTAGTTATCTGCCGCGTCCGCCTTGAAGCCGGTGGTGACCGTGCTATCTACGGTGAAACCGCTACCTAGGTGGGTCGTCAGTCCAGCACCGCTTTCGAACCAGGTAGTCGGAATAATATTGGTTTCCACTGGATTGCGGTCTACGCCATAAAACGTGGGCGGTTCGTGGGTCTCGTTGAGTATGCCAACTGGAACCAAAATAATACCCGCCCTACCAGACAGCCTGTCATTGAAGTTGTAATTCAAATAGGCTTGTTCTACTTCAAGCTCCCCTTTGTTACCTTCCAAGTGGGCGTGCTCTACTTCCAATTCAGAACGGAAGCTCAGTTGGTCGTTAAACTCATGTCCCGTAAACAGCACAAAACGCGTGAAGTCTATTTGATTGACATTGCCGCTGGGACCCCCATTATGGAGCTGATTTAAACTCATTTCGCCATAACCGCCAAACTGGGTTTTTTCTGCCCAAGCAGCTTTGGAAGGTACGCCTTGGGTGGCGATTTTGTCTATTTGCTCGCCGGTTACCTCCACTTTTTGATCCGTTGTTTGCAGCTGACGTTTGAGAGTCAAGTTCTCCTGCTCCAGACTATCCAAGCGTTGCTCCATCGCCTTAAGACGGTCTTCCATGCTCGCATCAGCCCATGCTGGCGCGGCAAAGCAGGTTAGCAGAAATACCGCAATAGCTTTATAAGCCACAAGGTTAAGCTGTTTTGACAATTGATCGCCCCTTTTTTTTAATTAGATATATAAATAAGAACCATTATCATTATTATATGTAAGACTATTTGTGTCAAGAGGATATTGGGTGCAATTATTTCAGGGCTATTTGCTTTCAGGTGTTTAAGAAATCAAGAAGCAGTTTCTGATTGGTACGGAAAGCAATACTTGTGTATTACATTATTCATTGCCGAGTAGAACGGACGTTTGAGGATTATCCCGTCTTCTATGCAGACCGTATAAGTAAAGCCTGTTAAAATGCCAAACCATTTTTTGTTAACTA
>DASRWN010000138.1:0-18069 GCA_035654595.1 Gallionella sp. | reverse complement strand
TTCACTGCCTATCCAATCAAGGTAAGCGGGTAAACCGGCTGCAATCGAGACAGCGATGATCTCGGGAAGTTCATAGGGGTGAACTGCGCGTATCAGCTGTTCGAGACGTGGATAGGCAGCCTGTGTGGTTTTAATGAGCAGCGGCACTTCACTGTTTGTTTCGATTTTGTTTTTCCAGCGATAGGTCGAAACACAAGGCGCAAGCTGGGTTACGCAGGCCGCCGCATGTTTCTCGATGAGTTGTTGCGCCAAGCGCGCGGCAGAAGGCGCATCGGGCAGATTGGTGATGACTAGCAAAACATCGCTCATGGTTTTAAGTGCTTCCCAAAATCACAGCCTCTCGAAATACGAAGCGTAGTGAGTGAGATATATCGCTGAAGGTAAGGAGTGGATTTTAGTACATCCCATTTGGGTGCGGGGTTGAGCTTCATTTTATGGTGGGGTCTTGTAGAACAAATGGATTACCAAGTAGCTGTGTGGAGAAGAGCCTATATTGGACAGGCACTTGTTTTATAAATACATACTTTTGTCTGAAGCCTCTAATGTATTTCTCAAATTCCTCACGGCTGCTTATGTAGTACCTCCATAAAAAAGGCTCTGCTCCACAGTCAAGGCCAAAGTGCCCGACGTAAACGATTTCACCTGGATTCACCGTGAATGTGCCCCCCACCGGCTCACCATCTTTGATGAGATTGTCACTCGACCCCGTTATGTGGGCGACGTCGCTCACTGAGCGTGCAACTTTTATATCAAAGGCAGTTAACACGTATTCACCTGGGCTGATGACAAAGGCATAGGGCAAGAATTTTTTATCCACAAATAATTTGGATGGCGTTACAAGGTTTAGGAATGTCGGCTCAGGAGTATCAATAGGAAATTTAGTGAATGTGAGCGCCTGAAGTTGCGCATTCTCGAATTGACCACATTTCCACGCTCTTCCCCAGTCCACTTGGATGATGATAACGCCAAGATCGGCTTTGTAAGTGGATTCACTAAGGCTTGCTGTTTCTGCCGCAACGACAAGTGTTGGCAGTGCTCCAAGGAGCGCTATTCCGTACCGCAAAGATTCGAACATTTAGCTAACTCCTATGAAGCTAGACGATATGATAGGCAAGAGCGCGAGCGCGGTGCAACACCACGATGCACCCAAAAAATGAGTTTGGTGTATTCATTTAGCAAAGCGCAATCCCAGTTGCAGTAACTCGTCCCACACATCACCGGAGCGTAGACCTTTAATGGTCTTGTCCAGGCGTGCTGCCTGTTGTAGGGCGCGTTCGATGTGCGGAAACTTGAGGCGGCGTACGGCTGTTTCAATCAGCCCCTGGCGCGCTCCCCACACGCGTGCGTCACGTAGTGTGTTGCCGAGGTTGTCGCCGCGCTGCATGGCAAGCAACACTTTACCGAGTGTGCGTATTTCCTCACTGATTGCCCACAGCACCAGCACTGTGGCTGTTCCTTCGGCGCGCAGGCCGTCAAGAATACGGATAAAACGGGTGGCATTGCCGCTGAGCATGGCTTCTACCAGTTTGAAAATATCGTAGCGCGCTACATCCATCACGGCATCTTTGACTTGCTCAATAGACAGCGATCCGGCCGGATACAGTAGTGCGAGCTTCTGGATTTCCTGAAACGCGGCAAGCAGATTACCCTCGCAGCGTTCGGCAAGAAATTCCAGGGTGATATCCTCAGCGCTCTGTTGCTGTCGCTGGAGGCGGCTTGCTATCCAGCACGGCAAAGCGTTACGCGCAATATCGTCGGCAGAAATCACCACCCCGTGTTGCTGCAGGGTACTAAACCATTTACTGTTTTGCGTGGTTTTATCCAGCCTGGGTAAAGTGATGAGTGTGAGCACATCCTCGTTCAGCGTGGCGCAATAATCTTGCAATACCTGTCCACCCTCCACACCGGGCTTGCCGGAAGGAATGCGTAAATCCAGCACTTTGCGTGTGGCAAACAGGGATAAGCTTTGCGCACTGTCGCGCAACTGATTCCATTTGAAATGTTGTTCGGCAACAAATGTCTCACGTTCAATGTATCCCGCTGCCCGCGCGGCGGCACGGATACTGTCTGCGGCTTCGATGGCAAGCAATGGCGCATCGCCACAAATCACGTACAAGGGTTTCAAGCCGGTATCAAGCTGGCGCGGCAGTTCTTCGCTGGTGATTGCCATAAAACTTTACCTCGCTATTGTAGTTGCGGCTTGGCACGACTCAAGCGCCGCACGATCTGCTGCACCATGTCCGAGCGCATGTTCTGATAAAGCAAGTTTTCTTCTGCTTCCTTGGCGAGAATCTGGGCGTCATCATAAGTGTAGTCGCGGTATAAAACGATTTCCTCAGCGGGTATCCAGTCTCGCTGTTTCAGGTCATAAGCACGCAGTGAGACGCGATACCTTAACAGGAATTCACTGACGCGGCCCGTGCCGCCTAACGTCAGGATTTGTTTTTCCGGCAACTCCGAAACGATGTTAAGTATTACCTCGGCTTGTTCCGGCTTGCTCACCAGCTCGACCTTGTTGAATTCCAGATTACGCTTCAGATCCTTGATAAAAGCCGTGCCGGGATTAGCGGCTTCCAGATATAAGCTGGCAAAAGGCATGCCGGCTTGGCCGCGTAAATGAAAACCACAACTGGCCAGCAACAAAGACCAGGATAAAATAAATAAGCGCATGATCATTTTCCTAAATAACAATGTTAATCAAACGACCCGGCACAACCACAATTTTCTTCGCCGCCATGCCGGCCAATTGTTTCAGGATGGCTGGATGAGCAAGCGCCAGTTGCTCTAGCGCGGCCTTATCGGCGTTCTTGGCAACGGTTAGATTTCCGCGCAATTTGCCGTTCACTTGCAGCACGATTTCTATTTCATCCTGTATTAAAGCGCTTGGGTCGGCTTTGGGAAAAGGCTGATCCAGAATGTCGCTACCGGGGCGCAAAGCGTCCCACAACGCATGGCTCAAGTGTGGGACGATGGGATTCAGCATCAGGGCAATGCCCTCAAGAATTTCTTGCGCTACGCTGCGTGCGACGGGTGTTTGTTCGTCAAATTTCCCCAGCGCGTTAAGCAGCTCCATATTCGTTGCGATGGCCGTGTTGAAAGTTTTGCGCCTGCCCATGTCATCATCCACTTTCTGGATGGCTTGATGTAATTGCAGGCGTAGCGCCTTGGCTGACGGACTCAGCTCGCTGCCTTGATAGGCTGTGTAGACGCCCAGATTGACATGATCATGGGCGGCTTTCCATACCCGCTTGAGAAAACGAAATGCGCCTTCCACGCCGGCATCCGACCATTCCAGTGATTGTTCTGGAGGCGAGGCGAACATCATGAACAGCCGTGCCGTATCAGCGCCATATTCGTCAATGATGGCCTGCGGATCGACACCGTTATTTTTCGACTTGGACATTTTTTCCGTGCCGCCAATGCTTACCGGTTGGCCATCTGCACGCAATGTTGCGCCGATCGGGCGGCCTTTTTCGTCGGTTTTAACATCTACTTCCGCCGGATTGAGCCATAGTTTTTTGCTGCCGGAAACCTCGCGGTAAAAAGTCGGTGCGACTACCATGCCTTGCGTTAACAAGTTTTTGAACGGCTCGTCGCCCTGCACCAAACCTTCATCTCTCATCAGCTTGTGAAAAAAGCGTGCATACAGCAAATGCAAAATAGCGTGCTCAATGCCGCCGATATATTGATCCACCGGCAGCCAATTTTTGGCACGTTCATCCACCATGCCGGTGGCGCAATCCGGGCTGGCGTAGCGCGCGTAATACCAGGACGACTCGACAAAGGTGTCCATGGTGTCGGTCTCGCGCCGTGCGGTGCCACCACACTTTGGGCAGACGCATTTGTAGAATTCCGGCATTTTCGCCAGCGGTGAACCTGCACCGTCCGGCACCACATTCTCCGGCAGCACCACGGGCAGTTGCGCATCAGGCACCGGCACATCGCCGCAGGCGGCGCAGTGGATGATAGGAATCGGGCAGCCCCAGTAGCGCTGGCGCGAGATGCCCCAATCGCGCAGACGGAACTGCACCTGCTTGTCGCCCAGGTTCTTCGCTTTCAAATCTGCTGCAATCGCGTCAACGGCCATTTTGTAGCCTAGGCTATCGTAATTACCGGAGTCCACGCAAACCCCATAGTCCGCATAACTCGGCTTCCACTCTCCGTCAGGGTCGAACCGAAAGTACAACGATAGTGCCTCTTCGAGGTGTTCGGTGTCTGCGGTGGCTGGGATTCGATACTTGGCTAGGAGCGCGGGCTCTAACAACCGGCCTCTCTGGAGTGCCTGCTCGAAATTGAGCTCATCGTGTGTTTTGATCGCCCGCTTGATCGACAGCCCGTATTCCTTCGCGAAATGAAAATCGCGTTCGTCATGTGCGGGTACTGCCATCACCGCGCCTTCGCCGTAGCCCATCAGCACATAGTTGGCGACCCACACCGGAATTTGCTTGCCGCTGAGCGGATGGGTGACGAAAATGCCCGTGGGCATTCCCTTCTTTTCCATGGTGGCGACGTCGGCTTCGGCCACGCCGCCGCGTTTGCATTCGTCGATGAAGGCGCTGAGTTTTGGGTTAGTCGCGGCGGCTTGCGTCGCCAGCGGGTGTTCCGCCGCCACCGCGACGAAGGTGACGCCCATAATGGTGTCGGCGCGCGTGGTGTAAACCCACAGTTTTTCACCTTCGCCATATGGAAACGCGAAGCGCACGCCGTAACTCTTGCCGATCCAGTTGCGTTGCATGGTCTTGACCTGTTCCGGCCAACCGTCCAGCGTGTCGAGATCTTGCAGCAACTCATCTGCATATTGCGTGATGCGGAAAAAATACATCGGGATGTCGCGCTTTTCCACCAATGCGCCAGAGCGCCAACCGCGCCCATCAATAACCTGCTCATTGGCCAATACGGTTTGATCTTCCGGATCCCAATTCACCGAAGCCGTTTTTTTGTAGATGATGCCTTTTTTGAACAGGCGTGTGAACAGCCATTGTTCCCAGCGATAATATTCCGGCTTGCAGGTGGTCAGTTCGCGCGACCAATCAATACCCAGTCCCAGACTTTTGAGCTGCTTGCGCATGTAATCAATGTTGTCGTAAGTCCATGCGGCGGGCGGCACATTGTTGGCTAGTGCGGCATTTTCTGCGGGCAAACCAAAGGCATCCCAACCCATCGGTTGCATCACGTTGTAGTCTTTCATGCGGTGATAGCGACTGAGCACATCGCCGATGGTGTAGTTGCGCACATGCCCCATATGCAGCTTGCCGGAAGGGTAGGGGAACATCGACAAACAATAATATTTTGGTTTGTCCGAGCTCTCCAGAGCGCGAAATACCTGACGGTTTTCCCAGTGCTGTTGAGCCTGCCGCTCGATATTTTCTGGATGATAATTGGCTTGCATGTAGGGTGTTTTTTTGCTGATTGTATTGGTGGCGCATTATAGCGGCATCACCGGTTCCCCGCGAATTTGGCCGGGCTAAAAACTTATACTGCAGAAATAGACGCGCTGATTTTTTGCGGCTGCCTGCAATACCCAATTCCAGCAATGTCCATCCTCTGCTAGAATTGCCGCTGAAAATTATATTCAATAATATCCGAGGAGAAACAAGCCATGTCGCGCAAACACCCAGTGATCGCCATCACCGGCTCATCCGGTGCAGGGACAACCACTGCCAAACGTGCTTTTGAAAATATTTTCCGCCGCGAAAAAATCAAAGCTGCGGTCATCGAAGGCGATAGCCTGCACAGCCTGGATCGCATGGCGTTTCGCGCTGCCGCTGCCGAGGCGGCGAAGGCCGGCAACAACACCTTCAGCCATTTCGGTCCGGAAGCCAACCATTTCGACAAGATTGAAGAAACCTTCAAAACCTACGGTGAAACCGGCATGTGCAAGCGCCGCTATTACGTGCACAGCGATGCCGAAGCGGCGCAACATAACAAACATTTCAGCTTGACTGATTTAAAGCCCGGTGTGTTCACGCCGTGGGAAAATATCGAGGCGGGTTCTGATTTGTTGTTTTACGAAGGACTGCACGGCTTGGCTACCGATGGCAATATTGACGCAGCCAAGCATGTCGATTTGGGCATAGGTGTGGTGCCGGTGGTCAATCTGGAATGGATCCAGAAAATCCATCGAGACCAAGCGGAGCGCGGCTATTCTGCCGAGGCAACGGTGGACACCATCATGCGCCGCCTGCCCGATTACATCAAATTCATCACCCCGCAATTTTCGCGCACTCACATCAACTTTCAGCGCGTTGCGACTGTGGACACTTCCAATCCATTCATCGCGCGTGATATTCCCACTCCGGACGAAAGCTTCGTGGTGGTACGTTTCCGCGATCCCAAAGGCGTGGATTTTCCGTACATGCTGAACATGATCCCGGGTTCCTTCATGTCTCGCGCCAACACTCTGGTTGTGCCCGGTGGCAAGATGAGCCACGCGATGGAAATCATCCTCGCGCCGATCATGCATGACATGATCGAGAAAAAGAACAAGTAGGTGTTCTGCAGGCAAGCAGGAAATCAGAAATGCTTGCCGACTGGCTACGGCGCGGCGCGATAGAAATAGTAGATGGCTGTGTATGGAACCCGCGCAATCTGCTTGGCATTCGCCGAACTGCATGGCTCAGACGGCGCAATTCCGCCTACAGTCTGCACCCGTTGAATACTCTCCGTTTGGCTGAATACACCCGTGCCAGTGGTTGATTTTTTGGTTAACAGTAACCACGGTATGGCAGATTGATTTGGCCCTGGATCGCGAGCCTTGACCTCCCCAACGACTGCGCTCCCGTCGACCGACTGCCAGGTTGGTCCGGCGTAGTGCTTTCCAATTGAACGTCCTGAACGATCAACCAGAGCTGCCTCTGGAGCAAGGAAGACCCATTTGAACGCAGACGGATCTTCAGGTTTGGATATGCACTCATAGATTTGCACTCCGGCTGCCAAGGCCTCAAGAAAGACGGATTGGCCAGCGGGAGGGCGGAGCGGCACCGGCACATCTGGCGGAGCAATGACCGGCGCAGTTGCGCAGCCGGTTGCCAAGAGAGCGGTGGTGCAGAGAGCGAGGATGCGCGCACGGGATAGTCTCATTGTTTACCTTTCCTCATAGTTCATCACTGCGGTTGCCTGCATTCTATTGGCGAAGAGCGCGCAGCACAATCCAGATCAGGAGTGCGGCGACGATAAATGCGCCGAAGCCGAACACACCACGACACAGGAGGTCTGAGCCAATGGTACTAAAGAACAAAACCGATACTGAACATTCGTGCTCCCGGGTTACCTATAAATTTGTAAAAACCGAGAAAGCGAGAATGCAAGCCAAACTCAATGTAAAGCTGATGCTTGAGATTGAATATAACCGCTTCGTTTTCCTGAGCCTATACGCCATCTTTTGATCTGAAATTTCTTCGCTCACATTACTGTTTAGCACGGCAGCAAATACCCTATTAACACGTAATGTGTTATTCCAAAATAGATGTGGTTCCCCCAGCGCTTTCCATGCCTGTGGGTGATGGATTTTCAGGAGCTTGAAGAGTGTGTGGACGTTGCATAAATAAGCAGCCGTACTTATAGTAGTAATAACAAAAGCGACCGCTGCTGACACACAAAATACAAGCGCCATGGACTCGATAATAGTCATTATGGGACGCCCCTAGCTTCAAATTGAGGGATTCTGCATGCTCTAGCGCGTCCAGTGGCGCTTAGTTGGGCAGCGATGGTTGCTTTGCCTCCGATAAAAGCGCCATGATCAAATTCCCCAAGTTGTTCACCCAGGTACGTGATAAGTCGCGCATGAAGCACTGGACGGATTAAACGCCATTTTTTCTTTCGCAGCAAGGGTGTGCGTAATTCGCTGGATGGGCTCCAAGCCCGCAACAGCAAGCGGGCACTTGACCATCTGGTGCTTGTCGTGGAAAGTACGCACCTTCGATTAAATTTGACATCATGCTGACCCTGCCTCTCGAACCGACCGACGACCGCGCCAAGCCGATTTTCAAGGATGCTGCTTCCTGCACAAAATGGTTGTCACAATTACAACTGACACATATTCAGCAGGCGCACAGTTTGCTGCTTACGCAGCTTGACGAGTCTAACCGTTTTCCCATGTCCGGGCTGGAGCGCCTGAATACGCTGGAGTTGCTGCGTGAGACGATTGGGTTTGTGCAAGATGATTATGCCAAAAAGCTCATTGCCAAGCCGTTGCCGTTGAATGATAGCGAACTGATGGTTTTTTTATCCATCGTGCAACTCTGGCAGGCCATGGTGCTTGGCTATCAGCGTTGTTTGCAGGCATATATGGGCGGCGACAAGCAGCTCGCCAAGCATGGCGCACTGCTGTGTCAGCGTTGTTTGTTGTACAGCGGGCTGGCGATCTTCGAATATCTGCGGGCAGGCTATGAATTCAACGCCAAGCTGTGGCATCAATTGCATGCTTTGTACGCCTTTGCCGAAGAGCAGGGTTTGCAGCAAGCTGAAGTGGCAGACAAGTTGAGTGTCATGCAACCGAAGAGCAGTTGTCACAGCATTTACGTCAAAACCTTGTTGGCTTGCTATGCGCATCCTGCTGAACTGACTCGTTCGCAATTACAGTTGCTGGATCACTGGCTGGCAATGTGGAGTAACACGATTGCTATAGAACGCAGTTTTACTGTCAGCGCAGGCGACGCTCAGCCGCTGGCAGTGGATTTGACCGGCACGCTCGGTTTGCAGGTTGCCAAGCGCGTGACGCACAGTAACAACATGCGTTATCTGGCGATGGTTCCACTGAGTAAGTTGTTGCGCGTCAAAACCATTCTGTTGCAACAAGGCAAAAGTCCTCGCAGTCTTGAGCTGGGCGATCGCAACAGCAATGATTGCATCGAATTTTTAACCTTTTTGCATCGCTACTGGTGTGAAGACCAAAACATGCGCATCAGTGAACGCAAGCCGGTCGCGCATCAAGCCAAGCTATGCTACAAACTCGAGGGCATCTATGCCTATATATCCGGCAGGCCATTCGGGCAAGCGGATGGCGGTGCCGGCATGACCAGCGCTGCGCGCCAGCAGATCGAAACATATGGTCATGTGCTGCAGAAAGCCCCTGACGTTGAATTTCGGGAAATGGGTTTCCCGCTGGAGACCTGGAACCTCGAAAATGAAAGTATTTTGGGCGCGCGTTTGTCACGGGAGGACTCAATAGGCGGACGTTTGAACTGCAACCAGCTCATTGCGTTGCGCCCAAGTGATGCGAATTTTTTTATCTTGGGAGTGATTAGTTGGGCGAGTGTTGCGCTTACCGGAAAATTACATATTGGGGTGCGTTACCAGCCCGGCGCACCTGAAGCGGTCAGCATTAAAAAATTGGGCACCAATCTCCCCGTTGCACAAAAATATGTTCCCGCATTTTTATTGCCCGCCATTGCGGCCATCAATACCCCGCCCAGTCTGGTTATTCCGCGTGACTGGTTCGAGAGCGGTCACTTGGTCGAGATGGTTGTAGCGGGTAAAGACAAGCAGACCATCAAAATGGGGTTCAGCGTTGAGCGCGGGGTGGATTACGAGCGCATCAGTTTTACGCCGGTTGAGGATGTTGTTTAGCGCGGTGTAATGCCTTGTTACTAGAGGCCTACAGCTTGATTCGCTTGAGCGGAAACAGGATGCTGAATTTACTGCCTTTACCCTCTTCGCTGCTTATTTCCAGTCTGGCCTGGTGGCGCATGGCGATGTGTTTGACGATTGCCAAACCCAAGCCGGTGCCACCGGTTTCACGTGAACGGCTGCGATCGACACGATAAAACCGTTCCGTCAAACGCGGCAGGTGATGGGCCGCAATGCCGATGCCGCCGTCTTGTATCGAGAAAACCGCATGCGCTTCCTGCTGCGCCCAATGCAATACGATTGTGCCGCCTGCTGGCGTGTAGTGAATGGCATTGCTGAGCAGGTTGCTGAACGCGCTGCGCAACTCGTCGCGATTGCCGAGCAAGACGGTTTCATTTTCTATTTCCATCCGTATCGGATGCCGCCCAGCGCTTAACAGTTGCCCGTCCTGATAAACCTCATTGAGCAACGTGCGTATATTGATTGCTTCTTCGCGCAACGGGCTTTGGTTGTTTTCAAGGCGCGACAAAGTCAATAAATCTGCCACCAGATTGTCCATTCGGTGTGTTTGCTCGGCCATCAAGTTTAGCGCGTGCTGTATTTTTCCATGACTTAGCTCGGTCATGTCCTGCAGACTTTCGACAAAACCACTCACCACCGTCAAGGGGGTGCGTAATTCATGCGACACGTTGGCGACAAAGTCGCGCCGCATGGTCTCGACGCGCTCGAATTGGGTGATATCACGGCTGATGAGCAGCCGACTATCGACACCATAAGACACCAGCTTGATGGACAACACGACGTTGTCCTGGCGCGTTGGGCGCATGATCAGCGGATCAGAAAAATTGCCCGCGCCCAGATATTCGATGAACTCCGGCTGACGAACCAGATAAGTGATGTCCTGGGTAATGTCGCTCTCGGCATTCAGCCCGAAATGTCGTTCGGCGAGCGGGTTGCACCACTCGATGCGATTGGCCTGATTGAGGATCAATACCCCTTCAGGCAATGCGGCAGTGGCTTGTTCGATGTGCTGTAACTCGGTGGCTAATTTTTGTTTGGTCTGGTTGTGATTTTTGACCATCTTGTACAGTTGTGAAAAGACGTTATCCCAGATGCCGTCCGCTTCAGGCGTAGTTTCCAGACGCGCATCATTTAACCAGAGCCGCAATTTGAATAGCTGCCAGGCATGCCGGGCCATCAAAATCAGCAATGCCGCCAGCATGAATAATAGCGCGGCAGCGGACGAAGCCACACTCCACAGTAATAGGGCAAATACCGCGCTGAAAACGATGGGCAAACTTACCCTCAGCCAAAAATCTAGCAAAAAACTCTCCCTTTTGAACCCCGATGTTTATTCGGTCCGCCGTCAGGCGGGCGCCAAACTGATTCGCCGGGGTGGCGAAATTTGTCAGCCGTTATGAACTGGTTGAAAAGCGATAACCGCTGCCGCGCACGGTTTGTATCAGATTGTCCAGCTTGAACGGTTCCAGCGCCGCGCGCAGACGACGAATGTGCACATCTACCGTCCGTTCTTCGACAAATACTTGCGTGCCCCATACCTGATCCAGCAGCTGTGTGCGGCTGTAGACCCGTTCCACATGGGTCATGAAAAAATGCAGTAAGCGAAATTCGGTAGGGCCTAGCTCAATGGCCGTGCCTTGCGCGGTAACGCGATGCGACACCGGCGACAACTCCAGCCCGCCGGTTGCCACTGCCTCATCCGGCATGACCGGAATATGGCGACGCAACACGGCACGGATACGCGCCATCAATTCGCGCGGCGAGAACGGTTTGGTGATGTAATCGTCCGCGCCTGCTTCCAGCCCCTGCACCTTGTCGCGTTCATCGCCACGGGCAGTCAGCATGATGATGGGAATGTCGCGTGTGCGCGCGTCGGCGCGCAGTTGTTTGGCCAACGTCACGCCGCTGGTGCCGGGCAACATCCAGTCGAGCAAAATTAAATTGGGGGAATTGCTGCGAATTTGTTGCCAAGTGCTCTCTGCGTTGTCTGCACGCAAGGCTTGAAATCCGGCCTGCATGACATTGAACACCAGCAGCTCCTGAATCGCCGGTTCATCTTCTACAATCAAAATCTTCGCACTCATCATTACCCTTTCATTTTGATTTGAAATTGCAAGGGTATGAAGAATTTATTACAGGAAGATGACATGCGTTAAGGTTGTGGGTGGCTGGGCTGATGGGAATGTTCGGTAATGTACCCAGTTTGGCTGGTGGCATGCTGATGCAGCGACTCTTGTTGCGGCGGTGCGGGCAGCATATCAGGTGAGAGTGAGCCAACCACCATACCCAGAATACTGGCGATGAGTCCTGCGAACTGTGCCGGAATGAAGGGATCGTCAGGCCCGAAAATACTGATTGCCAACCACACGGCAAGACCGCAAAAAATTGCGGTCAATGCGCCCTGGTTGGTAGAGCGTTTCCAGTAAATACCGGCAGCCAGAGGAACGAAAGCCGAGACCAAGGTAATCTGGTAAGCATTTTCCACCATTTTGAAAATGCTGGACTTGGAGTTCATTGCGTACAGAGTGACCAGGACGGTGAATGTCACGGTCACGATACGCATCGCCCGCAACAATTTATGGTCAGACAGCCGATGTCCCAGCAGCGGCTTGAGTATGTTTTCGGTAAAAGTGACCGAAGGTGCGAGCAGCGTCGCCGAAGCACAGCTCTTGATGGCGGACAACAGCGCGCCGAAAAACATTACTTGAGCAAACATGGGGGCGTGCTGGATCACCAGGTTGGGCAATATCATTTGCGGGTCGGTATCAATGTTGTCGGCCACCATCTTCGGGTCGACCAGCGTCGCTGAATAAGCAAGGAACATCGGCACAAAAGCAAATACGAAATACAAACAGCCGCCCAACACAGTCGCCCACACTGCAATTTTCTCGGTTTTGGACGACTGCACGCGTTGAAACACATCTTGTTGCGGAATAGAGCCTAACATTATGGTGATCCAAGCCGCAGCAAAAGCGACAATCTCCTTGAGGTCAAGGGCAGGCCAAAATTCAAATTTGCCTGCTGCTCTGGCGTGCTCAACCACTACGCCCACCCCACCGACCAAGCCGCTGACCTCGTTGCCGATGTAGAGCATGCCGATAACGATGATGATCATCTGGATGAAATCGGTGATCGCTACCGCCCACATCCCGCCGAACACGGTGTAGATAAGGATGGTGCCGGAGCCTATCCACATGCCTGCGACTTTACTCAGCTCACCACCCGACACCACATTGAATACCAGACCCAGCGCAGTGATTTGCGCGCCCACCCAGCCGAGATAGGAAATGACGATGGCCAGCGTGGTCAACATTTCAACGTTGCGGCCATAACGTTTTTTGTAAAAATCACCGATGGTCAGCAGGTTCATGCGGTATAGCGGCGCGGCGAAAAACAGCCCCACCAGAATTAAACACATTGACGCGCCGAACGGGTCGGCTACTACACCATGCAAACCTTCTTTGAGAAAAGTGGCGGGAATGCCAAGCACGGTTTCCGAACCGAACCAGGTGGCAAACACCGTCGCAATGACCATGTAGAAGGGCAAATGCCGTCCGGCGATGGCGAAATCCTTGGTGTTGTGTACGTGTCTGGCGGCATAAAGACCAATGCCGACCGAAATGACCCAATAGATGATGACAAACCAGAGCAACATGAAAAATACTCCCTAATCAGCCCGCAACGGTATGCCGGAAATTGTAGCAGCCCGCGGCGTCACGGACGGAAAATTTTTTCTGCCGATGCCGCCAAAGTTGCGCGTGTCTAATCTCATTTTTGCTCACCGTAATTCATGGCAAATTGGATGTGGTGCAATTGCGCGTAGACGCCGTTTTGTTTCAATAGTTCGTGGTGAGTACCGATTTCAGCAATCTCGCCTTTTTGCAATACCACAATCCGATCCGCTTTTTCAATGGTGGATAAACGATGCGCTATAACCAGCGAAGTGCGTCCGTGCATGAGGGTTTCCAGCGCGGCCTGCACATGCCGCTCGGATTCGCTGTCGAGCGCAGAGGTTGCCTCATCCAGAATGAGTATTGGTGCATTTTTGAGTATGGCGCGTGCAATGGCGATGCGCTGCCGCTGCCCGCCGGAAAGTTTGACGCCACGCTCGCCGACCAGCGTGTGCAAGCCTTGCGGCATATCCTGAATAAATTCCATGGCATGCGCCGCACGTGCAGCAGCGATGATTTCCGCTTCAGGCACGGCACGCATCTGGCCATAGGCAATGTTGGCAGCAACCGTGTCGTTGAACAGCACGACTTCCTGGCTGACCAGTGCGATGTTGGCACGCAGACTGCTCAGCGTGAGATCAGCCAGATCGTGTCCATCCAGGGTGATGCGCCCGCTGCCGGGCGAATAAAAACGCGGCACCAGATTCGCCAAGGTCGTTTTGCCGCTGCCCGATGCGCCGACCAGCGCAACTGCTTGCCCGGCCGGGATGGTCAGGCAGATGTCGTGCAATGCCATTCTACCGTCCTGCTGGTAAGACAAGCTGACGTGCTCGAATTCGATGCGTCCATCGGCGCGGCCTGATGCAGTTTTTCCGCTATCGACTTCGCTGTGCGTGTCGATCAATTCAAACACGCTTTCCGATGCCGCCAAGCCGCGCTGCATGTATTCGCTCACGCCGGTAAGCCGTTTCAGCGGCGCTGTCAGCATCAGCATCGCCGCCAGAAAAGAAAGAAATCCGCCTACCGTGGTTTCATCGTTATGAGATTGCCGAGTGGATAGATAGACGATGATGGAAAGCGCCGCCGCCGCTATCATCTGCACGATGGGCACATTGGCAGCTGCGGCAAGCGCCTGTTTCATGCTGTGGCGGCGCACCCAGTTTGCCTGTTCGTTGAAGCGCTCGCCTTCGTAATATTGTCCGCCGAACAGCTTGACCACTTTGTGCGCGGTGATACTTTCCTCAACCACTTGCGTGATATCACCCATGGCGCGTTGCGCGTCACGGCTGGCAGTACGCAAGCGCGCGTTGAGGATGCGGATGATGAGGGTAATGACCGGCACCATGAGCAGGCTGAGGAGGGTGAGTTGCCAGTTCAGGTAGAACAGCCAGCCCAGCAGCCCGACGATGATCAGGGAATCTCTGATAGAGACTGTCACTACGCTGGTGGCAGCCGCAGTGACTTGCGTCACATCGAAAGTTAATTTTGAAATCAAATTGCCAGTGGCATGATCGTCATAAAAACGCGTGGGCAAAGAAAGCAATTTGTGAAACATCTGTTCGCGCAAATCCATCACTACTTTATTGCCAACCCAACTGATGGCATAGGTGCCAACGAAAGAAGATAAGCCGCGCACCATAAAAATGATCAGGATGAACAGTGGCGCTAATTCAATGACGGTCTCGTCCTTGTGCACGAAAGTGCCGTCCAGCATGGGCTTCAATAAAGCTGGCAAGAGCGGTTCAGTCGCTGCAGTGACCATCATGCCCAGTATGGATAATGTAAATACCCGCCAGTAAGGTTTGACATAGCCGAGCAGGCGCAGGTAAAGCTGGGTGCTGGATAGATTCATGGCGCGCACTTTAGCAGAAAATCGGTGCTGCTCGACTGCTGCGCGGCGTATCAGGCAACACAGCGGCGGCTATAGCTCAATGCCATGTTGCGCCTGGATACCGGCATCAAACGCATGTTTGATCGGGCGCATTTCGGTGACGGTGTCGGCCATTTCAATCAGCGCGTTCGGTGCAGCGCGCCCGGTTAAAACCACATGTTGCAGCGCGGGGCGATTGCGCAACGCATCCAGCACTTGTGCTGTGTCGATGTAATGTAATTTGAGCGCGATGTTGATTTCGTCCAGCACCACCAGTTGCAACTGGTGGTTGCGCAACATGTTGTGCGCCACTTGCCATGCCGCCTGCGCCTTGGCGACATCTCGTTCGCGATCTTGCGTCTCCCAGGTATAGCCTTCCCCCATCACGTGATATTCGACTTCGGGGAAACGCCGGAAAAAAGTTTCTTCGCCGGTCGAAAAACTGCCTTTGATGAATTGCACTACACCGACACGCATGTTGTGACCCAGCGCGCGCGCCATCATGCCGAACGCCGCGCTGCTTTTACCCTTGCCGTTGCCGGTGTGTACCAGAATCACGCCGCGCTGTTGGGTGGCAGCAGCGATACGGGCATCGACGATTTCTTTATGGCGTTGTGAGCGGGCACGGTGGCTGTCTGATGGGCCGGGCGGTGGCGCGGTTTTCTCGGTCACGTTAAACAGCGGCTAAATGTGCGCAGAACGCCTGGACAGAAGACCGACCATAAGAATTTGCAGCGCCGCCGCAGCCGATAAATACAGAAACACACTGATCAGATAGGGCAGGTAATACTGCGCCATGCTGACCGTATATTGCAGCGCGGTCACTTCGGCAAAACGCCCGGAGAACAGATAAAAGCTACCGTTGGAAATGACGAAGGCGACATTGGTCGCTACGAATGCCGTTGCTGAAAACAATGCCAACCCATGCCAGGATTGATGATGGCGTGCGCGGTAAAATCTTCCCGCGTACCACATCACGGCGTAGGTAGGGATCAGGAACCAATATGCCGGCGAAGCACACCAGCCGCTCGTGCCGCCATAGTTGATCGCAAAATAATCTACCAGGCCAGCCACCAGCAGCAGTGCCGGAAAGGCAGCAAACGGCAGGGCCATGCCGGCGAGCAAAAACACCGCCAGCGAAGCATCGGGCAAGTGCGTTATGGAATCGAAGTGATGCGAGCGGGTGGTCGCCATCAGCAACGTCAACAGCGCGAACCACGCAATTGATTTAATCCGGGTTGTAGGCATTGTGGAACTCCTCATTCGTTGAAGCTGAAAACGTGCCCACCTTATCACAAAGGCAGGCGCGTTTCAGCAGGGGTTGTGCACAGTGCTTGATATGCCGTTACTGATAGTTCAAGCCCACGAACAGCGTGCGTCCCAGAGTATTAAAGCCAGATGCCTCGGAATAATCGCGATTGAACAGGTTGTCCGCGCGTGCAAACAGGTTCAAGTGCTTGTCGATGTTGTAGTGCGCGGTCAGATTGAGCAACTGATAGCTGGGCAAGGTGACCGGAGCGAAGGTTGTTTGGTCGTTATCTCGACGCGGGCCGCTGTAACGTACTTCTGCGCCTATATTCCAGGCGGCGAAATCCTGCGACACCGCAACATTGCCGAATTCCTTGGCGCGACGAGTTAACACCAGACCGGTAGCCGTGTCGCGAGGATTCTGGAAGGTCAGGTTGGCTTTCCAGTGTGTTTCGCCAAAATCACCCGCATAACTCAATTCCTGTCCGTTGATTTGTGCCCGGTTTATATTGATGGTTGTTGTACCAGCGGCATTAGCAGTGATCAGGTCGCTGATGCGATTGTAGAAATACACTGCATCCACACGTTGATTGTCTGCCGCATAGTGCAGTCCAACCTCTTTGTTTTGTGAACGTTCCGGCTTCAAGTTTGGGTTGCCCTGAAAGCCGAATGACGGGGGGAAGAACAAATCATTAAAGGTGGGTGCTTTGAAAGCATTGCTGATACTGGCCGTGGCGCGCCAGCTGTTTGCGAAAGATATGCCATAACCGAGCAAACCGGTGTTTGCCGTGCCGAAATCGGAATAATCGTCCTGGCGCAGATTGAGCTGCACCTGCTGTGTGCCGTAGTCGCCGGTATAGCCGCCCAGCACGCTGTTCACGTTGCGTGTGGTTTGCGTAAACAGCGTGTCGGAAGTGACCGCCTGGCGCAAATATTCCGCAGCCAGACTTAACTGCTGGCCCTCCGCAATCTTGAGATTGTTTTGCCAGGTCAGCTGATTGTTCTGGGTTTGAAAACGCGATGTCTGCACGCCGTTTAGAAAGTTGCGGCTATCGTCAACACCTTGCGCCAGGCGCACCTGGCTGTGCCAAATCTCGCTGAATTGATCGTCCGAGGACAATGAAAATTTGTCGATATTTTCTACGGTATTGTTGAGATCTGTCGGCGAACCGAACGGGGGCGGGGACGAACTGTCGAATGAGGCGTTGCCGCGCGTGCTGAATAAGGAGGCGGACAACGAGTGATCCGCGTTGAGCGCATGTTTGACTTGCGCACTAACGGTGTTGTTGTCATAGCCGTTGTTGTTCGGATTGACGTTTGGTACCAGCAGCGGGTTAATTGCCGACACGCCATCGGTTTTAACCCGTCCGACATTTACGCTGAACGAAGTGTCATTTGCCTCACCGGAGAAGCCTGCCGCTGCGCGTTGCGTGCCGTGACTACCAGCACCCCCGCTGGCATTGAAAGCCGGTGCGCCTGTGCCATGTTTGGTGAACAACTGGATCACGCCGCCGATGGCCTCCGAACCATACAGGCTGCTGACGTTGCCACGTATCACTTCAATACGCTCTATGCTATCCAGCATCAAATGTTCGAGTGCGGTGGTGCCCGCTGTGGCGGAATTGATGCGCACGCCATCCAGCAGCACCAGCACTTGGCTGGAGTTGGTGCCGCGCAGGAAGGTGCTGGACT
>DASRWN010000137.1:0-6997 GCA_035654595.1 Gallionella sp. | reverse complement strand
CAACAAATCGTAAAGATAACCTTGATCGATAGTACCCAGCATGTCGCGCACTACTTGCTCTACAACGGTTGCAGCAGAAAAAGCGATCGCCTGATCCAGCAGGCTCAATGCGTCACGCATACTGCCTTGCGCTGCCCGCGCCAGTAAATTGAGCGCGGCAGGCTCGAATACAATCTGTTCCTGCTCCAGCACATATTGCAGACGCGCAGCGATCAATGCGGGTGGCAACTGTTTCAAGTTGAACTGCAGGCAACGCGACAACACGGTAACGGGAATTTTTTGCGGATCGGTGGTGGCAAGTATGAATTTCACGTGGCCGGGCGGCTCTTCCAGCGTCTTCAACATTGCATTGAAAGCCGACTTGGACAACATATGCACTTCATCGATAAGGTACACCTTAAAGCGAGCACTGGTGGGTGCATATAGCGCGCTTTCCAGCAACTCGCGCATATTATCCACTTGGGTATTGGAAGCCGCATCCAGCTCGATGAGATCGACAAAACGGCCGCTATCAATTTCAGTACAGGCGCTGCATACGCCACACGGCTGAGCGGTAATCCCGGTCAGACAATTGAGCGACTTGGCAAAAATGCGCGCGATAGTAGTCTTGCCAACGCCACGTGTACCCGTAAACAGATAAGCGTGATGCAGCCGGTTTTGTGTCAGCGCGTTACTGAGCGCCGTAACGACATGCTCTTGTCCCACCAATTGGGCAAAATTCGCGGGGCGCCATTTACGTGCAAGGACAGAGGTGGCTGACAAGCTGCACCGCGCTAGAAATGGTAGGCGAAACGGACTTCATTAAAATTGATGCCGCTGTTCGGTTTTTTGATACCGCCATTCGAAACATGCTGAAAACGATAACCCAGATCAAATTGCTGATGTTCTCCCAAACGCACCCCAAAACCAACGTGGTCGCCAAACTGAAATGCAGTGCTAAAGCGGCGTTCAGTGTTGATCTGGGTTGGACTGATCAAATGAAAACCAATCGCCCCTTCAACATAGGGAGCCCAACCGGAAGGATTTTTTTGCTGAAAACGAAATGCCGGGGTTAGTCCAAAATCGCTGATATTGCGATTGTTGCCCGCGTCACTGTGCCCTTGCCAGTTGGCGAATGACGCTTCCCAAAAACCGCTCACCAACCAATCACCATCGGTGAACCACTGTCTTTCAAAATCACGCGTCACGGCGACTTCTGTCAGATTGGTTGCATTGCCATTACCGTATTCAACAGCGGCACTATAGCCCGCAAAAGCGCTGGTACTGAACAGCAATCCAGCCAATAAACCCACGATGTATTTCATGATCATTACCTTAATCTCCAAATTATCAGGAGGCGAGCCTTACCTCCGGCACTTGCAGAACGTAGCTGTGGCTGCTTCCTTCCGGACCTGACCAGGTTCACTACACTGCAATGCGGAGAGACCCGCCAATTCAATGAAAACCGTGCGGCCAAACCTGCACAGCTTTCTAAAACCTGTTACTAAATCACCTGTATCGGAATCATGCCGATACGTTTTTTCCATTCCGCCGGGCCTGCGTCATGTACTGAATGCCCCTGACTGTCTACTGCCACCGTCACCGGCATATCTTCCACGACAAATTCATATATCGCTTCCATGCCTAAATCGGCAAATGCAAGCACTTTGGCGCTGCGTATCGCCTTGGCGACCAGATAAGCCGCCCCACCAATCGCAATCAGATAAACCGCACCGTGATTTTTAATCGACTCAATTGCGGCTTTGCCGCGCTCAGCCTTGCCTATCATGCCCAGCAAACCGGTCTGCGCCAATAATGCTTCGGTGTAGCGGTCCATGCGCGTCGCCGTGGTTGGGCCAGCCGGTCCAACTACCTCGTCGCGCACCGCATCAACCGGCCCGACATAATAGATGAAGCGGTTGGTAAAATCCACGCCGGACGGTAATTTCTCACCGCGCGTCAGCATCTCTATGAGGCGTTTATGCGCCGCATCGCGCCCGGTTAGCAGCTTTCCCGACAGCAATACCGTTTCGCCCTGCTTCCATTGGGCAATTTCCTCACGGGTGACGGTTTCCAGATTGACGCGCCGCGCGTCTTTGGCTGGCTGCCAATGCACGTCCGGGTAATCTTCCAGTTTGGGCGGCGTAAACTGCGCTATTCCGCTGCCATCCAGTTCAAAATGGACGTGCCGCGTGGCAGCACAATTGGGATTGATCGCAATCGGCTTGGAAGCGGCGTGGGTCGGATAATCCAAAATTTTGATGTCCAGCACGGTAGTGAGCCCGCCTAAGCCCTGCGCACCGATGCCCAGCGCATTCACTTTGTCATACAACTCAATGCGCAATGCTTCAAGCGCATTTTTCGCGCCGCGCGCCTTCAATTCGTGCATGTCGATGGATTGCATCAGCGCTTCTTTGGCCAGCAGCATGCATTTTTCCGCGGTACCGCCAATCCCGATGCCCAGCATCCCGGGCGGACACCACCCCGCCCCCATTTGTGGAACACGCCGCAACACCCATTCAACGATATCATCTCCGGGATCAAGCATTTCCATCACTGACCTGTTTTCCGAGCCACCGCCTTTAGCCGCAATGCGCACATCAACACGATCGCCCTGCACCAGTTCGATGTGCACCACTGCGGGCGTATTGTCTTTGGTGTTTTTCCGCGTGCCTGTGGGATCGGCGACAATGGAGGGACGCAACACGTTATCGGGATTGAGATACGCCTTGCGCACCCCGGCATTTACCATCCCGGTCACGTCCATCGTTGCGTCATCCCAACGCACCGACATGCCGATACGCACAAATGCCACCACAATGCCGGTGTCCTGGCAAACCGGCCTGTGCCCCTGCGCGCACATGCGCGAATTGCTGAGTATCTGCGCCATGGCATCTTTGGCTGCCGGGGACTGTTCCACGGCATAAGCTCTGGCTACCGCCTGCACATAATCCGCAGGGTGGTAGTAGGAAATAAATTGCAGCGCATCGGCGATGCTATCGATGAAGTCCTGTTGACGAATAACGGTCATAAAAACCCCCACTGTTTATGAATCCGGCCTGATTATGTACAGTTAACAACGCCAGCGTCAAACCTGTCGGCAATGTGTTGGTACACCACAAAATTATTCACGCAACAAAACCATGGGCGGCAACTGCATCAGCCTGCGCGTGACCAGCCATTCTGCGCACATCATCACCAGCATGCCCCCCACAATACCGGCAAGCCAGACCATGATGCCGGGCTGGTAGGGAATATCAATGACAGAATGCGCCAACACCCAGCCCAGTAAAGTTGCGCCCGCTGCAGAAAATAATCCGCTGAGCGCTCCAAGCACGGCAAATTCGCTCATCTGCAAGCGGCGCAAATAAGTGCCGCTCGCGCCCAACGTGCGCAAAATCGCGGTCTCATGAATACGTTCGTCCTGGGTGAACAACAACGCCGAATAAAGTACCACCACACCGGCCAACAACGTAAATAAAAATACGATGCTGATGGTTTGCGAGATTTGCTCAATGATGGTACGCACCTGATCAATCACCACGCCGGTATCAATCACCAGCAGGTTGGAAAATTCTCGCGCCAGCTCATCACCGACATGCGCCTTGTCCGATGGCAGGTAAAAGCTGGTGAGATAAGTCACCGGATAGTTTTTGAGCAACTCCGGTGTGGCAATAACAAAAAAATTCACCCGCATGTCGTCCCATTGCACCTTGCGCAGATTGCTGACACGCGCAGTAAAGCGGCTGCCCGCGACGTCATAAGTCAGTTCATCGCCGAGATGAATACCCAGTGTTTTGGCGATACCTTCTTCCACAGAAAGCTGCGCCCTGACTGAGGTATCCTGCCCCACGGCCCACCATTGCCCTTGCGCCAACTCATTCCAGATAGGCAGATTTTCAGCCCAGGATAAATTGAATTCACGTTCGACCAGAGCGCGGGCACGCGGCTCCGTATAACTTTCATCATTGATAACACGTTGGTTGATGGCGACCAGTCTGCCACGCACCATTGGCAGTAATTGCGGCTGCGCCAGTTGTTGCCGTGAGAAAAAATCACGCAACGCCTGCTGTTGATCGGGTTGAATGTTCACCACAAAACGATTCGGCGTATCCGGTGGCAGCTTGCCCTGCCAGCTGTGCAGCAAATCGCCGCGTAATAACGTCAGCAACAATAAAGCAGTGCCACCCAAACTTAGCGCAACGATTTGCATCGCATTGGTACGCCCGTGCCGCGCCAAGTTGGCCAGCGCATGTCGCCAATGCAGTGGCAGCGCTAATGCAAAACGGGCCACGCCGCTTAACAGCAACCACGCCAAAGCAGCAAAGCACAACAGGCCCGCCAATAAACCACCCAACATCACCAGCCCTAATTTAATCGAACCAGCCTGCCATAAAAACAGACCGGACAGCGCCAGCGTCGCAAATCCATACATCAAACCCATGTTCATTTCCGGCGCGCCCAGCTCACGACGCAGCACACGCAACGGTGAAACTTTGCGCAACTGCAATAAAGGTAAAAAAGCAAAGCCCAATAACAAAACAAACCCGCTGGCACCCGCTTTAATGGCGGGCAGAATGCCGGGTTGCGGCAAGGCTGCATGACGTAGCGAATCAACGAAAGCGATCAGCCCCGCTTGCACGACATATCCGAGCGCGCAGCCCAGCAATGTCGCAATAACACCCAGCAGCAAAAACTGGTAAAGGAATATTCCCAGCAGTTGATTTTGCTGGGCGCCGAAGCAACGCATCACCGCACAATTATCCAGATGACACAGCACAAAGCGTCGTGCTGCCAATGCGATCGCCGCGCCTGCAAGGATCGCGGCAGTCAGCGCGGCGAGTCCCAAAAAATGCTCGCCACGTTCTAAAGCGGTGCGAATCTCGGGTCGTGCATCGCGCACGTCCTCCATTTTTTCGTTGCCCGACAACTGGCTCTTTAATTCGGCGCGCAACGCATTGACTTGCGCCACATCACCGGCAATCATCAAGCGGTAATTGATGCGACTACCCTCCTGTAACAAGCCGGTTGCGGCAAGATCATCGCTGTTCATCATCACGCGTGGCGCAAAACTGGTAAAGCCAATTGCCTGATCGACATCGCGCACAATATGCGCCGCCACGATAAAAGACTGCGCCCCGATATGCACTTCATCGCCCAGCCGCAAATCCAGGCGACGCAACAGCCGTTCATCCACCCATATTGTGCCGTGTGCAGGAATGGATTGAGCAGGATGTACAACACGATCATCAATGACTATCTCACCGCGCAAGGGATAACCCGTTTCGACCGATTGAATCTCACTCAACAATGACTGGTCACGGTGCAGTACCATGCTCGGAAATGTCATGCTCAACACAGTTTTCAAGCCATGTGCTTGTGCGGCGGAACGATAAACCGGTAACAAGGGGCGCGTGGAAGTAATACGCAAATCCGCGCCGATCAAACTCTGCGCCTGTTGTTGCAAAGCCTGCCGCACGCGGTCGGCGAACAAACCAACCGTGCTCAAGCTGCCTACCGCCAGCACCAATGCCAACAGCAATACACGCCACTCGCCCGCACGCCAATCTCGGCGTAACAAGCTGAGGGAAAGGCGCCATAAATTCATGGTAAAACCCGCCCTGCCGACAGATGCAATTGATTGGCACAACGTTTCGCCAATGCTTCATCGTGAGTTACCAACAACAAGGTGGTTTGCTCCGCCTGATTCAACTCCAGTAACAGGTCAATGATTTGCCCGCCTGTTGCGGCATCGAGATTGCCGGTGGGTTCGTCGGCGAACAAAATTTTCGGCCGGCTGACAAAGGCGCGCGCCAACGCCACCCGTTGCTGTTCTCCGCCGGACAGATGTTTGGGTAAATGGTGGGCGCGATTGCTCAAGCCCACCCGCTGTAGCGACTCGCCTGCCCGTTCCCGTGCATCGCTGACGCCGCTCAATTCCAGCGGCAGCATGACATTTTCCAGCGCATTCAACGCAGGTAATAATTGAAATGACTGGAACACGAACCCGGCCAATTCACCGCGCAGACGTGCGCGCCCATCTTCGTCCAGTGCAAATAAATCCGCATCCGCCAGAAAAACGCTGCCACTGCTGGGCATATCCAAACCTGCCAGCAAACCCAACAAAGTCGATTTACCGGAGCCAGATGCACCGAGTATCGCAAGGCTTGCGCCGACTTCAACCGTGAAACTTACCTGATGCAAAATAATCAATGGCTGATCGCCACTTAGTACTTGCTTAGTCAGGTTTACTGCCCGCACAATCGCCGCCATGAAAAAATTTTCCTTATCAATCACTACCATTTTAAAATCTGTTCTGCTGCTGACAATGCTGATGTTGGGCAAGGCCGCCCATGCCGCAAGTACAATTCTGGTGTTCGGCGACAGTCTATCAGCAGGGTATGGCATTGCTACACAAGATAGCTGGCCCAGTCTGATGCAAACCGAATTAAAACGTTCACACCCGGCCTATCAGGTCATCAATGCCAGTATCAGCGGGGAAACTGCCGAGGGTGGCCGGCAACGCATTCATGATGTTTTGCAGCAATACAAACCGGCAATCATTGTTCTGGAACTGGGTGCAAACGACGGGTTGCGCGGTGGCAGCCTGAATCAAATCTCAAGCAATCTCGGCGCCATCATCGAAACGGCGCGCCGTAATCATGCGGCGACATTGTTGCTCGGCATAAAACTACCGCCCAACTATGGCGAGCCTTATATTTCACAATTTCAGAAAATCTATTTTTCATTGGCAGATAAGTATCACATCCCGATACTGCCGTTTTTACTCGATGGCATTACCGCAGAACAATTTCAGGCCGATAATCTTCATCCCAGTGCCGCAGCGCAGCCGACCATCATGCACAACGTGATGCGCGTGCTTGAACCATTACTCCACTAAAAATCATGAGCAACCGCCTCGCACAGGAGACCAGCCCGTATTTACAACAACACGCCGACAATCCGGTGGACTGGTATGCATGGCATCCCGAAACGCTGCAAATCGCCCGCGATCAGG